>NZ_CAWUDI010000009.1:0-190189 GCF_963920925.1 Calothrix sp. CCY 0018 | reverse complement strand
TCAAAATCAAAGAAAGATGAATACGAAAAAATATTAAATGGATTGAAAAAAAGTAAGTATGCTTTATTAAAAAATGAATCAAAATTAAAGGAAGAACAAACCAATAAACTTAATCAAGTTAAAAAAGTATCTCCTATTCTCAAAATTATGCATGAACTAAAGGAAAAAATACGAATAATTTTTAATGAAACAAATGATTGGTTAATAGGACTGTTTAAAATGGGTATATGGCTATTAAGAGCAAAAAAATATGGCTCTTCAGTACTTAGTATGCTTAAAGTATAGTCAAGCGAGATAAAATAGCGGAAAAATAACTCGTTGGAGGAGGGAATTGAACTACCGCTGCGCTCTATTCAATTACGTATAGACGGGCTTATGATTAGCTCACAAAAACCATTAAATACGATAGCCCGCCTATACGCCGCTACGCTAATTGAATAGTAGTTCAATTCTTAAATTATCGAAGCAGATTAGCAGAAAATAATGAATTTTTGTTGAGATTATTTGACTCATAATGCTAAAAAATACTTGATTTAAATAAAGATGAAATAATCATGACGCAAGTGGGTGTATTAATATTATGGCTTCAAAAAAAGAAATTAAACTACTAACAGAATTAATCAATTTAAAAGAAATAAAAGTTATATCGCACCGCCAATATCAAAATGTTGGAATAATCTTACAGGTTGAATCAATAAGTCGGGATGCTATCTGTCCTCGTTGTCAGACAAAGAGTCTGCTTATTACATCAAAATCATAAATATATAATTAAAGATTTACCATTGGGAGAAAAACAATTATTTTTAGAAATAAATAGACGACAATTCAAATGTAATGAATGTAAAAAGCCTTTTAGTGAAGACTTAAATTTTGTAGATAGAAGAAGAACATATACTAAAAGGCTTGCAAAGAAAGTAATACAAGAAGTTTTAGTAGGAGATATAAATAGCGTTGCAAAAAAAGGGATTGTTACGACTGAAGAAATAGAAAGAATGTTAAATGATGCTTCTAAAATATTATTGTTACAAAAACCATCAAAGTTAAAAAGAATTGGTATTGATGAGATAGCTTTAGTTAAAGGAAAAGGTCATTACTGTGCAGTGATTATAGATTTAGACCATTCTCAATTACTTGCTATTTTACCAGGGAGAACACAAGATATAATTAGAGAAACACTCTTATCATGGGGCAAAGATATTTGAAATGATATTGAAGAAGTGAGCATAGACTTATGGCGAGGCTACAAAAATGTAGTTCAAGAATTAATGCCAAATGCTCAAGTTGTTGCCGCAAGTAAATAAAGAGTTAGATTCACAAAGAAAACGAGAGAAAAGAAAAATATAAGATTCAATTAAAAAAGCAAAATCGCAATTAAAAAAACATGAATACGAAAAAGTTTTAAATGGATTAAATAAAAGTAAATATGCTTTATTAAAGAATGAGTCTAGCTTGAATGAAGAACAGAAAATTAAACTTATCCAAGTGAAGGAAGTATCTCCTAATCTTAAAGTAATGCATAACTTAAAAGAGAAAATACGAATAATTTTTGATGAAACAGTTGATTGGTTAGGAGGATTATTCAAACTTGGTATATGGCTATCAGAATCAAAAGAATATTTTCCGTCAAGTCGAAAAACTATTACTCGTTGGATTGATGAAATTATTGCTTACTTCGATAAGCGTACAACGAGTGGTGTTGTTGAGGGAATTAACAACAAATTAAAACTTATTAAACGTTTAGGATATGGATTCAGAAACTTCGATAATTTTAGAGTTAGATGTTTACTTAACTGGCATTCTTACTGTTAGTTAAGCATACTAAGTACTGAAGAACCATTTTTAATAAGATATAATCTGCTCCACCAACGTTGATGAATACGTGCATCTTGTAGGGATTCTCTTGACCAACTTTTACCAATTCACCTTCCAGTTCCCAGTTGGTGGCGTTGGAATCTACCGTTTTGAAATTATAGTACACCAAAGTGCGAACCAATTCTGTCATGACTGCGTTGGTATCTTGCAAATCAATTTCGTAAGTCAGTGGGGTTCTGTCTATAATTTCAGCATCTTGTAGCATAGGGTTTAGACGTTCGAGTAGCATAATATAAATTTCCTTTATTTGATAACGAGTTTGGTTTTGATAGGGTTTAAATTAAACTCATTACAACGAAATAAACCATAAGTAGGATAACGAGTATATAGTTTCCCCAAAGTTTTTCTTTATCTTCTTCTACTGGTTCGTCGGTCTTAGAATCATCATTCCGATCTAACCATTCTTGGAAATAATTGGTTTTTTTATTAGGTTCTGAATTAGTCTTATCTTGTTCTCTTCTTTTTATTTCACTGTCTATTTCTGAAAGCTGTTTTTGTAAATATTGAATCTCACGTTTTACTTGCTTAATTTTGTATAGGTCTTCAAGTGTATACCTAGATTGTGTTTTCATCCTATACTCCTTATTTATTAGTTTTTATTCACTCATAAATATACATTCGGTGAATAATTATTTAAGCAGTAGAAGCTTTGACTCCGCTTCTAATATTAAGAATAAAGACTAAATATGAGGAAGTTGTGAGGAATATAAAACCGATTCAATATTTGATTTTTCTAAAAACTAATTAAATCTAAGTCAGTTGATTTTTACAAAAAGATAACTTGTGTTAAGTAGAAAAATCGACATATTATATTTTTGTAAAAACCTAAAAGAATAACTTATCGAAATAGATAGTATTGAAAATCTCTAATAATTTAGAGTGGCAATGAATTGAGATGTAAAAATATACTGTATTGTCTATTAGTAAATATAATCTAAATTTGCAAAATTTTACCATGATGTTAAAAAATATTAATACTTAGTGATGTTACTTAGATATTAACAATTTAGTTTATACTAATAGTTAGAGAGGTTGTGAATTAAAGCCTATTTTCTCGGAACAACCGTTAATCAAATCAATTTTTCAGTTTTAAATTTAAAGGATTTTTCACATGGCTAATAAAAATATTTTGTTAGGGACAAATATCTCTGATTTGATAAATGCTTTAACAGCGAATCATGCGGTTGTTGGTTCAAAAACCAATAACACGTTTGTTGATGGGATAAATAGCGGAGTTACATATAAGCAACAAACATCTTTATCAAATAGAAGGATGCAAATATGAATATTACAAGACGAAAAGCCATACAGTTGGCTGCAATTGCTGGTGGCAGTGTTATCTTACTTCCTGTAGCACATCAGTATATTAGTCATGCTGCAACTGCTGGCAGTCCACCACCAGAACCTTTTACAGTTAACCTTCCTATCCCACCAGTATTACAGCCTGTACGTAGCGATGAAACAACTGATTATTACGAGATTGTAATCAAAAGAAATCAGATAGAGATTTTACCTGGGTTATTTACAGAAATCTGGGGTTATAACGGCATAACTCCAGGTCCTACTATTAAGCAACATCAAGGTAGACAGTCAATTGTTCGCTTTGTTAATGATGTTGGTGCATCAACATCAACTCATTTGCACGGAATGGCATCGCTGCCGCAATTTGACGGATATGCTGAGGATTTATCTAGTCCTGGCTTTTACAAAGATTACATCTATCCTAATAATCGCGCTGCTACCTTTTGGTATCATGACCATGCAATTGATCAAACGGCACATCATGTATACATGGGGCTAGCTGGTATGTACATTATCCAAGATGACTTTGAGTTGAGTCTTCCTTTGCCGAAGGATGAGTACGATATACCGCTGATTATTGACGATAAAGTCTTTGCTAATGATGGTTCTTTAGTTTTCGATGACCATCAACATACTAGCGTTATGGGAGATATTATCCTGGTCAATGGTGCGCCGCTGCCTCGGTTGGAAGTTGCCAACCGTAAATACCGCTTCCGAGTTCTAAATGGTTCGGTTTCGCGTTCGTACAAATTAGCTTTGAGTACGGGTGATGATTTAATTGTCATCGGTACAGATGGCGGACTTTTACAAGCACCAGTCAGAACTAAAGACTTGAGGTTGGGAATGGCAGAGCGTTATGAACTGGTTATCGACTTTTCCAAATACCCTATTGGGACTCAGGTAGTTTTGCAAAATCTTGGACTACCTAACAATACAGATTTTGACGGTACTTCTAAGATTATGCGCTTTGACGTAGTACGTGCTGAACCCGATAATAGCTTGATTCCCTCAACACTACGACCTTTTGAGCAACTTGTACCACCTTCTGCAAGACCAACAAGACGCTGGACTTTTGAGAATCGCAATGATAGATGGGAGATTAACGGTAACATCTGGGATAGGAATCGGGTTGATGCAAACCCTGGTTTAAACGATATTGAAGTTTGGGAAATTATTACTAATAGTCGCAACTGGTTTCATCCAGTCCACATTCATCTAATCCATTTTCAAATTCTAGAACGCAACGGTCAACCGCCTCTTGCTTACGAACGAGGTTGGAAAGATGTTGTTTATATCGGTGAAGACGACAATATTAAGTTGATTGCTAGGTTTGAACCCTATCAGGGTAAATATATGATGCACTGCCATAATACAGTTCACGAAGACCATGCCATGATGACTCAGTTTGAAGTCGGTAGCGGCGGGATAGACCCAATGTCAGCACCGCCAAAGCCTTTGCCAGCACCCCCATTGTAAGAAAAGCCCCCTCTCATTGGTAAGGAGAGGGCTGGGGTGAGGTTTAACCAGAAATGATATTAATTAGCTAAACAAAAACTAAACTTCTGCTGAATATCCTTAAAGCTAACACCTTCTAGATTCGGCAAAATAATTTGAGCCGCACCAACTCTTTGATCCGAACCAATTCCTATAGTTCTCATTCCTCCAGCAAGGGCTGCTTCAACTCCGGAAACTGCATCTTCTACTACTACGCAATCGGCTGGTTCTAATCCTAACTGATTGGCTGCATATAAAAACAAATCTGGTGCGGGTTTGGAACGAGTAACGCTGTTACCATCGGCAATAACATCTAGTTTATCTGCAATTCCTAATCTTTCAATTACAGTACGAGCATTTTTACTTCCCGAACCGATAGCAATTTTAATTCCTTTTTCACGCAATTCATCTATTAAATTACCGGCTCCTGGTAGTAGTAGTTCCGGTGTTATTTGTCGGATTAGTTCTACATAATAACGGTTTTTACATTCCATCATTTCCTGGATTTGCGATTCCGAGTACTTTCTATCACCAATTATCTTCATTAATGAATCTCGACGTGAAATTCCCCGTAATGCTTCATTAGCTTCGCGGTTAAAGGGAATTCCTTCTTCATCTGCTAACTTTTGCCAAGCTTGATAGTGTAATTCTGCTGTATCCGTAAGTACCCCATCCAAATCAAAAATGAAGCCTTTAATTTCCGATTTGATAGTGCTAATTTCTGGTTTCAAGTCAAAAGAATGCCAATCACCGCGCCAGTAAAGTTTAAACTGTAAGCGTTTCCAAGTCGGAGGTAAATTGGGTTTCGCTACCAGACCATTTTTTGTAAATTGGATACCGGCAACTCCAAAAACTACAGCTTGCCAAATACTACCGCAAGATGCAGCATGAATTCCCTCTGATGCATTTCCCCGCGTATTTTCTAAATCTACTAATGCTGCTAATCTAAAATTTTCGTAAGCTTCACCCGTTTTACCTAAAGAAGCTGCCACAAGTCCATGAATAGCAGGACCTAAAGAAGAACCATAAGTGATATCGGTGCGCGGTGCGTAATAATCCCAGTTTTTCTGAAGAACATATGAACCATAATCAGTTTCGGCGGTTCTTTCCATTAAATAAAGCAGCATCAATACATCTGGCTGCTTGAGAATCTGCCGCTTGTTAATTTCCTTGATTCCCAAAATCGTTAACATTGAATCGGTACGCGGCTCGTAATCGGCTAAATTAACATTTTCTAATTTAAAAAAGCCCTCAAACTGTTCGATAAGTCCCGTTTGTGAATCGTAGGGAATCAACAAATTTTCGGCGATGTCTTGCCAACGAGTGCGACGCTTCGGAGTTAGTTGCAGATGTTCTTCTAATTCAATCGCTTTTTGAGGAAAATTTTTACTCAGCCATTCATAAACATCAAGGGCTTTTTCCAAATGCCATTGCACCATCCGATTAGTGAAAGCATTATTATCTATATTTTCGTGATACTCATCTGGGCCAATTACATCACGAATGGAATAAAATTCGCGCTTAACATCAAGATGAACGCGGCTACTCCAAAACAAAGCGGTATCAAGGATAATTTCTGCACCATAATCGCGCATCCATTCATCATTATCGGTAACTTGCCAGTACAGCCAAGCCGCAATACTAATATCTGCACTAATGTGAATTTCGCGATCGCGACACCAAATGCGAATATCTTCTTCATATAAATTCTTTGCTGATACCCATCTTGGAGTTACTTCGTCGCCAGTTGCAGCGCTTTCCCAAGCATACATTGCACCTCGGTAGCCGTAAGATTTTGCTTTGCGTCGCGCTCCTGACAAAGTATGATAGCGGTAAGTAAGTAAATTTCGGGCAATATCGGGTTGAGTAAAGATAAAAAATGGCAGGATAAAAAATTCTGTATCCCAAAAAATATGCCCGCGATATCCGAAGCCTGATAGAGTTTTGGCAGGAATACTAACTCTATCGTCATGATGCGGAGCGCTAATTAATAATTGAAAAAGATTGTACCGTAAGATTAATTGAGCTTGAGCGCTTCCTTCAATTACTATATCGCTGTGATGCCATATTTTATCCCAGGCTTGCTCGTGATTTTTTCGCAAATCTTCATAACTTGCTAGCTCCTGCAACTTATCGCAAGCGGCTAAAGCAGGATTTTCTATATCCCGTGAAGTAAAAACTGTAACTAATTTTTCAACAGTAACAGTAACTCCTCGAACAGCATCAAATTTTGCTTCCACTGTCGGAAAACCGGGAACGCTAATATCTCTATATTGAGCAATGCTTCCCGATATTGCTAACTTGAATGCCATCCCTAATTGAATGCGGGAAGTTCTAGTCCGAACTTGCAACCAAGAACTAGCTTCGCCATAACTTTGATCGAGAATTAACCAGGGGTTAAATCCATCATTATCTTCAGGATTACCATCAATACTACCGCGAATCCGAATCGTACCATCAAAATCAATCGGTGTCAGTTGAATCCGTAATCCTAAAACATTTTGCTCTGCAAGGCTTGCAAAACGTTCAAAATAAAGGTCGATTGTTTTACCATTTGGACTGCGCCAGCCTATTTTACGACTCAGAATACCGCGCTGCAAATCTAACTGACGCTCGTAGCCGAACAATTCACCTTTATCTAAACGAAATTCTTCGTCATCGATAATAATGTATAAAGGCAGCCAATCAGGGCAGTTAACTAGTTCTGTATAGTAAATCGGCACATCATCATAGACACCATTAATTAAAGTCGCGGCTACTGCACCGGGATATCCTTCCTCAAAACTGCCTCTCGTACCCAGATAGCCGTTACCAATGGTAAATACGGTTTCTTTGTAGTTAAGTTGTTCTGGGTCAAAATAATTTTCGGTAAGAATCCAATCTTCGTAGCGTAAATGGGGGTCTAAAACAGTTTTGTTCATGGCTATTCAAAGTATCGTTTCTATTTACAAAAAACATCAACTGGGTATAGGTCAATATATTCCTTAAGTAAAAACAACCAAAATTATTTTTATGATCTAAATTAAATAATCCATTTTCTTCAGCTTCGTTCTTAGTACCATATAAATGTGAGATTCTTGTGAGGATATACCTTCATATTTTTTAAATGAATGAATACTGATTTTAAAATTTCTAGAGAAATACTTGCAGTTTTCTCACAATTTACTCACATTGTTTTTTTAATGTTATTCCTCAACCAGTATCGGGCACCCAAGCAATAGTATCCGAATTAAGTAAAGTTGATTCACAAAAATCATGTGCTGAATTTGGTGCCAAAATTCAAAATTGATTTGAAGATGTTTTAGAAATCTCAGAATTAAGCGAACGTCAAAAAGAACTACTGAAATCCCAGCTAGTTAATTTTGAAATAAAACCGCCAATAATGCGTCCAGAAATGAGAATGCCTCCAAAAGCGGCTCCACGGAAATGATTATGCTGCTTGAATGTTTTTATAGGTAAACAGCAAAGAAATATAACATAAAGCTTTATTTAACCTAGCTTTATTAGACAATAAAGATATAGGCAGCTATTAGTTCTGAAAAACCTTAAAACGTACTATAAAGCTGCTATGGAGGTGGAACCATGTTTGATATTTCTGTAACTGATGTCATTAAATACACGGCGCTCAGATTTGGCATCGCGATCGCAATTGTCTTGCTAGCGTTGGCTTTAACTACTATCCCAGTGTTTTAAAAAGCAATTTTTCAAAACAATAAATTCAGAATTTGATTGGTTAGGCGATGAATATTACAACTACATTACGACTGGCGATCGCCCTTGCAGTAGGTTTAATTATCGGCATGGAACGCGGTTGGCAAAGTCGAGACACTCCTCAAGGTTCCCGAACTGCGGGAGTTAGAAGCTTTGCTTTTGTCGGGCTTTTTGGTGGGTTATCGGCACTGCTAGGAGATAAATTTGGCACCAATATTCTGGCTGTAACCTTTTTGGGGCTGGTGTTGATAGTCGCTTTTTCCTACAGAATCAGCGCTAAGGGTTCTCAAGATTTCGGCATTACCACAGAACTATCATTGCTGATTACTTTTATTTTGGGAGCATTAGCAGGAAGTGGAGTCGAAGGAGAAGCGGTTGCTAGTGCTGTAGTTGTGGCTGCATTATTAGGATATAAACAGGAAATACATTCAATTCTCAATCAACTGGAACGACGAGAACTAATTGCTACGTTGCAACTATTGATAGTGGCAGTTGTAGCGCTTCCTTTACTTCCAAACCGCAATATTGGTCCTTGGGAAGCACTCAACCCAAGAACAATTGGTTGGATAGTACTATTGATTGCAAGTATTTCCTATATTGGTTACTTTGCAATGCGAATTGTTGGTAGTCGCGTTGGTTTGTTAGCAACTGCGGTAATTGGCGGATTAGTATCATCAACTGCGGTGACGCTGGCTTATGCAAGAATAGCCCGGAAAAAGCAAGGAAATTCAGCTTTGCTAGGGGCGGGAATTTCCCTTGCAGCCGGTATTATGGCTGTAAGGTTATTGATTGAAATAGGAATTGTTAATCCTTCTTTGGTGCCCTTACTAATAATTCCAGTTGGATTACTGGCAATTGTCCCTCTAATTGCAGCGGTAATAATCGCAACTCGAACAACTCAAAACATATCCGAGGCAGAAGTGAAGTTGAGAAATCCTGTTGAGTTAGGAGCAGCTTTAGGTTTTGCTGGGGTTTTGAGCGTTTTATCTGTGCTTGTGCGTGCTGCTCAAAATTTTTTTGGAGATACAGGTATCTATATACTTTCGGCGATTTCTGGAATTGCAGATGTAGACACGGTGAGTTTATCTTTAGCTCAGGCTACTCGTGAAAATTTATCGCTTGAGATTGCCGCGACAGGAATTTTAATTGCTGCAATAGTAAATACATTATTCAAAGCGTTACTAGCAACATTTATTGGTGGATGGTTATTAGGTAGGTGGTGTGCGACGATTTTGTTGAGCGCTTTGAGTTTAAGTTTAATTGCAGCGTTTGTGATGCGTGGGTGAGAAGAGAGTGCGGAATGTGGGATCTAACAATTACTTATCGACTAAGTAAGTAGGCGGAAATAAATAGAGCTATATAACAAAATGTAAATAAGCTTCTCTTTGAGAAACTGCTTGCGCGTCTACAAATCCTTACTCCTACTGCCTACTCCCTTGTTACCGAACAGGATTTATGTTGGGTTTTAGTTTGTGTGCTTTGATGTCGAATGTTATCAATCAGAACTTTATCGGCTTTCTTTAGTTGTCACTAATGCGAGTTATGCGTTTACTTTTATTTTTATTTTGGTGACTGCAATTATTTCCGGGTTGATAGTTCGTCGGCAGTTGAAGAGTTTGGATTTGATTGCGGTGTTGAAAACAAAGGAATAGGCAAACAATTAATATAGTTTGATTTAAATGCAATTTATAATGCGGCTCGGTGCAATAAATACACTTACTTCTTTTAAGTAGTCAGGTATAATATTAGCCAAGGTTAGTTACTTTTGCAGATTAAAGGACAAAGTAAATTTCATGGAAGCCTCGCCCGCTAAAGTTATTCAGTATTTCAACGGTGAAAAGCAAAATCTAATTCCTCTATTTCAGCGCCCATATACGTGGGCTGACAGTAATTGGCAAACTCTGTGGGATGATTTAATGGTGCAGTATGAAGTGGGTGATACTGGAACCCATTTTATGGGGGCGATTGTTTCTGTTCCGGCGCGAAGTATACCTGTAGGAGTCAGTAAATATCTTATTATTGATGGACAGCAACGCCTTACAACCGTATCGTTACTTTTATGTGCTTTACGCGATTGTCTTGATTCAAATACAGCCTCACGCATACAGGAAGTTTACTTGACTAATCGCTTTCGCGATGTAGAGGATACTTTGAAATTTGTGCCAACACAGGCAGACCGAAATATATACCGCACTATTGCTCTAGATCGTGAGGTTCCAAAGAAAGATAAAGATGTTCGGATGGCTGCTGCGTATCACTTCTTTACAAAGAAATTGACCAAAAGTACCGATATTAATGATAATCCAGTAGATGCTACCAAAGTCCTAATTACTTTGGAGCAATGTCTCCAGGTTGTAATGATAAACCTTGGCGAAGATGACGACCCATATTTGATTTTTGAGAGTCTTAATTTCAAAGGTGAACCTCTTACTCAAGCTGACTTAGTAAGAAATTTTTTGCTCTGACTCGGAAATGGAGAGATGAGCTAGGTTTAGAACCAGAGAAAGTTCATGCTAACCTTGTGAATACATTCGGTAATTTGAGTTTGACTAGTTATAATTCAGAATTGAGCAACCTTTCATTTTTAGAAAAGAAGGTTAAACTCGAAAATACTCATATTGAGTTAAACCGTTGGATTCTTCAGCAAGCTAGTTGGGGAGCATCAGAAATTGAAGAACGAGCAAAAAAAATGTTAAGCACAGGCAATAGTATCTGGAAGGGTACTTTAGATTAGACAAAATCCCTGAATAAATGGCGGTGTCGCCAAACCTTGACGACACCGCTAGGAGTAGATTTTATTCTTTATCAACGTTCATGACGTAAAAACCCATAAGTTAATCAGGATTCATTATTTATTACACGAACGGTATTTGATATGGTATTTCAAACCACGATGTGCGAGATCGAAAGAGTCAACGGTGGCAATTCCCTTTCCATTTGCAGACATTCCTGCATTAACTCGCATATTTAAACTGTCACCACAGCGCGACCATACATTCACAACGGTTGCCAAAGGATCTCGAACAAAATATTCGGTTTCACCTTTAAAGCTTCTGTTAAAAACTGGTCCGCGTTGACCAGCAAAGAAATACTCTGCTCTAAGTTTTGCAGTGGTTGCAGGAGAAATATAACCGCGATAATCGGCATCATAGAGAGAGATTTGAAAACCTTGAGGGACTTCAATTGGAATTGAAAGGTTACAGCTTTTACGGCTTGCTCGTCGATTACTCGCATCCGCAATGAACTTATCAAATAGAATACTTAATTCTTGACCATCAGGACTTACGGTGACACTTGCAGACCGATCGGGGCAACCGCTACCACCATAACCTACGTCGTCAACAATTCTGACTTTTGGTGCAGCCAAAGCAGGTGCAACCATAGCAGCCATCAGTGTTGCTGTTGCGAAAAAAGTTGCAACAAAATTGATTGATGTTTTCCGTCCATTTTTATTATTCATATGTGACCTCCTAGAAAACACAAGACAGGAGGCAGATAGTAAAAGGCATATTGAATGAGGTAAATAAACTTTTATTTCATTCATTACAGAGCGGAGAAAATCGCTCTTGCTGGAGTCTCTTAACTAACAAACTCTTATTAACAGCCTATTGATGCCTTCATTTTCATATCATTGAAACATAGCAAGTTAAACTTTACTTTCTGCTCGATTTCTACGAAATGTTGATATCTTACTTCTGGCTTGTGTAAACTTTTTTAAGCTAATTTCTTAGCTGTTATTTCATTTTAAAGAGTAAGTTTGAGGAAATTGTGAGGATTTGTTCGCTATTGGCTAGAAAAGCAGTTTTTTTGCCGATTATTGCTGATATTTAATATTTTATTTATTTTTGCTTAAAATTGTCTAAATCTATGCATAACTTCCTCACAAGTTCCTCAAGTTTTGTTTTTAATTTAGCCAAGCGCAAATTGCAAGACTATATCATTATGCTGCGTCAGTAAAATAACTCTTCCTCGCATTTTGTGTTCAAGCTCTGCATTTATACTTCAGTAGAAAGTCTTGGACAACAGAAATGGCACTGTCAACCTTAGAACCACTATTAATTAATAAAGGGGCAAGGAAGTAGTTATACCAATTTGTATGGGGCTACAATAAATTTATCATAGTAGCTTAGTACTACTTACTATCTACAGAGAATATGAAGGCACTCTATTTTAGATGTTTCAGGACTTTCTTAAGTAAATTCCACGATATTCCTCACAAGATTATCACAATTAGCTTCTAAATTAGAAGTATAGATAATCACAGGAGGTAAATATCTGTAGAATATTACTGACGTAATTTTTAAAACGTAATAGTTCATACACTCTCTATTAGTTTAAAAAAACTAAGGTTTTAATTATTTCAAATGAGTGCGTGAATAGTTACTTAAAACAAAATAAAAAGTGTCTGAGGTGATTAATCTTTTTTTCTGATGAAATAATCCGTTTTTTATATCTTGAACAAGCTTCAAGCATTGCCGATGAATAGTTTAAATATCAATCAACAGACAAGTTCAATGCCGCATACTAAAGTAAAATTTAATTTGGCTGATACTTAGGTAATATCTCTATACTTAAGTTAGAGCAGCAAAAATACTACTAAACAAATTAAGTATATGCGCATAAATAGCTGTATAAAAAGAATACTTTATTAAATAGTAAGTAGTAAAAACTGTGCTTATCTGTCAGCCATAATACTCAATCAATAGGAGGGTATTATGTTAGTCAAAAAAGTTTTAACAATCGGTTTCCTTGGTTTTTCGGCAAGTGCCATTTTTCTCGGGAATTCAGCCCTTGCTCAAAATGTCGAGCAAGAATTTAACGGTCGTGCTATTGGTCCGGAAACTTCTGTTCGTGGAAGCAACTTGACGATTAATCCAACTGGTAGATTACGTCAGTTAATCAATTGTGAAGCCAGAAATGATAACGTACCACTTGACCCTAGTTGCGATGCAAGTAATACCGCAATTTACGATCGCGGTAATGGTCATCAAAAACCACCCCAAAACGGTCACAATGGAGGTCATAACGGAGGTCATAATAATGGCGGTTCTGTAAACCAAAAGGTTGAAAATGGTGGCACGAACACAACTGTTATCGCTCCTGCTTCTTCAAGCTCTAGTTCTAGAAGTCGTTCTGATTCATCTAGCGAAAGTAATGCTAAAGCCACAGTTCGTGATAGTGGCAATAGCCGCAATACTAACTTGAACTTTAGTCAGGGTGGTGAAGGTGGTGAAGCTAGAACCGGCGATCAAAAGAATCAGATGTCTGTAAATACTGGTGCAACTAGTGTTTCGCCATCCACAAAAGTTAAAGTTGATGGTGACGAATACAACAGCATTCAATTTGGTTCCCAAGCACCTGGTACTGGTGGTGAAGCATTTTCTTTCAATTACCGTTCAGCCTGCGGTACTGGTGTTAATTACCGTCAGGGCTTCGCGCTCAAACCCAGACGTATCGCTGGTGGTGGCTTCGGTTATGCCTTGGATCTTTCTACTACTAAGATGGATACAATCGAAAATCGTGGTAGCGTTCAGAATAAGATGAATACTGCGTTTGAAACGGCTATGGGTGTTGTAAATAATCAACAAGCCTTTGAACAACGTCTAAATACTGGTGGAGTCAGCCGTCGGGAAGCAGAAAACCACGCGATCGCCAACTGTACTCCCGTCTATAGTAAACAAGAAGTAGTACGAGTTAGCAATGGGGAACCACCGATCGACAAACCTCGTAACTGTACGGCAAGAGGTTGTAACTAAATTGCTGAAAAAAATCTGTTGACAAATAGAAACTTAGCTATAGGTGCATTTACCACATACTCATAAAACCCAAGAACTTGAGTTAAGCTAACTAGCAACTGTTCTACATATATTACAGTTATCTAGATTAGCTAATTAATAATCTCAAAGACTTGCATCAAATCATCTTTGGACGTTATTTATCGTCCAATGAGGTAGTTATGAAATTTTTTTTAAGTTTTATCTTTGCGGTTTTTTTAGCTGCTTTACCTTGCAATCAAACTTATGCACAAACAGCAGCATCTTATTTAACCGATGCAAAAATTCTACAAGTAGAAGAACCGCTTGTAAAAGTTGTCAAACGCCAAGTTACTCCCGGAGTCATCATATTTACACGCCAAAATGGTTGTTTGGTAAAAATTCCTGCATCAACATATTCTCTAGATAGTGGAATAACCTTGAAAACCCCCGTTGGGTTAACTGTTTCTGGAAGTACGGTTCCACAATGGCGCAATGAATACAGACAACCTTGGATGTCTAAATTGACTGATTACCAGAGAGGAGAATATAAAATGATGATTTTTCAAATCGGAAGACATCCTTCAACCTTAATTAAATTAGAAGAAAGTGATAAACAACTCTTAGATTCGCAAACAGCCTGTGCTGTAGCAGCTTATAAAATTTTTGGAAGTAATTTCAGATTACTTCAAGAAGTAACAAACCAAAGACAAGATAGTTTTTATTTACCCTTTAATCAAGGTTGGGATAAGATTTTTTATAATTAATTTCTTAGGTCATCTTGATTAACTAAATATCCAAATGCTGTTATTATTTATCGGAGAGATAAAATGATAATACTAATATTCAAAAGTTGGTCAAAAATAGTTATTCATAACCTATTGATGCTCATCTATTTGACATCACTCAATGTGAGCTTGCTTTTAGAAAAAACTCATGCCGCACAAATTTACTCCTACACACTCGATAATTACAATCCAATTCAAAGGGTTTACTATGACGAAACTTTAGCATCCAACGAGAATAAATGCTTGAATGGGCTACTCAATCGAATGTTTCAAACAGGGCATAAAGAAACCATAGAAGCTTGTCTGAATACTTTTGGTTATAATCCAGAGAATAAAATTAAATCTCCTGTAATGATTGTTTTTGAAATTGGTCAAACGTCTCCCGAAGTTACAACTACAATTATTTATAAAAGCAAAAATAATCAGATAAATATAGAAAGCTTTTCTGCCGTAGGGGCACGTTATTATGAATGGCACCCACCCTATGGTACATATACATTAGATTATATTAAGCGGGATAACAGTTCTAGTTTCAAGCCTGCTTACGGTAATTTTTATTCTCCTACAGGGCAAAAAGATAAAAACGGGATTCCAGTTAATTTTGGTTTCCACGGACGTGAAGGGAATTTGATGGCTGGTAAGGGTTCTAATGGCTGTTATCGCCATCGAGTAAAAGATATGAATAGAATAATGACGATAATTAAAAATGCTGGGAAAGATGTAAACTTGCCTTCTAATTGGTTTGAAAATAATCTCCCAATTGCCGTAATCTCAACGCAAAAATAACAGCAGTAGTAAAATTATGCATGAAGCCAGTTTAATTAATCACTTAATTCAGAAAGTAAAGTTTAATTAACAGCGAGCTTTGTGATGATGATATTTGAGGATATATCGAGAACACAACACAGTGTCTATTTAAAGTAATAACCGATACTTAAGTATTCATCAAATACAGATAGGGAACTGGCTTTTTTTTGTCTTAGAGTTGTTGCGATCGCATTGCTGTATAACCATCATAATTAATCTGGACTACTAAATACTTTATTTACTATTAAGAAAATTTCTTCGATCCTCACAAGTTTCTCAAATTTATTTTCTAAATTAAATTTTATGCTCGACTAGAGCATGAATATAGTTATTTAATAAAACTGGTTATGAAAACTGATTACTTGATTTTAGGTAGCGGTTTATCCGGCTTAGTGTTTGGCGCACTGATGGCAAAATCCGGTAAACGGGTGCAAGTTTTAGAAGCTCATGAGTATCCCGGTGGATTTGGTCATACCTTTACTATGGCTAAAAAATATCGCTTTAACGCACAACTCCACTATGTTTGGGATTGCGGGGAAGGTAAACCTGTTAATCAGGTACTGAAAAAACTTAATTTAGACCAAGATATAACTTTTGAACGGTACGATCCGAATGGGTTTGACCATATGAGAATGCCGAATTATGCTTTGGATATTCCTTCGGATTCTCAAGAGTTGATTCGACGACTTACCGATTTGTTTCCCAAAGATGCAGAGCAAATTCGTCAGTTTGTTTTTGAAGTCAAAAAAATTAGAGAAGGATTAAAAATATTAGCTCCTCCGGTGAATTTTGGGGAGTTATTCACGCATTTCGGTGAAGTCAATAGCACTGTTATGTATCTTAATAGTACGCTGCAAGATGTTTTTGATAAATTCAAGCTTCCTCAAGCCGCACAAACGCTTTTAGCTTCCCAATGGCAAGACTTTTTACTACCACCAAATCAACTTTCTTTTTACGCTTGGGTAATTTTATTCTCAGGATACCAAGAAGGTGCTTATTATCCTACCCATCATTTTGATGAAAGAATTGGAAGTTCAGTTAGAACCTGTAGATTTAGGTTCTACGATGTTTTTGAAAAACGGTCGTCATATACATTCTGCAACAGCAATTCGTAAAAATTTCAATGGAATACAGCGACTAATCGAATTTCTCAAACTTGATGGTTTATATGCTCGTTCGGCTGATTTTTGGTTAAAAACTCATTTTGCTCAAATACCGTCCGTTTACAATCGGTCTTTATCTTACTTTTTAAAGACTCGATGTGTTAGAAACACTTGGATAAAGCTGCTGACGATGTACAGTTATTCGATGCACTTTGAACTGATTGATGATTTCCCGGCGGAACTAGGAATTCTTTCTCTGCGAGATTATGTTTTTATCGACTGGTTTAGAATTAAGGGTGGAGTATATTCCTATATTGAGAAGATTTTACAGCGTTTCAAAGGGGAAATTCGCTTAAATGTCAATGTCGCGGATATCTCTAGAATGGCGGATGGTGTCAAAATTGAACTATCCGACGGTGCAACTTTTGGATTTGATAAAGTTGTGCTTGCAACTCCACCAGATAAAGTACTAAAGCTATTATTAGATCCCACAGTTGCTGAAATTAGACGTTTTAGTGCTTGGGAAAACAATCAAATAACTACGCTAATTCATGCCGATACTTCGATGTACGATCGATACGGTATTAAACAACCTTCGGAGTTTGATTTTTTCGAGACAGCAGCGGGATGGGGATATAACGCTTATCTTAATCAGTTGTGTGGAGTCTCATCTGAGATTAAATATAGTTTGGCATTTAATCTTGAATCTTTAATCGATCGAGATAAAATCGTTCAGCGTTTAGAACACAATACACCTCTGTATACTGTTGAATCTTTCCGATACCGAGACGAGGTAGTTGATACCAATGGCGAAAACCATACTTATCATGCAGGGGCTTATTTAGGAGATGGCTTACATGAAGGTGCGATCGCATCGGCAATTCGGGTAGCTGAATTAATCGGATAGCCTACAATCACGGTGTTATGAACCAAACTATCCCTACCCGAAAAAAAAGACAAACACCAAGTTGTGATGGTAATTGGTGTTTGTCCTAAAAGATGGAGAAGCGCATCGTAAAACCGTAAAAATAGAAAATCGCAGTAATTACGAAGTAGAGATTCAAAAAGGCTTAATAAGAATGAAATAGTAATTTTATATCCGAGCGAACAAATAGAAGCAGGTATCGCTATAAAAGTTCGATAAACCCAAATTTAGCCTTTACAATACTTCATATTTATAGAAGTACAAATTATCAATATGATTAAAAAAGTAACGCATTTTGAATGAAAAATATTGATTAAATTTAAAGGTAAAGATTCGTATCAAAATAGTCTACCTTTAATTAATGATTGCTATATTAAAGATGAAGCAATAAAGCTTCCCTGGCAGATAAAATAGCCTGGTGCATACAGGTTCAATCAAGTGAAAAGGTAAGAAAACTGTTTCATAATCTGTCTCGAAAACTAACAACAACACCCAACTTGAACGCTTATAATTCCTCGCTGTGAGAGTCAGGGGGCAACGTAACTAGCAATTTGTTAAGCAGTTGATTAGTACGTCCCTGTAAAGACAAAGAAGAAGAGGAAATCACTGAGCAAGTAGATGCTTGGGTGTTGTTGTTTTAAAAGTATAAATCTTTAAAGATTTAGTACTGCTGATTTGAACGGCAGTAATTGTTTTTTATATCTAAAAATATTTCTGTAAGTAGCTATTGAAAAATTGCTTTAAAGAAAAATAGTTTTATATTTACAGGTTAAAGGTGATGCCTAACAAATATAAAACTATCTTTGTAGACAGTAATCAGTTAGCTAATCTGATTACTGGCAAGTTCAATATACACAGTAAAATAAAAATATGAGGAACTTGTGAGGAAAAATGTTTATTATCTAAATCCTATGAAATCGGAAAATTTATTCAAGATTAATAACTTGATGCAGCTTTCTCAACAAATCTTCGCTGGTATAAGGTTTAGATAAAAATAACTTGGCACCATTACTCATAGCTGCATTAACCTTATCGCTAGTAGATAATCCGCTGACGGCAATTATCTTAACTTGAGGATTCATTCTTTGCAGCGTGCGAATGCTTGTTACACCATCCATTTCCGGCATCATCATATCCATTAATACGGCGCTGATTTCGTTTTTATGTTGGGCATAAAGCGCGATCGCTTCAATTCCATCGTAAGCGGTAAGTACTCGGTAGTTATGATTTTCTAGAGATGTTTTAGTAATATCCCTAATACTCATCTCATCATCTACTAAAAGGATTAATTCCCCTTTCCCTTGAGGAATTTCTACTTTTTCATCTTGGACAATTTCATCTGTATGGACTACTGGCAAATAAACTTGAAATTTAGTTCCTTCATCGATTTCGCTGTAAACATTAATAAAACCACCGTGGCTTTTGATAATACCAATTGTGGTTGAAAGTCCCAATCCCGTACCTTTACCTTGTTCTTTGGTAGTAAAAAATGGTTCAAATATTCGTATCTTAGTTTCTGGAGGAATACCCGTACCCGTATCTGTAACTGTAATTAAAATATAATTTCCTACGCTAGCATCAAGATTCATTTTGATGTAGTTTTCGTCAATATCAATATTTTCGGCTTTGATACTCAGCGTACCTCCTTGCGGCATGGCATCGCGAGCATTAACGCAAAGATTCATTAGCACCTGATGAATTTGTGTTGCATCGGCGCTAATTAACCGTAAATTATCGGGTAAAGCAACTTGAATTTCAATTGATTTAGGAAAAGTATTGCGAGCAAATTCCTGAATTTCCGAAATGATATGCTTTGCTTGAAGCACAGTGCGATCGCCTTGTACTCCTCGTGCAAAAGATAGCACTTGCTTTACTAAAGTAGCCCCCCGTTTAGCACTGGTTTCGAGGATGTCAAAGAAATGCTGAGTTTGCTCATCTACTTTCGGGATTGTAAGCGGGAGAAGCTGGGAAATCGCTAAAATTGGTGTGAGAATATTGTTTAAATCGTGAGCAATTCCGCCAGATAATGTACCGATACTTTCCAAACGTTGAGCGCGAAGAAATTGAGCTTCTAATTGTTTTTTCTCGGTAATATCAGTATTAACAATTAGCGTTGATTTGGGATTTCCTTGCTCGTCGCGAACTAAATTCCAGGTACTAAAAACAACGATATCCTTACCCTGCTTGGTAACTTGATGCAATTCACCTTTCCAGTAATTTTCGTTGAACAATACTTGATGAATTTTTTCTAATTGTGGTAAAGACTCGCAGAAAAGTAATTCATTGCCATTTTGGCCCAATGCTTCTGCCAAAGTATAACCATATAAACTTTCCGCTCCTTGATTCCAAAATAAGATTTGGCTTTCCAAACTACGAACCATAATTGCATCTGTTGCAACATCTAATAAAGCGGCTTGTTCGTGAATTTTTTCTTGCGTATGCTTGTACTCCGTTACATCCCGTGCTACCGAATAAAGCATTTGTTCGTAAGGAGTCGCATTCCACTGCAACCACTTATAGGAGCCATCTTTGCAGCGATAGCGGTTTTCAAAAGCAATCGTTTTGACTCCCTGGGAAAGTTTATCCAT
The DNA here is from genome assembly GCF_963920925.1 of Calothrix sp. CCY 0018. Taxonomy (NCBI): domain Bacteria; kingdom Bacillati; phylum Cyanobacteriota; class Cyanophyceae; order Nostocales; family Calotrichaceae; genus Calothrix; species Calothrix sp. CCY 0018. Next base: position 169,846 of record NZ_CAWUDI010000009.1, on the reverse strand, counting down.
TTCCGAAGTAGTCGGTGCAACATCATCCAGATGAATAAAACTTAAAAAGGGTTGTGCAAATAACTCAGCTTTTGTATATCCTAAAATTTCTTCAAAAGCTGGGTTAATTTGTTTGAAATAACCATCAAATCCAGCAACACACAACACATCCAGAGACAGTGAGAAAAAGCGGTTTAAATCTTCTTCTAATTGCTTTTTCTCGGTAATATCAATTCCTGTGGCAATAATATATTTGACCGAACCATCATCATCAATTAAACAAGTATTTGACCAGCTAATTAAACGGCGATTTCCATCTTTTGCTACCCAATGATTTTGGTTTTGATTGGGAAAATCACCTCTTTTAAGCTGTTCAAAAACTTTTTTAGTAGTTTCTATATCTTCTGGGACAATCAAATTCCATATCTCTCTATTTTCTACCTCTTTAAAGCTGTAGCCCGTAATTCGCTCGCAGGCTTGGTTAAAACGAACAATTTTTCCTTGTTTATCGAGGACAACAATTAAAGCACCAGCAACATCTAAAATTGCAGATGTGAAATTTCTTTCTTGTCGCAGTGCTTTTTCTATTCGTTTGCGTTCTTCAAGTGCTGTTTGTGTTTGCTGATAAAGCTGAGATTGCTGGGTGTAGCTTTGCGATAGTTCGCTTCTTTGTACTTCCAAGCGTTCTACTTGGTGCTGCAATAGTTCAAGAACCCCATACATCTCAGTCGGGTCTAAAGCTTGCAATAAGCTAGTTTCCGTTATTACACCTCTTAATTCTTGTTGCTCCCCTGCAACTACCAACCGCCGTACTCGATGATAAAGCATGGTTTTGTGTACATCCCATAACGACTCATCCGTACTTATCAAAAACAACGGCGCACTCATCACTGCTTGTACCTGAGTGCGTTCTAAATTCAACTCCAATTTTTGAAATTGTAGAATATCGCGTTCGGTGATAATTCCGATTGGGAAAATTAATTGAGTAGAGGAGTCACACATAGATAAATTTTTCTCCCCATCCTCTTGTCCCCCCATCCCCCCATCTGCTTGTGTCTCTTCCACAATCACCACGCAGCTAACATGATGCTCAACCATTAACTTAACTGTGTCGAGTACCGATACTGTTGCAGGTGCATGAATAATTTCGGTATTCATCACCTCCTCTACCCGGCGAAATCTCAGCCACTCGGTAGGATGTAAAGCTCGTCGCATACCTTCGGTGGTGATGACTCCCAAAAGTTGATTCTGCTCGTCAACAATTGGTAAATGTCGAATCTTGCGATCGCAAGTTAAACTCAAAACCGTAAAAACATCTTCAACTTCAGAAGCTTTGAGCGTAACAACTTCCTTGCTCATCACTTCTGCTACAGTAGTCTGGTGTAGTATTCTACCAGCAGCAAGCAACCGCACCATGTCGCGCTCGGTAAAAATACCAACTATCTGCGAATCCTGCATTACTAAAGCAAAACTACTATGCGCTGGCAATACTTCCGAATCATTTGTTGTTGAATCATTTTGATCGAGATGACAAATTCTTCTCCACCCCTGGCTCATTAAGTGAACCACTTCAACTAAAGCTCTGTCAGGAGTAACAATCAAAGGATTGCGTTCTATCGCTTGTTCCAGTACAAATCGCTGGTTCTGCTGCATAGTGCTAGTGCGGGTGGTAATTTCAAGAAGGCATTTTTGTCTTTAATCTTTACAATAGGACATATTTAAGATTTGTGTAACCATCGATGTCTCAAATTTTCTTTACTTAATCAGGACTTACGCTTGTCAAATTAGAAGATAAAAATAATTTTTCATGATGCCGAAGAAGACTACAACCCGTCAAAAGTTGTAAAGATAGCGCAAATGCGAATAAAAAATTAGTGATTTAGGGCATCGTATTGTTTTCATCAAACCCGCCTTAGCTTCAAAGCGATTGTTTTATTTCTATTTCTAAGCTACTCCTATCCCGCTCTAAGATTACCTATCTCTCTTTATCTCTTTTCTCTGCGCTCTCTGCGTCTAGTAAGGTTTTTTTCGGTAATCTTCTGGCGGAAAGGTAGTAAGTAATTAATTTGAGGAAGTTGTGAAGAATTGGGAATCGTTAGGAGTTAGGAGTTATAAAACTATTTGTAGTGGGAGCATCTTGCTCCCTTGTTGTTTCTATCCCCCATCTCCCCCTCTACCCATTCCCCAATGTAAGCCGGAGGCTTTCGCAGAGAACAACTTTTCAAGACAAGAGATATAGGTAATTACAGAACGCGTTGGGAGTAATTACGATTTTCAACGCCAATCTACTTATTTGTTAAAAAAATTCACTTTTTAAAATATTTTCGATTTTCCTCACGAGTTCCTCATATTGTTGGAGTAATTTTAATTAGTAACAATTAAGAAACTTATCTTGCTCTTGGAAAGCTGCTATCTCCTACGAATACTAAGCTCATAGTACTATTCTTAGGAATACTATTTAATAGAATTATGTTTCATTTTGTGATGTCAATTCTATTCTCTATTAGCCATCATACAGGGCAGAGTTAAAAGAGCAATAAATCCTGGTTTCTTGTTTGCTAAGTAGCTGAAGCTTCCTTGTGTATAGTCTTTTGCGAGTTCCTTCCGTTTTTATAAGTGCAAAGAATGTATACGTTTGCTCTGGTTAGGGGCTACAAAAAGGCGATATATTCTTGGCACTTATTTTTTACCTCGCCCTAACCCTCTCCTTTGCTTTGAAGTAGACTTTGAAACTAGTTGCTTGTTTGTCACTATATACATTGATAAATCCACCGTAACTTTTGACAATACCAAACATAAGTAATAGCACGACCAACCGTAAGCGTTTGAAATCACCAGCAATTAAGCATTATTTTTTACATATATAAAATGATCTTCACAAGTTCCTCAAGTTTATTTTTTACCCTAAAAATATAGACAAATAACTGCCGTCAAGAGATTGTTTTATTATAATTAGCTGCTTATATAGCCTAGTTTATCGATTATTAAAGCATTCTGTTGGAGACGTAGCAATGCTACGTCTCTACATCATTGTTAACCGTTGCCAAATTAATCTTCTTCATACACAGTCAAATTTTTCGGTTTACATTTCTTAATTTCAACATATATTCCCGAAGCTTGTTCTTCAATTAAATCTTCGACATAACCATTCTGATTAAGTTTAGCTTCTTGAGAATTATTAAAAGGACCGAAGTAATAAATACACTTGGGTTGAGCCGTTCTAATTTTTATCCAGTACGGTATATTTTGATTTAAAAAAGGAATATTATTTAAGAAAGGAAGATTTTTTATTACAGGAAGATGCATGGCAAATGTTACTCCTTGATGATTTGACTAGCTATTTTCAAAATTGCTTGATATTCTTCGTCGGTTAATTTATCACCCGTTTCAATACTTTTACAAACAGATGGTAATTCTCTCCTCATCACTCCACACAGTATTGTACTAACCCGATCAATTTCTTCTAAAGGCACTGAGTCAAAAAGACCACTAGTTACCGCCAAAAGCACTGCTATTTGTTCGGCTGCTTGCAGGGGTTGAGATTGGGGTTGTTTGAGTATTTCCCGCACTCTTCGTCCTCTAATCAAAGTCTTTGTAGTTTGTTCGTCAAGTTGCGTACCAAAACGGGCGAAAACTTCTACTTCTTGGAATTGAGAGTAAGACAGTCGTAAATCTCCAGCAACAGCACGGTAAGCGTTTAATTGAATTTTACCGCCTACTCGTGAAATAGACTTACCTACATCTATAGCGGGGAAAACAGCTTTTTGAAATAAGTCTGGAGACAGATATATTTGCCCGTCTGTAATCGAAATCAAGTTTGTAGGAATGTATGCCGAAATATTCTGCGCTTGTGTTTCTACTATAGGTAATGCTGTTAAGGAACCACCCCCATATTCATTACTTAAATGGGTTGAGCCAAAGCTTTTAACTATTTACACAGTTGGCAAAAATGGTAAAAAAATTAAAAATGGCGTAATTCCTATTATAAACGATAGGACTTATGAAGATTATCAGGGATTTCTAAAGATACTAGAAATGTACCTTGTTAGTTTAGGAATGAAACAACTTTACCGAAGCTGGTTTGATCTAGCACAGCCATGTATATTCACTCCTTTTTAAAAGTTTTTATTACAAATTTGAGGAAGTTGTGAGGAAAAATAATTTAATTCGGAAGATAACACCTTCACGATTTCCCCATATTCTTTATTTAATATAAAAACAAGATTATGTTACTACAAATAAGAATTTAAAATTGTTATTTGCTTAGGTTATAAAAATTATGCATATCAAAATAGTTTCAGTAGAAATTCCTGAAGATTGTAATATTATCATTGGTCAAAGTCATTTCATCAAAACTGTTGAAGACTTACATGAAGTAATGATTGCAAATTCCACACAAGTCAAGTTTGGATTAGCTTTTTGCGAAGCATCGGGAGATTGCTTGGTTCGACATTCAGGAAATAATGAATATTTACAAGCAGTAGCTCAGAAAAATGCTTTAGAGGTAGGGGCAGGACACTGCTTTATTATCTTGTTGAAAAATGCTTATCCAATGAACTTTCTTAATACTATTAGACAAGTTCCTGAAGTTTGCACGATTTACTGTGCTACTGCCAATCCAGTAGAGGTAATTGTGGCAGAAACCGAGCAAGGGAGAGGGATTATCGGTATTATTGATGGATTTGCGCCGAAGGGTGTAGAATCATCTCAAGATATGATAGAACGTAAAGATTTTCTACGTCAGATTGGATATAAACTTTGATTTACAACATTTTATCGAATTGTCAATGCAAATATAAATCGCGGCGTTGCTCAATTAAAATATGATGTCACAATTTCACAAAATGTAGAAACCTGGCAATATGCCCCAGGCTACAAAGGATATTCTACAAGAATTAAAAGTCTTGGTATCGCTTAAGAAGGAAACCAAGATAATAAACAGGGTTGCTCCATGAATCTCGATAATCGTCTCACAGTTCAAAAAGTTTTAACTATTACTTTGTTATTCAATTTGTTAGTTATGGGGTTAAAAATTTTTGTAGGAGTATCAACTGGTTCTTTAAGTTTAACTGCTGATGCACTCCATAGTGTAACAGATAGTGCCAACAACATTTTAGGATTAGTTGCTAACAGATTTTCTTCCCCCTTGCCTGATAGAGAATATCCTTATGGACATCAAAAGTTTGAAGCTTTAGGAGCATTAGGTATCGCAGCTTTTTTAGGTATAGCTTGCTTTGAAATTCTCAAAGGTGTAATTGATAGAGTTATCCAGGGTACTGGAGTAGTCAAAGTTTCACAGCTTGAGTTATGGATATTACTAATTGTTTTAGGTATTAATATCTTTGTAGCATTTACTGAACGTGCTGTAGGCAAACGTATTATGAGTGCGATTTTAATTGCTGATGCCAAACATACGATGAGCGATGTTTGGATAACTATTACGGTGATTGGGGGTTTAATAGGTGTTTGGTTTGGTTATCAATGGTTAGATATAGTTTTGGCTTTACCAGTCGCTATGTTGGTATTTTGGAGCGGGTGGTCAATTGTCAAAGAGAATTTACCTTGGTTAGCAGATAAAATCGCAATAGCACCAGAAATTATTCATAAAATAGCACTTTCGGTTCCCGGAGTAGTCAATTGTCACGATATTGCATCGCGAGGTGTTATTGGACATCAAGTATTTGTTGAAATGCATTTAATTGTAGATGCTCTCGATGTAGAACAAGCACATTGGATTACCGAAGAGGTTGAACACCGTATACAAGAAAAATTTCATCCCGTGCGGGTTGTTATCCATGTTGAGCCACCTACTTATAAAGTAGATAGTATTACTTTTGGCGATAAGAAATTTAACTAATACATTGCGTTCTCCAAAAATTGGGAATGGGGCATGGGGAATTGTGGATTCTAGATTTTAAAATCCAATTCACTCTTCTATTTTTATTTATAGAGAAATAATTTGAGGAAGTTGTGAGGAATGATTTTCATCAACCGTAAACAGTTTAAACAAGATCCAAAAAATAAAATACTCAGCCGTTTCACATATATTGCTGCTTAATTAAAATTCTTTACCGGATTGAGAATTCCTGGCGCTGTACATTTACGCTAAACACGATCGCAGTCTAATGCTTGCTTACTAATTCTTAAATCAATCAGATTATCGGGCTGAATGTTTACAAAAATTTAGCAAAATACAGTATGACCTTCACAAGTTTCTCACAATCTATTGCTTAAATTAATTGCGAAAGTACAGAGTGTTACTCTGTATAATCCCTATTCGATCGAAGTCCCATACATTTTAAAAAGAGAATATGATGAGAAGCTTATCGGAAATAAAAAGGTTTGTTTTATTTGCCCCTGAAATGATTTTTTTTGGTCTAAGTTATGCCAGATTTTTATACTGGGCAAGAAGTACACAAATTCTAGACCCTCAAGAAACATGGAATAGATTTACTAAGTCTGAAAGCATTTTATGGGAATGGTTTCTTGATAACTATCCTCCGGCTCTCATGAGGCGACTTCTTTGTAATTTATCCTCTCTGCGATTTCGAGACCATGCCAACGCTATATCACAGCATTACGATTTGTCTAATCAATTTTATGAACTGTTTTTGGACAAAAAGTATATGTTTTATAGCTGTGCTGATTTCTTAAAAAGCACGGATACTATCGAGGATGCTCAAGAAAACAAAGCAAACTATATACTTAACCTCATTGACCCAAAACCTGGTGAAAAGATTTTAGACCTTGGTTGTGGATGGGGAGCGATGCTTAAAAAGATATACGAGAAAACCAAGGATAAAAAGCATCTTTATGGATACACATTGTCTACAGAGCAGAAGAATTTTATCGATCAAAAATACGGTTTTAATGTTGAATTAAAAGATTTTATCACCACTGAATATGAACCAGAATCATTTGATAAAATTTACTCGATAGGAAGCTTTGAGCATGTGCGGGAAGATGAACTACTACCATTGTCCAAAAAATTATCGCAAGCTTTAAAGCCTGACGGAAAATTTATCCATCATTTCTTCTGTCGGATAGGAGATGTTATTCCTACACGTCTTCTTGTAGGAGGAGTGGCAATATTTCCGGGCATCGATCTGGCTAACCTTAAGAAATATCTAGACGTTTTTGAACAAACAAACCTTGGAGTAAAACACCATTCTGTCCATGATTACCGTCCTACCTTAAAAGCATGGTTTGACCGTTTGGTTGCCAACAAGGAAACAGCTATTCAACTAGTAGGGGTTCAAACTTATAATAAGTATTTGTGCTATTTGGCTGAAGCTTGGCGGTTGTTTGACGACCGTAATTTGATGCTGATGAGGTTCGTGTTGCAACGTCAGGATGCACCAGTAGCATTGAAAACTTCGGTCGCACCCGTTGCATCTCATCTTTTGCAAGAAGTGTAAATATTCAGAGTGCCATCCGTTTCTTTATTCGTTATCCTCTCAACGCTAATCGTACTGATATCAAACGTGTACTTTTACCTACTGCTAATCAACAAAATTTAGTAGATATACCAGAAGCAGACCGCGAAAACATCAAATTTATATTTTGCGATGGTATCGAAAAAGTCTTAGAAAATGCTTTGGTTGAATGAGAGGGAGAGACAAGGGAACAAGGAGAATTTTAACCTTTAACCTTTGACCTTAATTACTCCTGATTCTGTAACACGCCATTTATGGTATTCAACAAGTCTGACTTAGTAAATGGTTTAGCTAAAAACCCTTGAATTCCATTACCTGCTGCTTGAGCTAAAGCTTCTGTTGATGCCAATCCACTCATGGCAATAATTTGGAGTTGTGGGTTTAGCTGCTGTAATGTACTTATAGCTGTTGCTCCGTCCATTTCTGGCATCATCATGTCTATCAACACGAGTCTAATTTTCTTTTTATTCTGTACGTAGGTTGCAATCGCTTCGATGCCATTTTCAGCAATAAATACCTCAAAGTTTTGACTTTCTAAGGTAGTTTTGAGAATTTCACAAATTACTGGTTCGTCATCTACTACTAGAATTAATTCTGAGTTTCCTATTTGCGCTACATTTTCTTGTGCTGCTTCGATTCTCCTTTGCTGAGTGCTGGGTAAATATACTTTGAATTGACTACCTTTTCCCAATTGGCTGCTTACTTCAATAAAACCACCGTGGTTTTTAACGATACCGATGACAGTTGATAAACCCAATCCCGTTCCTTTACCTACTTCTTTGGTGGTGAAGAAGGGGTCAAAAACCCGCTCAATTACTTCTGGGGGAATACCCGTTCCGGTATCGGCTATTGTGACTACAACGTAGTTGCCAATTTTTGACTCAATGTTCATTTTGGCGTAGCTTTCATCGACATATAGATTTTGTGCGGCAATGGTTATAGTTCCACCATTGGGCATGGCATCGCGAGCATTGACAACCAAGTTCATCAATACTTGATGCATTTGCGTGGGATCTGCGGAAATTGTCAATAAGTCTTGCGGTAGATTCCTTTGAATTGCAATTGATTTGGGAAATGTTCCTTTGGCAAAATGCTCAATATCTTTCAATAAATGTTTGACTTGCATTACCGTGCGCTTACCTTGATTACCGCGAGCAAATGTCAGGATTTGCTTAACCATGTCGGCACCGCGTTTGGCACTATTTTCTAACATGGTAAGCATTTCGCTGCAATCTGACTCTTGAGATTTCAACTTTAACGGTAACAGTTGGGCGATCGCCAAAATCGGTGTGAGCATATTATTCAAATCGTGGACGATACCGCTTGCCAAAGTTCCCAGACTTTCTAAGCGTTGAGTGCGGAGAAACTGGTTTTCCAGTTGCTTTTTCTCGGTGATGTCGGTGTCCACAGTGAGGATTGATTCGGGGTTCCCCGCTTCGTCACGAACTAGCGTCCAGCGGCTAGCAACGATAATATTTTTACCAGATGCAGTAACTTTATTTAATTCTCCCTGCCACGAGCCAGTTGCAACAACTTTGCGGTGGGCTTTTTCTAATTCTGATGAAATTTCTTGATACAAAAGCTCGTTAGCTGTCTTTCCAATTAATTCTTCTTTCGTCCAACCATATATTTGCTCGACGCTGCGGTTGCAATATAAGATAGTTTCTTCTAAATCTTTGACTAAAATTGCATCTGTAGTTATATCGAGTAATTGCGCTTGTCGGGCAATTTTGTCTTCGGCTTCCTTGCGTCGGGTAATGTCAGAAAACGAAGTTACTACACGATAAGGGATAGTTTGTCCGGGTAAAAATAACGGTTCGGAGTTAATCAAAATCCAGGTGACTTTTCCATTGGGTTTGTGAACTCCCATCACCGTATCTAAACATGGTTTACCCGTATGTAAGGTAATCATTGCCGGATAATTTTCAGGCTTGAAGGGAGAACCGTCTTCATGGATTGTAGGTAAAGGCGGTTCTAAAGAAGTATTTCCTTTGATTTGTTCGGCTGATAGCCCCAAAATCTTTTCTGCACTGTAATTACAGGAAATTATAGTACCATCCGCTTGGCTTATCACTATACCTTCATGCATCGATTTGACAATCGAGCGATAGCGTTCTTTACTCTCGCGTAGCTCTAACTCTACTTGCTTCAATTCGCTGATATCTTGAGCAACACCATAGTAACGACACAAGTTTCCTTGAGAATCGCGTTCTACCTTTCCGCAAATAAACAAGTAACCAACAGTACCATCGGAACGTAAAAAGCGAACTTCAGTTTCATAAGCAATGCCCCGAAGTATGCAATCCATTACCATTTGATAAATGCGATCGCGGTCTTCCGGATGCACGATCGTATTAATCAAGTTTTCTACATCGGGCATTCCATCATCGGGATTCAAGTTAATTATGCGGTAAAATCCTTCCGACCACCAACTTTCATTTGTAGTCAAATTCCTCGACCAATTGCCCATTCTGGCGATTCTTTGCGCTTCTTGCAGCGAAGTTTGAGTGCAACGCAATTGTTCTTCTGTTTGCTTGCGTTCTGTAATATCAGTAACAGTACCCAAGTATCCAGTTATTTTTCCTGTTTGATTGCGAATGGGTATTGCATTTCCAAGCACCCAACTGAGTTTACCTGCTGGGGTACGGAAGCGATATTCCATTGCAAACTCTTGCCCTTGTGCTGCTGTTTCGTACCATCGGGTAAAAACCTGCTCTTTATCTTCAGGATGTAACGCTTTAGCCCAACCTTCTGCTGATGCTTCTTCTAAAGAAATTCCAGCAATTTCCGACCAGCGCGGGTTGACAAATAAAAATTGTCCTTGCCTATCAGTTTGAAAAATTCCCACAGGTACGTGAGTTACCAACAATCGGAAACGTTCTTCACTTTGCCGCAATGCATCTTCTACTTGAAAACGTTCGGTAATATCTCTATCAATCCCGCGATATCCTCGAAACTGCCCGCTTGCATCAAATACAGGCACCCCGCTTGTTTCCACAACTACGAAATGTCCGTCTTTGTGCAAGTTGATATTTTGTAAATTTTTAAATGGCTGCTGTTCTAAAACAAATGAGTTAATAACCTCACTAAGCCGTAATTGTTCTTCGCTAGGCATCAAATCAAACGGAGTTTTACCTAATATTTCTTTAGGGGTATAACCAAGAATATCAAATACTTTTGGACTAACGAAAGTAAAAAAGCCATATTCGTTTACTTCCCATACCCAGTCGCTGGATATCTCTACCAAAGAGCGAAATTTTTCTTCAGAAGTTTGGAGGGCAATTACTGCACGTTTGCGAGCGGTGATGTCAATATCTATACCATTTACAATCAAATCGCCATTTTTATCTTCAAAACAGCGAAAATTGTCTGCAATCCATTTTACTTGCCCCAAAACATCAGTAACTCGATATTCTATATAGTGCGATTGATGTAGCTCTTGACTAGCAGTTATTAACGCTTGTATCCATCGCTCTCTATCATCCGGATGGATTGTTGAAAGTACATCTTCGGGATAAGCGCTCATATCAATGGGATTTAAACCTAAAATTTGGCGATAAGCTTCGCTTGCATAAGGCATTGATATGCTACCATCGGCATGGTAAATAAAGCGATATATTCCTACCGGATTATTCGCGGCAATGGTTTCTAGCTGTTGCTGTTTTTCTTGCAAAGCAATTTCTGCACGTTTGCGCTTAGTAATATTGCGAATAACAGCAAGGAAGCCGATATTTTCGCCGCTAGTATCATCTTTAAGCACGCTAACCGATGACTCAACGAAAATTTCTTCGCCATTATTTTTGATATGAATATTCTCTCCCTGCCAGCCATTTGTTGCTGACAAAGCATCATATGCAGCTTGCTCGTCTTCTGGATTGAGCCACCGAAAATCGTAAGTTTCTTCTAAATTCCGACCGAGAAACTCTTTACTATTAATATTATATAACTGCTCTGCTGCTTGATTTAGATAAATAATCCGATGCTCGTTATCAATTCCTACTACTGCATCACCTACACGATTTAAAATATTAGTCTCAAAACTAGTCTCAAAGCTAACTTGCCTGTGTGATTCAGAACAATTTGCTCTTATTTGATGCTGTAGCGCTTGCAAATCCAAAGCCTGTAACAAACTGTCCTGACTTACAATCCCGATTATTTCTTCTTGCTCATCCAAAATCGGTAAATGGCTAATTTTATGCTGGCGCATTAATTGCAACGCTGTGAAGATATCATGATTTTGAGATTGCTTTAAAGTTACTACTTGCCGTGTCATTACTTCGGCAATTTTAGTTTGAGTTAAATTGTTCCTAGATAAAATAAGCCTAACTATATCTGATGCCGTTAGTATGCCCTGGATATGAAAATCTTCAACTATTAACAAGCAATCTCTTTGTTGATGATTTGTTGTAATTGTTGTTGAAATATTAGATATTTTTGAGTGACTAACACCATTTTGCGCTTGAAAAGTCATCAAAGCAATTGCATCAATAACCAAAGTTTCCGGCCTAACTATTGTCGGATTTGTATTTATTGCTTTATCCAAAGCGAGTAAATTAATAGTGTCAGCATTAGATTGCATTGTTAAAAGGCCTCAGAAAAAGTTTCGGCGAAAAAAAAATTAAAATCTTATACATTTAATTTTAACGTTAATTACAAGTTGTTCTAATTAGTTTATAAAATGAAATAAGATTTTACAAACACAGTAAATCATTACTAATATTTTCTTGAGAACAAACTATGCTGGTCTTACAGACAATTATCTATTGTAAACAATTTGTTTCTGTGAATTATTGTAAATAACTGATTCAGATAAAAATTGAGAGTTTCTCTCTAAGAAAGTTGATCGTTATCATAGAAAACATTTATCAATTATATTATTGGCAAGCAATTTAAACAGTTTCTAAGATAAAACTTGATCAACTCCTCGTCTTGGAGTTGGTTTAACTTCCTTACAGAAACCCAGACGCAAAATAATTTGTGGAAAACCAGATTGAGATAATATTTTGCTCAATTCGCTTCGCAATTCTGGTACTTGAACGGGTTGATTTAAGAACGAACTACGAAGCCCTACAGCTTGTCCTCTTAATAAGATTTTTTCTAAAGCTTGTCCCGCTATTAACCAATCAAAATTAGTATCATTTTTAGTACCCAAGACTACAATTGCTGGTGATTGTTCGAAGAGTTTACGGCTGCGTTCGGCTACAGTATTTCCTAAATCAAAAGTTCGCAAAACCAAAGCGAATAAAGGAGTTGCAAAATCGAGATATTCGTTTATACCTTGAGCATAACCGGGAATACCATCATGAGTTTTATTAGTAGCAGGACGAATCCAACTTGCTAACTCCTGACGGTAGTTGGGGTCATCCATTAGCAAATGTTCGGCTTGTACTACTAACTCTAGAACTTGATGACGAATAGTATCTTTTCTGACAATATGTAACCATGCTCCTTCCTGTTCTGCATCTGACTGTAACCATCGAAGTAAAGATTGCGGAGCATCCCACCACTGATAATTTTGTCTATTAATATGTCGGTGTGGTATTGCACTAAATAAAAGCTGATTGTCAGTGCTTTCGGGCATCGGATAACCAAGTTTAATACAAGCTAATAAATTTACATTGCTTGGGTCAGGAAAGGTAATAATTTGACCTTTATAGCCGAAATGATGCAGAGCAATACGCAAGTTAAATAATGCCGTACCGCAACTGATAATTAATTCTCTATCTTTTGGATCGGCAACAAATAAACCGCGACCCCGATCGGCGTAAAGATAAATTGCTTCTGAATCAATCTTGAATAACCAAGGTTGAGTATTGTGGCTAGAAGGAGCTAAAATGACGTAACTTAGAATAAATTTAAGTTTTTCCTCCACGCTTCCATGATAAGGAAATTCAGTTTCTTTCACTTTCCAAATATTTAATAATTCAGACATAATAATCCTCCGGAAAACAATTAAAATCTCAAAATAATGAATTAATTTTAATTAAATTGGAATGATACGCAACACACCCAATATTGCGACGATAAAGCCGATTATTCCCAAGAGTCCCAGATACTTTAGTTCTTCTCTTAGATAGCGAAAAGCGCTAAAAAAAGAAAAAAATGTCAAATAAAACAGCAACGGGGGAGCATCCTGGGCAAACCCTAAAAACCCTAAAAACCCTAAAAACCCCAAAAAACCTAGCCAAAAGCGCTTTTTATGTCGTCTATCCACGTTTATTAATCTCCTGAATCATTTATAAATGCTTCTATCCGATTCGGTTATTGGTAGATGAGGAAAGTTAAGTGTTTCTTTTCCAATGCCCAGTTTTAAGTTTTTAACTACTGATTTTTAATTAGAAGTTTCTGCTTGTTGATTTTGAGATGCTTCCGTAGTTGAAATATTCGTTCCTTGTACTGTTAACACCGAACAAGGTGCATGATGTATCACATAATTACTCACACTACCTAACAATAATTCAGTAAAACCACGACGACCTCGACGACCAATTACGATTACCGAGGCATCCCAAGCACTAGCGATATCGCAAATTCTGCTAGTTGGGTTGCCTATATTAAGGGTAAATTCAGTTTTGACACCTGAAGATGTAGCCGATTCACATAAAGAGCGCAACCAATTTTCTTTATCTTGCTTATATTTTTCCCAATCGCTCAAATTCTTTTTGTGAGCTTCACTGTGTAATTCTGTATAAAGAACAGTTGGCTGCATGAATAAAGAGTCAAAATATGGCTCATCCAAGGGAGATATAATGTGTAGAAACATCAAACTTCCACCCGTTGCTTTTGCCAAAGATACAGCTTCATCAACAACGTGTTGAGTCATATCCGAATGGTCTATCGAAACCAAAATTTTAGTAAACATAATATTTTCAGTGAACAGTTATCAGTGAGCAGTGAACAGTTACCCTGGAGCAGTTAGGAGTATTAAAAACTTAGTGGGAGCGTCTCGCTCCCTAGAAAAAACCTTCCCCTGTCTCTTCCTCTTCCCCATCTCAATTATTCCACGGAAGCGATTTCTAAAAGTGTCTTGAGTACAGAATCTGGGTTAAGACTCATAGAGTCAATGCTCTGCTCTACTAAAAAGCGAGCAAATTCGGGGTAGTCACTGGGTGCTTGTCCGCAGATACCGATTTTACGGCCGTGTTGCTTAACGGTGGTTATGGCTTTGGCGATCGTTCGCTTGACTGCTTCGTTGCGTTCGTCAAATAAAACCGTACTCAGAGCAAAGTTTTTGGTAAGCTTCGGCTATTGCTTGTTGCAATTCTTCGGGGAAAGAGGTTTGCAACATCAAAATTCTTGCTTTTCTACCTCGCTCTCGCAAGTTGTCAATATCCTCTACATCCAAAAGAGCAAATATTTCTCTGAGTTTGGTTTCTAATCCTGCGGCTTTGATAAAATGCTGATAAGCATAAGCAGTAGTCGCAAATCCGGTAGAAACTTTTACACTTTTTGGTTGCAACTGACGAATCATTTCCCTAAAGAAGCATTTTTCCGCCAACTTTAGGTATATCAGTAATTCCAACTTCATTTAAAGGTAATACCAAAGCTTGTTCCAAAGAACGAGGACGTTCCGATTGTTGATTAACCACTATGTTTCGCATAGCTTGACTTCCCATAACTCAATTTAGAGTAATACCAATGTTTCCGTTCTTTTCCTCTCACACAAGTATTTTTATAACCAGATAATTTGAGGATTTTGTGAGGATGGGGTTTCCAAATTAGGCTGCTCTTGAAAACAAGCCCACGAGGTCAAAGGTTAAAGGTTAAAATTCTCCCCATCTGTTCATCTCCCCATCTCCCCATCCCCCCATCCCCTCTCCCTCACAAGTTCCTCAAATTTAAAATTTATAGTCGTTGCAATGAAACACCTTCGGATTTAAAAAATCATGAATTACTGTCCTTGCTGCAAAGACACACTTTTACGTCATACACAAAGAAATAGTATTTCCTGGTTTTGCCGAAGCTGTTGGCAAGCTATGCCAGTAAGTACTTATAAACAATCTCCAATGTCAATAGAGACAATACCCGAAGATTTGAACGCACGATTAAATTCACGAAATAAAGCAAATTCTCTAGGAAGTTCTAGAAGAAAAAATCGCGTACCATTACGTCAACCATCAGTAAAGTTATCTTCTAGTTTATATCGAAATATCGGCTTAAAAAAGTTGATTAAGTGAAGAGAAAGGTAATTAAATAGCTTCTGAAACATGGTAAGTAATACTAATAACTAGATGATTTTTTTCAAAACCTCCCAAAATAATTGGGAGGTGAAATCAATCAGTGTTTCAAATTACATTGAAACAGCTTCCATCACCTTTGAATCGGTTTCCTGTTGATGAATTGGTCCCTGGATTGTCAAAACAGAACAAGGTGCATGATGCAGTACATAATTGCTAACGCTACCCAAGAAAAATTCACTTAATCCGGTACGACCGTGACGACCTATCATAATCAAGTCAACCTCTCGGTTACGAGCAACCTTACAAATCATAAATCCAGGAGAACCAGTAGCTTGAACGTACTCAACCTCTACACCGCAAGTTCTAGCTCTTTTTGCAAATGATTGTAACAACTCGATACCTTTTTGTTCCAAAGCTTCCAATCTTTGCATATAGTAAGTAACTGCGGTTTCACCATGTATAGTCGGATGATAACCATGTGCGGCAATATATCCAGGCTCCGGATATACTTCAATAAAGGGGGGTACTACGTTGGTAAGTATTAGTTGAGCATCGTTTGCTAAAGCTAAAGAAATCGCTTGCTGTAAAATATTTTGATTAGTATCTCCATCGTCTATGGCAACTAAAATTTTATTAAACATATTATTTACCTGTTCTGTGTCAGCGTAAAAAATATCTCGATGTTTGTTCGCTGTAACTAACTTATTTAATTTAAATTTAAATCTAAAATTTGAGGAAGTTGTGAGGGAAATATTCAAAATTTATGTAATTTTCAAAAAAATCAATAGTTTTACCGTTTTATTTTTTATTAGGTTTCTAAAACATGAATGTATTAAATTATAATTAGAAGGATTAAGTAAACATCATATTGATTAAATTAAAAAGTTTCTGATATCAACCTTTATTGAATTTAAACTGCTCCAAGCCATGAAAATCCTAGTTGTAGAAGATGATGAACTTGTTGCTCAAGCGCTGAGTGCCGTACTGACTCATCAAAATTATGCAGTTGAAGTTGCTAGCGATGGAGAAACAGGTTGGGAATTGGTTCAAGCTTTTGACTACGACTTAATTATTTTAGATATAACTTTACCGAAATTAGATGGTATTAGCCTTTGCCAGAAAATCCGTTCTGGTGGCTGGTTGATTCCTATTATGCTGGTGACTGGATGCGATAGTCCCCATGAAAAAGCAACTGGTTTGGATGCTGGGGCAGATGACTATGTAGTTAAACCTTTCGAGGAAGAAGAATTAGTTGCTCGCGTTAGAGCTTTATTGCGAAGGGGAAAAGTCAATTTACAGCCAGTATTAGAATGGGGTAATTTGCGACTCGATCCTACTAGTTGCGAAGTCGATTATGATACAAAAAATCTATCTTTAACCCCTAAAGAATATTCATTATTAGAACTGTTTTTACGCAACAGCCGCAGGGTATTTAGCTGTGGAATGATTTTAGAGCATTTGTGGTCTTATGAAGACATTCCTTCCGAAGAAGCCGTTCGCACTCATATAAAAGGATTGCGAATGAAGTTAAAAGCAGCGGGTGCCCCCGGTAATTTAATTGAAACTGTATATGGTATTGGTTATCGGTTAAAGCCACAAGAAGAGAAGACAAAGAGAGAAGGGGACAAGGAGACAAGAGTAGAAGGTGAGAAAGAACAAGTTACTAAAGCCCAAACTCTTTTAGCCATAGCTGGAGTATGGGAAAAATATAAAGGAAGGGTATCCCAGCAGGTGAATGTATTGCTCGAAGCAGCACTTACATTACAAAATAATGAATCTTTGACAAACGAACTGCATTCCCAAGCAGCCGCAGAAGCTCATACCCTAGCTGGTTCTTTAGGTACTTTTGGCTTTGCGAAAGGCTCTAAATTAGCGCGTAAGATTGAAAATTTACTCAAAGCAGATCAGGTTTTAAATAAAGCTGAAATATCTCAAATGGGGGAATTGGTAAAGGCTTTACTTACTGAAATTGATGCACCCCAAACTACATCTACATCTTCTAGCAATAAATATGAATTAGATGAGCGTCCTTTACTTTTAGTGGTTAATACACATCAAGAAATATCTGAAGATTTAGCTGACAAAGCTGCCAGTTGGGAATTACAAACCCAGATTGTTGACAGCATAACTACAGCAAGACAAAAACTCTACCAAGAACATCCAAATGTGGCAGTCGTTGATGCTGATATTTTAGATTCGGATGATGGTAACGGTTTATTAACTGAGTTACAAAATCGTAAACCGGCAATTCCTATAATCGTTTTAACTCAAAAATTAGACAATAATAATAAGCAAATTATTAATCAACTTATTAATAAACTTGAATGCACTGTACTAGAAAAATCCGCATCCTCAGAACAAATTCTAGAAACTGCAACACAATTAATAAAACAGTCAGAACAAGCACAAGCAACGGTATTAGCCGTAGATGATGACCCAAAAATCCTAGAAGTATTACAAAAATTACTCAAACATTGGGGAATTACAGTTAAAACTTTAACTTCCCCGGATTTATTTTGGGAACAGTTAGAAACAATACAGCCCGATTTATTAATTTTAGATGTAGAGATGCCGGGATATAGCGGTATTGAATTATGCGATAAACTTCGCAATCATTCGCGCTGGAGCGAGCTACCAGTTTTGTTTCTAACTGTGCATAATGAAGCTGAAATCGTCAACCAAGTTTTTAGCGTTGGTGCAGATGATTTTGTTAGTAAGCCAATTGTAGGACCGGAATTAGTTACCAGAATCATCAACCGTTTGGAAAGAATTAAATCCCAACAACGGATGATAAAAGAACGGGAAGAACATAATAATACTGAATCTGAACGCTGGCGAAAAATTTTTAAGACATCTCCTGAATGTATTAAATTAGTGGCTGCGGACGGAACATTGTTAGAAATGAATCCCGCCGGTTTAGCAATGATTGAAGCCTCGGAAACTGCAATTGGTAAAAATATTTATTCCGTAATTGCACCAGAACACCGGCAGGCTTTTGAAAATTTGAATAAAAGTGTTTGTGAAGGAAATAAGGGGAGTTTGGAATTTGAAATAATCGGTTGCAAAGGTAGCCGTCGTATTGTAGAAACTCATGGAGTACCTTTAATAGACCCAGAAAATGGTAAAGTAATGCAGTTAGCTGTAACGCGAGATATCACGGCGCGAAAACAAGCTGAAGCAGAAAGAGAAAAAATGGATCTGTTACTGAGCGCCAAAGTTAAACAACAAGCAAGTGTCGCGAAATTGGGACAGTTGGCTTTATTGAATAAAGACATATCTGCTTTGATGGATGAAACTGTGGCGCTGGTTGCTCAAAGTTTAGATATAGAATTTTGCCATATTTTAGAAATCTTACCATCGGGTAGCGCTATGTTGCTACGGGCGGGAGTTGGCTGGCATGAAGGATTAATAAGACTAGCGCTATTAAGTTATAATGATTCGCCCTCAATTGCCTTAGTAACAAAAGAAGCCGTTATTATTGAAGACTTGCGCCAAGAAACCCGATTTAACAGCCCGACTTTACTTGAAGAACACGGAATTATTAGCGGTGTTAGCGTACCAATTTTTGGAATTAACGAGGCTTATGGTGTTTTAGGTATCTACACTCAAGAAAAACGCGCTTTTAATCAAGATGACATTTATTTTTTACAAGCCGTTGCGAACGTGCTTTCGGGTGCTATAGAAAAACAGCATACAGAAACAACTCTACGTAAAGAATCGGAAGAATTGGAAAATCGAGTCACAGAACGTACAGCCGAATTAGTGAAGATGAACGAATGCTTACAATTGGA
This sequence comes from Calothrix sp. CCY 0018, assembly GCF_963920925.1. NCBI lineage: Bacteria > Bacillati > Cyanobacteriota > Cyanophyceae > Nostocales > Calotrichaceae > Calothrix > Calothrix sp. CCY 0018. The sequence goes on along the minus strand of NZ_CAWUDI010000009.1, from coordinate 150,460 downwards.
ATTAGGGGAGCGTCAGCGAGCGCAAGCCCAATTTACTGGGATTGTAGAAATTGCCTCGGATGCCATAATTTGCATTGATAGCAATCAGCGCATTACTTTATTTAATCAAGGTGCGGAGAAAATTTTCGGCTATTCGGTAAGCGAAGTACTCGGACAACCTTTAGATTTACTTTTACCCGAACGTTCGGTAGAAGCTCACCGTCACCATGTAGCCGATTTTGGTAAGTCACAGCCAAAATCTCGAAAAATGGGCGAACGTAGCGAAATTTACGGGAAACGCAAGAATGGAAACGAATTTCCAGCAGAAGCTTCGATTTCTAAATTGAATTTAGGCAATAAAACGGTTTATACAGTTTATTTACAAGATGTGAGCCACCGCAAACAAGTAGAGCGGATGAAAGATGAGTTTGTTTCAGTAGTTTCTCACGAACTCCGCACTCCTTTAACTTCGATTCACGGTTCTTTAGGAATGCTGGCTACCGACTTAATTCCTTTGGGTTCTGAAGATAGCAAACGCTTAGTGCAAATTGCTACCGATAGCACCGAACGTTTAGTAAGATTGATTAACGATATTCTCGATATCGAGCGCATCGAATCGGGAAAAATCACAATGTCCAAGCAAATGTATGAGGTAACTGATTTAATTACACAAGCAATAAATGTAGTTCAGCCTTTAGCCGAGAAAGCGCAAGTAAAATTATCAGTTGAAAATCCACCCCTAAAACTGCGAGTAGATGCCGATAGAATTATTCAAATTTTCACAAATTTACTTAGTAACGCAATTCGATTTTCATCATTGGGTGACACAGTTAAATTAAAAGCAGTTGAACAAGATTCAGAAATATTGTTTACAGTTAAAGATACCGGACGCGGTATTCCTCCAGATAAACTAGAAATAATTTTTGAGCGCTTTCAACAAGTAGATTCTTCAGATTCGCGCAATCATGAAGGTACGGGTTTAGGTTTAGCGATTTGTTGTAGCATTGTAGAAATGCACGGTGGAAAATTCTGGGCTGAAAGTACGATCGGAGTTGGTAGTACATTTTATTTTACTTTGCCATTTGATAGTTAAGTAATTAGGTCAAATTAGTAAAACCTCACCCTGCCGTATCGCTTCCCTCTCCTTCCACCAGGAGAGGGATTGAGGGTGAGGTCTTATTATTTTATATTTAATTACGTCTACCTACTTAACAGTGAGTACAAGAAAAATCATTAATACAAATCTTTATATTAACAATGGCAGTAAAAAAAATATTAGTCGTTGATAACGAACAATATATTCGAGAAGTTACCAAAATTTGTTTGCAAACTACCGCTAAATGGCAAGTTGTGACAGCAAGTTCGGGGACTGAAGGAGTTCAAAAAGCCGAAACAGAAAAACCAGATGCAATCCTTTTAGACGTGATGATGCCAGATATGGACGGTATTACCACTTTCAAATATTTACAAGAAAACTCAACAACTCAGCAAATACCAGTAATTTTACTTACTGCTAAAGTACAAAATGCTGACCGTAACCGCTACAAAGACTTGGGAATAAAAGCGGCGATCGCCAAACCCTTCAGCCCTCTAACGTTAGCCCAAGAAATTTCAGAAGTCCTGGGTTGGGCATAGGGCATTAGTTATTTAAAACTCATAACTCTAAACTCCTAACTTCTAACTCATCAACTTTCCTCACAAGTTCCTCAAATTGTTTTCCTAATGTGAAAGTAGAGCCAAGAAAGGCTCGCCAATCAAAGTTTTCATCGGGATTGCAGGGAGGAAATATATGTCTGAAAGAAACTGGCACCCACTTAAAGATATAGATAGTTTACGCCATCAAATCAATAATTTATTTGATGAGGTGATGCATAAAAGCAGTAATAAAACGAGCTTACATTCTTCTAGTGCTATTCCTAAAGTTGAAAATGCAACTTGGGAACCAGCAATCGAAATCAAAGAAACCGATTCCAATCTTATTCTTCAAGCTCAAGTACCTGGAATTGAACCCAAAGATTTAGATATTCATGTAACTAAAGATGCGGTTTCAATTTCTGGAGAACATGAAGAGCAGAAAGTTCATTACGAAAAAGGTATTTATCGTTCCGAATTTAATTACGGACACTTTCAACGCATAATACCTTTACCTATGTGCGTTGAATACAACAAGGTGAAAGCCGAAATTCATAATGGTCTTTTGACGCTGAGTTTACCAAAATCTCATGTTGAAAAACATGATGTATTAAAGCTTGATTTGGCGATGCAAGAAAAAGCACGTGAAGCAATGGTTCAGCAGCGTCAACATGAAGAACATATTGAAGAAACAATGCACTCTCGCGCTGAAGCCGAAATTAATACACCTTCCTCATCTACTACCACTTAATTACAATACAAGAATATACGGGGTGTTTTTCTAGGATGAGGTATCGGGGTAAATCTAAAATTTAATAATTTACTCAACAAAAATGTAGGAGAAAAAATTATGAAAACCCAAAATACCCGTCCTGTTTATCCAAATTTATTTATCATCTACATACTGTCATTATTAGGTTTGGTGGTTAGTGTGGTTTGGTTGAATTTGGTGGATATGAATAAAAATCCCGCTTCGACGGAAACAATTACAACTCCGACACGCGAACAAGTTAAAATAGCACCCGTTCCTAAAGAAAACAGTACAGTTCCAAAACCAACTATACTATTTACAATTCCCAAACAAGCAGAACAATTAACACCCAAAGAAAGTACCGCAGCGTTACAACTACAGCCAAAAGCTTACTTATTACAAGTTGAAGGTGAAAAAGTTAGCTTATTTCCACAACCAGTTGCCATTCAAAAAGGAGCATCGAAAGAAGCCGCATTGCACCAAACCTTAAACTACCTTTTTGAGCATAATCAAAATAATCAATTTTCATCTACAATTCCCCAAGGAACTAAATTGTTAGGCTTGCGAATTGATGAAACAGGAATTCACGTAAATCTATCCGATGAATTTCGTCATGGTGGTGGTTCAACTTCAATGATTTATCGCCTTGCTCAAGTACTTTATACAGCTTCAAGTCTTGACGCAGAAGCTAATATTTACCTTTCTGTAGAAGGTGAATTATTAGATGAAAAAAACCCTCTTGGCGGTGAAGGAATAATTTTCGCAGAACCGCTTACAAGACAAACATTTGTTGAAGATTTTTCTATTAATTAGATTAGTTACAAAGGAGAAATCATTATGTCTACCGCATCTCAAGCCAAGCAAATGATTAAATCAATTGTAGAAATTCCTCAAAAGCTAATTAATTTTGCAACCAATGGAATAACTAGGATTTTTAGCCCCAGCGATGATGATTATCCTAAATCTGGAGTACAGCCATACGAAGGAGATACTGCTGAGAACAGACACTATTAAGCATCGGAAAAAGTTAGCTAGAAAGAAGCAATAAGCGGGTTTAGATTATTTCTAGCCCGCTTTGTGCAAACAGTTGTCAGTTTTTTAAGAGAACTATAAATAATGGTACGTGCATCTATCCCAACTTTAATTAAACAAATGCTAAAACCGGATTTTTATCCGCATCCGGTTAGCAAAAAGATACAGTTAGTTCAAACTCATATTTCTTATGTTTTATTAACTGGTGATTATGCCTACAAAGTCAAAAAACCTGTGAATTTTGGATTTTTAGATTTTTCCACTCTGGAGAAGCGCTCGCATTTTTGTCAAGAAGAATTGCGGTTGAATTTCATAGGAGCAGCACAACTATATTTGGAAGTGTTGCCCATTACTCAAGATGGTGAACAATATCATCTAGGAGGTACAAAAGAGCCTGTAGAATATGCATTAAAGATGCATCAGTTCCCTGAAGAAGGGTTGCTGAGTACTATGCTCGAACAGGAAAAATTAACTGAGTTAGATGTAGAAGAGTTAGGCAAAGTTGTAGCCCGCTATCATAATCAAACTGAAACTAATGATTATATCCGTAGTTTTGGTGAAGTTGATAAAGTTAGATGTTCAATTGATGAGAACTATGAGTTAACTAGTAAGTATATCGGAAAAGCGCAAACAGAAACTCAGTATAAAGAAACAAAAGCTTATACCGATCGCTTTTTTACTCAACATCCACAATTGTTTGTCAATCGCATTAAAAATGATTGTATTCGTGAGTGTCATGGAGATTTACATTTACGCAATATCTGTATATGGCATTCGCAAATTTTACTGTTTGACTGTATTGAATTTAACGAAACATTCAGATTTGTTGATGTTATGTACGATATTGCTTTTACAGTCATGGATTTGGAAGCTCGTAAAAGAAAAGATTTAGCTAATATTTTTTTAAACACATACTTAGAACAGACAGGAGACTGGGAAGGTTTACAGTTACTACCCCTATATTTAAGCAGACAAGCTTATGTCAGAGCCAAGGTGAATTCATTTTTACTTGACGAGTCAGAAGTTTCTGTGAATGTAAAAGAAGAGTCGAGAAAAATTGCTGCTAATTATTATAAACAGGCTTGGAGTTATACTAAGCCCCAACAAGGTAAACTATTTTTAATGTCTGGAGTTTCGGGTTCTGGTAAAAGTACAGTTGCCCGCTATTTATCTCCGAAGTTAGGAGCGATACACATTCGTTCTGATGCAGTTCGCAAACATTTAGCTCGAATACCTTTATTAAAAACAGGCAGCGATAAATTATATACAGATGCCATGTCGTCAAAGACTTACAACAAACTCTTAGAGTTAGGAATAATGTTGGCAACTCAAGGATTTACGGTAATTTTAGATGCTAAATACGACAAACTAAATATACGCGCTGATGTTATCGCCGCAGCTAAGCAACATCAAATTCCTCTGAAAATCATTTACTGTACTGCACCCGAAGAAATTCTGCGCGATCGCCTAAATAGGCGGAGTGGTGATATTACTGATGCTACTGCTAATCTATTGTCATCACAGTTACAGAATGCAGAACCATTTTCAGATGAAGAAAAAAGTTATTTAAAAATCTTAGACACAACCGAGCCACGAGAGACACAACTAGAAGAAGTGATTCGTAGTAGCTAAAAGCCGAATAAAAGAATCGGTGATTCTGCTGACAACAGGGACTTTTAATCCCAGATTCCACACCCAAAGATGTAGCACTCGGTTATCACTAAAATACATTGAACGAAAAAGAATCAAATCATACCAGAACCTATTTTTTAGATGTAGTACGCTGCGACCGCCCTATAATCTTTGTACAAAATAAATGCAAATGAGTATCAATAAGCATAGTATTCTCTTTTAATGAAGATTTATACTCAATACATAATGTAATACTATAATCAATTTCGATTTTTTGGATATTACTAATGTTAATGTACGGTAAAATCATAAAAAAAATATAATAATTGAGAGCTATAAATAATAATTTAATAGCTCTAATGTAAAATAAATTAATAAATAACGATGTTAATTGTCTAAGCTAACATTGATAGTATTGATAGCATTCACTTGGTAAAAAATTGAGTATAAATTTTCTATATTCTGTCAGATTAGATATTTGTTTATCATTGTTTAAAAAGATAAGGTGAATAGATTGAAAACATTGAAATATCCATCTTAATGTAGGTCGCTCTGTAGGTTTTCCTAATTGGTTCTTAATAGTTGATTTTGAACATGAGAGAGCGGCGCGGATTTGTCATTGTGCAATAGTATAAACTAATAGACATAAAGCCATTATCATTGTGAGAGCTTCTATTCTTTTGGGAGTTTTTAGAAAAATACTGTCTGCAAAAAATAAAGGGTCTTTGAGAAAACCAAATCCCCTCTCGCAAGACTGTTGGGCTTTATATTCAGAAATCATTTCTGAATTACTAAGTATTTTTTCATCTAAAATATTTGTAGCAAGGACAAAACGTCCAGCACTCTGAACGCTATTAGTAATCGCAGCTTCGTTTTTTGATAATGTTGCCTCTAAGTGATAAAAAGATACATCAAAATTTTTGACAGCATTTAATGAAATAGCGAGAAAAATGCTACTTAATCCCTTACTAAACAATTTATCCATTGTCCTGCCCAGCTTATCATCGTTCAGATATTCAGGTTTTACTCCTTCTCCAATTAAATGTTCACAAGCTCGGTGTTCAAAAAACCTTGAAAACATATACAATGGAGCCGAAACAAAACCTAAGCCATTTAAAATCATTGCTTTTACAACATGACCCGCACTGATTTTTTCGGAAATATCTTCTCCTAAAAATTCATTAACTATTTCTACTAAGCCTATTGAATCAATAATTCCTGCGACTATTCCCAAATGGTCAATGTTTTTAATTTCAATTTCTTCGAGAGTAGACATAGTACCTGCAAAAATCCTAAAATACTTCTTAATATTTTCACATTTTATGTGCTTAAAAATTTTTGGGTTAGCACCTACTGCTTCTACCGCACAAACCCCAACTCAGAGGGAAGACTCGCCAACACAAGAGAAGCCTACAACTGAAGCTCCATTAACACAACCAGCACAACCAACAACAGATAATGATAAGCCAATTGAATTGATAGTGAGTGCGACACGTACTGAAGAAGATGTTCAAAATGTACCACGTTCGGTGACGGTAATAACCCGCGAACAAATTGAGGAGCAAACTACTGTTAATCGCGATCTAACATCGATACTTGCTAATACAGTTACTTGTAATGGGCCAAGTTCTGAATCACAACAAAGTTTTACTCAGAATTTGCGAGGAAGACCACCTTTAGTATTGGTAGATGGGGTACCAATTACCTCGAATATCGATAATGATACCTCAATCGATCCTGCGGCAATTGAGCGCATAGAAGTAATTAGGGGACCAAGTGCTACTTATGGTGATGGAGCAGCAGGTGGAGTAATTAATATTATTACCCGCAAGCCTGACCAAGACAGGGTTGTATCAGAAGCTGAAATTGGCGTGCGTTCCGTTGGTAACTTCAAATCTGGTAGCTTTGGCAACTTTATTAACTACGGGTTTTCCGGTAAGCAAGGTGATGTAAATTTTGTTGCTTCTTTCACCCGCGATAGTTTTGGAACACCATTTGATGCAGAAGGTGATCGCATTCCTTCATCTCCTCAAAAAGTCGATAGTTACGAATTGGGAATTCGCGGAAGGTGGAACAATTTTCAAGCTTCTTTGGCAGGATTTTACAGTTATTCAGCTTTAGGAACAACAGTACAATTTGAAGACTTTGGCACTGGTAATTGTAGTATTTTACGGTCTCCCCAACGTAACTATGGAATCGAATTAGCATTAGACTGGCAACCAAGTGACAAATGGAAATTGGGAAGTACATTGACTTGGAGTGAAGGAGAACGGGAAGAATCAGAACAAAGTGGATTTGTTGCCATCACCAGTTATGAAATTTCACCTTTGAAACTGACAGCATACTTAGAGAATGAAACTTTACCAGGATGGAGCAACCGACTGCAAGCATTATATGTTGGAAGTAGAGACCGCGCTTTTGATGCAGAAGTTGACCCGATTGGTATAGACAGTTATTTGCTCGTGGATTTAGTTAGCAGTTTGAAACTTGGTGATGGTAGCCTCAGTTTGGGCGTTCGTAACTTGCTGAATAACCAATATTTGAATATTAGCAATCAACTTAGCGCTGGTTTTGACGACTCTTATGCTTTAGCTTCTAGGGGTCGAAGTTTTACTTTAAATTATCGTTGGAGTTGGTAGTTTAACTGGCGGTTTCTAAGCCCATTTATCTTCGATATAATTCCCAGGTTCAACCTGGGAATTAGGTTTTGGAGGCTCAGCAAAGCGGTTATTGAAAATAAGTGAATTCAGATGAATTAGTATCTATTATCGCTTCATAAAGTTGAATATACAATAATTACTATCCTCCGTAACTAAAATTATTTTTTAATTTTAAGATTACCTTTTTTAACTGCTCGCTGTTATTTGCTTACTACTCCCTATTTTCAATGCAAAATTTACCATACAAAACGATCAAATTATTCTTATTAACAACCCTAACATTGTAAATAAATATAAATCAAGCTCAAATCGTTTTCCCTTATAGCTCCTGTCTTTAAAGTATGAAGCAGAAGACAGGGGCAAGGAAAAATTCTACTTAGATAATTATTGATGAAAATATTAGTCAAAAGAATAGCCAATCACAGCAATAATTTTCGCATTTACCGAAGCGTATGCGAAAATTGAATAGGAGAAGATAGCCTTACCCCTACTTAGCAAAAATATTTGTAACCCTTGACACTAATATTATATCTTAATTAATGATACTATTTCTCATCTACCTTTTTACAATTTGAATATCAAACCCAAAATTGACATGACCCTTTTTCTCAAAGAACCAGCAGATTGTCACCATTTACTACCTTCAAATTCATCTGATAATCAAAGCAATTTTCGCCCACAGACTTACGAATTTCAACTGCAAGACCCCAAAGGAATCAGTCATGGTAAAAGAAGTTGGTTTAACCTACGTCCGGGAATCTCGCTTTTAGTAGAAGATTATAAATTGCAAGAAAACTTAGTTGTTGAAACTACCCCAACTCAACCCTGTACTTTTTTAGAATTAGGTTTTGGTGTTTTTGGTAATAGTTACGATACAAATCTCAACTCAGGACAAAATTTTATATCGCTTGACTCAGATACAGATGAAAGTAACACGAAAGAATGGCAAGCTCAGGAAAGAATCTTAAAAGTAGATATTCATATCGAATATTCATTATTTGAAAGTTTGGTGCTTTCTCCTAACGATAAATTACCTGATAATTTCCAAGATGTTATTAAAAATGTCGATATAAATTATTTTCAAGTTGGTAGAACAACACCACAAATGCAAACTGTTTTGCAGCAAATTTTAAATTGTCCTTATCAAGCTTTAACAAGACAGCTTTATTTGGAAGGTAAAGTATTAGAGTTGATGGCTCTGCGTTTGGAAGATTTGCAAGATGCTAAGTTGTTAGACTCAAGTATCAATCTCAAACCGGAACAAATCGATAGTATTTATCAAGCGAGAGATATTATCATTAATAATTTTAGCAATCCACCATCATTATTGACATTAGCGCGTCAAGTAAATCTCAATGATTGCACTCTCAAAAAAGGCTTTCAGGAAATATTTGGTACAACCGTCTTTGGTTGTTTACACGATTATCGCATGGAACGAGCCAAAGAATTATTGCTAGAAACCAAGCTCACGGTAAATCAAGTTGCACAAACCGTGGGTTATGCTAGCCGCAGCGCTTTTGTGAGGGCTTTTAGCAAAAAACTTGGTGCTAATCCTAGCGTTTATTCCCGAAAAAATTCCGTTTAGGGAACGATTAAATTCCGTCTGGAGAACATCCTGGGCTTCATTTTTTTTCTTACTTCCCGTAAGATTACTGATAAAACTTATTAATAAGACTGTAGTTTAGAGTCCAAAAAAATTGTTTGAGCATCAATCGTCGGGTGGCTTCGGTTACGGGCAAGTATTATTATTTGATGTGGGGAGATAGATGAAATTAGATAAATTGTTTCAAAGCCTGCTGCTGACAAGTGCGATTGTTTTTCTCATTGGTACTCCTGCTAAAAGTGAGGAATTGCAAAAAGATAGAATCAGTAAATCTGGAGTACGTAACAAGATTGCTGTTAGAGATAATAAATCTTTGGGTTCTCGGATACGCCGAAATTTCCAATTGCCAAGAGCAAGTTTGGAAAAAAGGATAAAGTTGGGTGAAGCAGGTAAAAATATTCTCCAACTTAGCGAAATCGAACTGAGTGCAACTAGCGCTCAAATGCTGGTGCAAACTCCAACACCTGCTCAAGGAGGTATTGTACCAATTACTGGAGTTAAGACCAATTCAACAGATAAAGGTTTAGAAATAATCTTGCAGACACCTCAAGCAAGACAGTTACAGGTAGTAAATCGCAGCAGTGGTAATGATTTTATTGCCGATATTCCTAACGCTCAACTGCAACAAGCGACCGGAGATGCGTTTAAATTTACTCAAGAAAAACCAACTGAGGGAATTACTGAGATTACGGTAACTAATTTGAATGCGAATACCGTCAGGATTGCGGTTAAGGGTGAGACAGGATTGCCGAAAGTTGAATTGTTCGACAGTGGAGAAGGTTTGATTTTTGGGTTAGCGCCTGATGCTTCTACCGCACAAACACCAACTCCAAAACCAGAAGAAGAGAAGCCTACTACAAGTGAAACTCCATCAAAAAAACCAGCACAACCAACAGCAACCGATGATGAACCGATTGAATTGATAGTGAGTGCGACACGTACTGAAGAAGATGTCCAAAATGTACCACGTTCGGTAACGGTAATAACCCGCGAACAAATTGAGGAGCAAACTACTGTTAATCGCGATTTAACATCGATACTTGCAAATACGGTTCCTGGTTTGGGGCCAAGTGCTGAATCACAACAAAGTTTTGCTCAGACTTTGCGGGGAAGACCACCTTTAGTGTTGATCGATGGAGTTCTCCCCAACGTAACTATGGAATTGAACTAGCATTAGATTGGCAACCAAGCAATAAATGGAAATTGGGAAGTACATTGACTTGGAGTGAAGGAGAACGGGAAGAATCAGAAGAAATTGGATTTGTTGCCATTACTGGTTATGAAGTTTCACCTTTGAAACTAACAGCATATGTGGAGAATGAAACGTTACCGGGATGGAGCAATCGACTACAAGCATTATATGTTGGAAGTCGTGATCGCGCTTTTGATGCAGAAGTTGACCCCATTGGTATAGATAGTTATTTAGTTATGGATTTAATCAGCAGTTTGAAACTTGGTGATGGTACCCTCAGTTTAGGCGTTCGTAATTTGCTGAATAATCAATATTTGAATGTTACCAATCAAATTAATGCTGGTTTTGACGACTCTTATGCTTTAGCTTCTAGGGGTCGAACTTTTACTTTAAATTATCGTTGGAGTTGGTGAACCAGTGTGGTCTTGGGGGTTTCTCCCATGAACAACTGGTGAACCCGAAGGGTAATTTATGTGGCGGTTTTAACCGCCATTTATCTTGATAAATTTGATTAAATAAGGTCATAGGGAACAGGAAACAGTAAAAAAATGGTATTTATAAATTATAAATAGTAATGATAAAATCGTTATCCAAATTTCTAAAATTATTCTTATTAACGAGCTTAACATTTATTATAGTTACAGGTTGTAATTATTATTTACCTCAAAAAAATCAAACTTCAAACTCCAATTTAGTTACATCTGAGTGTAGAGTAGTGAAGCATGATTTAGGAACAACTTGCGTTCCTTTAAATCCTCAGCGTATCATCGCTTTAGATGAGACAATGATGGAAATATTACTAGCACTAGATTTACAACCAGTAGCAGCACCAGAGCCACCTTTAACAGGTAGTAGAAGACAAAAATTTACTAACAAAGCCAAAGAGATAGAGACTTTAGGGAAAGTTGCTCAGCCAAATTTAGAAAAAATAGTACAGTTAAAACCAGATTTAATCGTAGGTTTTTCTTTTGGTGTAGAACAAAATTATAAATTACTTTCTAATATTGCTCCCACAGTTGGAATTGATTATACCCACAATGCTTGGAAAGATGCTTTAGTGCGTGTTGGTGAAATCACAGGTAAAAGTAAACAAGTACAACAATTATTAGATGAATATCAACAACGGATTAAAATATTACGTACAAAGTTAAACAATAAAAATAATCTAAAAACAGTGACTATCAGCCGCTTTTATGCACCCGGAATAGCCCCAGAATTTCGCAACAAATTTTCATTTCCCGTCAGCGTTATTTCAGAAGTCGGATTATCTATTCCAGAAAAACAAAATCAAATAAGTACAAATCCAGACTATTCTTATGTAGCGGTAAGCTTAGAACGTATAGATTTACTTGATGCAGATATTTTATTCGCAGCATTAGACTCTAAAGCCGAAGAAAACTTCCAGAAATACCAAAACAGTTCTTTATGGCAGAAGCTCAATGTTGTACAAAATAACCGAGTATATACTGTTGATTCAAGTTACTGGATATTTGGCAATATTCTCTCAGCAAGTGCCATTTTAGATGATTTAGAAAAATATTTATTAAATGATAAAAATATCAATAATTAAACATGATAATTATTTGAATGACAAAACAACAATTACCTAAACACCTGCGTACTTTCATAATAATTTGGTTTGGTCAGTTAGTATCTAATATTGGTAGTTCCATGACCTATTTTGCTATCACAATTTGGGCATGGGAACTGACAAATCAGGTAACTACAATTGCTTTATTGAGTTTTTTTGAACTCATTCCCAGTATTTTTATTACCTTAGCTTCAGGATTAATTGTAGACCGTGTAAATCGGAAATTTTTGTTAATAATAGCCGATTGTGTAGCAGCAATATCTACTATAGTTATCGGCTATTTGTATTTAACTAACCAATTACAAATATGGCATATTTACGCAACTGGTGCAGTAAATGGAACATTTAGCGAAGTTCAAGCATTGGCTTATTCCTCCTCAATTTCCATGCTAGTACCCAAACAACATTACCAAAGGGCTACTAGTATGAATTCTGCAATTCATTACGGTTCAATAATTATTGCCCCCGCATTGGCTGGTTTTCTCTATTACATTATTGATTTGGGTGGGATTTTATTAATTGATTTTATTACTTTCACAATTGCGATCGCGACTATTTTAAAGGTACGTATTCCTCAACCAAAAATTACAACTCAATCTGAGAAAAGTATCGGCTTTTTGCAAGAAATTATTTTTGGTTTTCGCTATCTGCTCAAAAATCCTAGCCTTTTAGCTGTCATCGCTGCTGGTTCGTTGTTTTGGTTTGCCCATGACATCGGTGCAACCCTACACTCACCGATGATTTTGGCACGTACAAATAATGACACCAGGATATTAGGTAGTATTTCCTCTGCGGCTGGATTGGGAGGAGTAACGGGAACTGTACTTTTGAGTATTTTGGGTGGTTCCAAACGACGGATTAATGGCTTTCTTTTGGGAATGATGGGTGCTGGAGTCAGTAAAACGATATTTGCTTTGGGACAAGGGTTAATGATTTGGCTACCTGCCCAATTTTGCTCCTCTCTCAATTTTCCCATGTTGACAAGTTCTTCAAGGGCTATATTGTTGAGTAAAGTTAGACCGGATATACAAGGACGAGTCTTTGCCACCGAGTCTATTATGCAACAGATTGTTTCGGCGATCGCTGTTTTTATTGCTGCTTTGCTTGCCGACCATGTTTTTGAACCTGCTATGATGCCAGGAGGTAATCTTGTACCTTTATTTGGTAATTTATTTGGTACTGGAAAAGGTGCGGGGATGGCAATTTTGTATGTGTTTTCTTCTGTTTGTTTATTGTTAATTGGGTTAAGCGGATTCTTTGTTGCTCGATTGCGGAATGTGGAAACTATTGTGCCAGATTATGATACTAAAGATTATTGATATAAATAATATTTAATTTTTTAGATTATGAACAATTTTTTCTGTGCAGAAGAATCTTGTGAAGTAAAAGAAGACCCGATTGGCTGTGCATTAAATCGTCGATATTATGTCTTACTCGAATTTCCACCGCCTTGGACATCTGAACCTCTGGATTCAAAAGCCCTTTCTGATAACTTCACAGCCTTAAAAGCAGATATTAATGGAGATGTAGAATTATTTTTAAGGCTAGTATTTATTTATAATGCCCAATATTATGAGAAGGGATATAATCGCTTAATTATTACGGTAGACTTGACCAAAAATCTTTTGCTGCTATTTTGACTAGAACTGGTGATATTGAATGTTTGAAAAATATCTATCGCGGTTGGGGAATTTTACCTTGGCAAGTTCAATTGTTAGAAAGAGAGTTGATGTTAAAGCATGGGTGGGAATGGTTTAATTATCAAGTGCAAGGTCATGTAATTAAACATAATGAAGATGAAACTTTTAATCAAGTAGAAATATCTTTTAAAACATCAGATGGCACGATTAATATTTATCGATGTAACGTCATTGAAGATGAAACAAAAAATATTTTATCAAAAGGCGAATGTTGCAATAGCGAATTAACTCACACTCCACAATTTAAAATTACAAACTTATTGAAAATTTAATTATTATTAGTAGTAGCTATATTATGTTTTTTAACGCAAAGGGACGCGGAGGTAAACGCGGAGTCACGCGGAGTTTTTTGACTCATATTTTTAATTCTCGTCAAATCCAATTAATTTTCTTCAGTATCATCACAGCTTTAATTATTATTGGCTGTGGAGTTAGTACTTCTAAAAATATCAGTTCAAATTCTGAAAATATAACTTCACAAACGCGAGTTGTTAAACACGCTATGGATGAAACTAAAGTTCCACTAAATCCGAAACGTGTAGTTGTTTTAGGAGGCTTAGATAATGCTTTGGCTTTAGGAATCAAACCAATTGCAGCTACCACTTTACTTTACGACCAATATCCGGATTATCTGCAATCAAAGACTGAAGAAGTCGAGAAAGTTGGTGTTAATGGTAGTCCAAGTCTAGAAAAAATTTTATATCTAAAACCAGACTTAATATTAGGACTTAATTGGGATGCCGATATATATCAGCAGCTATCTCAAATTGCACCGACAGTTTTGGCTGATGCAGATAAGAGTTGGCAAGAATGGCTAACTAAATTTGCTGAAGCATTAGGTAAAACGGAAACAGCAGAACAATTGTTACAAGATTACGAGCAAAGGATAAATACACTGCGTCAGAAAATCGGTAATAAGCTTTCCAATACTCAAGTATCTTTGGTAAATTTTTGGAATAACTATACTCGTATTTACATGAATAATTCTTTTGCTGGTTCAATTATTAAGGAAATCGGCTTACCTCGTCCCAACTATCAAGATAAAGATAAAGTTAATGAAAATATTTCCTTAGAACTAATTCCGCAATTAGAGGGTGATGTAATTTTCTTGAGTCTAGGAGGACACGATCCATCAAAGTTGAAACAATTTACAAATCACCCATTGTGGTTACAATTAGAAGCTGTTCGAGAAGATAGGGTTTATCAAGTTTCTAGCGATACCTGGATTAGCTCCTGGGGAATGATTGGAGCTAATAGCGTTTTGGATGACTTGTTTAAATATTTGATAGATAAATGAACAATTACTGGTTAGCATGCGGACCCCTTGCTTGGTAAGTAAATTTTAAAGCTAAAAACTTGCAATTAGCTGGTAAGGTTAGTTTATCTGGTTGCCCTCACCTGTTTAGCCATGAAAACTCAATTAATGCAAAACCAGGCTGCTGAAACATTGGTATCTTCTCAAGCACCTATTCTTTCAGTACAAGGCTTGGGTCGGAAAATCGATAAATATTGGATTTGGCGTAACTTAAATTTTGAATTATTCTCGGGTGAAAAAGTCGCTGTCTTAGGTGCTTCGGGTTCGGGTAAAAGTTTGCTGTTACGTGCTTTAGCTGGTTTAGACTCAGCACAAGCAGGAAAAATAATTTTTCAGGAAAAAAGTATTGATACTTGGCATTTACCTAAATGGCGATCGCAAATTATTTACCTGCATCAACGTCCGGCTTTATGGTTCGGAACTGTAGAGTCAAACCTAAAGCAAGTTTATCATCTCAAAGCCAATCTTCATCTAGTTTATAACCGCACTGCAATTCTAGATTATTTACAACTTTTACATAAAAATGATGACTTTTTAAAGCGTTCGATAAGTGCTATTTCTGGAGGTGAAGCGCAAATTGTGGCTTTTTTGAGAGCATTGCAACTCGCACCTAAAATACTTTTACTCGATGAACCTACCGCGTCATTGGATGCTCAAACTGCTCATAGTTTAGAAGCTTTGGTGGCAGCTTGGCAAGCCCAAGACCCTCAAAGAGCCTACCTTTGGACTAGCCACGACTCAACCCAATTACAGCGAATTACCAACCGTCAAATTAGTTTGCAGGAAAAAGATTGATGGATAACTATATTTCTATTAGTTACGCTCAACTGGGTTTAGCGACTTTATTTATTATGATTAATGTTGGTATTTCCCTAGCTTTACGTTTGGGATTAACGCAAAGTTTGGTCATAGCATCGCTGCGAATGGTAGTACAACTATTGCTGGTGGGTTATGCTTTGCAGTGGGTGTTTACCCTGCGTAACCCTCTATTAGTATTACTTGTAGCCGTTGCAATGACCACCATCGCGGCTCTGTCGAGTGTCAACCGTACCCGCAGACGATTTTCCAGTATTTATTGGAACAATTTTGTCTGTCTATTGAGCGCTTCATTTTTGGTTACTGGATTAACGGTAAACGGAATTATTCGCGTTGAACCTTGGTACGATCCGCAATATTTAATTCCTTTACTGGGTATGGTGTTAGGTAACTCGCTGACGGGTACATCTCTAGCGCTAGATAAATTTATGGAAGATTTGAGCAGTAAGCGCGAGCAAATCGAAGCATTGTTAACATTAGGGGCTACTCGTTGGGAAGCAGCACACGAAACATTAAAAGAAGCGCTGCGAACGGGGATGATTCCCACGATTAATTCCATGATGGTGATGGGGTTAGTTAGTTTACCGGGAATGATGACTGGTCAAATATTGGCTGGTGCTAGTCCCACTGATGCCGTGCGCTACCAAATTCTAATTATTTTTACGCAAGCTTCCGGAACGGCTTTGGCTACGATAGGTGTGTTGATTTTAGCGTTTTTTGCCGTGTTTAACCGACAGCATCAATTGGGTGGGAATTTAATCCAAAGTTCGTAGGTATGTTATGAATTCCCAGAGATAATCAAAAATTAACTATAATTATTCTCAGAATGATGATATTATTTCTCAATAATCATTATAAATTCCGAATTAAACCAAACATATAAAATAAATATGACCTTAATCATCTCGGAAGAGGAGTTTTATAAATCAATCCTTCAAATGCAAACTGAGAAAATTTTGCCCTATCAAACTGTGGAAATACCACTTAATGATTCAAAACAACTCAGCCAAGGGTATCGTCGTATAATTGATATTTGTCCGGGACTGAATTTTTTGATTGATGATTATACCCTCAAAGAAGATTTAATTGTTGAGTTAGCGAGTGGTGAACCTAGCTCACAAATAGAATTGAGCTTTAGTATTTTAGGCGATAATTATAATGAAGAAACTCCTTGCGGACAAAACTTTTTTTTAGCACATTGGCATTCTGGAGAAGCAGGTTTGTTCAAATGGCGAGGTGGCGATCGCATTCTCAAATTCGACATCCATCTTGATGTTGATTTCTTCCAAACCCTGATTACAGATGAGCTTGAGCATTTACCCCCAACGATGCGACAGGTGATGACAGTTGCGGATGCGCGAAAATATCTCCATCTGGCAAAAACTACATCTGGGATGCGAGATATTATCAATCAAATATTAAATTGCCCTTATCAAGGGATAACTAGAAGATTATATTTAGAAAGCAAAGCATTAGAATTAATTGCGCTACGTGTGGAACAAATTCAAGGAGATACACCAAATATATCTAAGCAACTCCATTCAGATAATATTGAATGTATTTACTATGCCAGGGATATATTAATTAATAATCTCGAAAACCCACCATCATTAATGGAATTATCCCGCATGGTGGGTTTAAATGACTGCACTCTTAAAAAAGGTTTCCGAGAAGTTTTTGGTACAACTGCATTTGGTTATTTATACAACTATCGATTAGAAACAGCACGAAATTTACTGGAAAGCCGCAAGGCTAAAATAACCGATATAGTACAGATGGTTGGATTTAAAGATAGAAGTTATTTCGCTGCTGCTTTTCGGAAAAAATTTGGTGTGAATCCGAGTATTTATCTGAGAAGAAATGGGAAAAATTTGAAAAATTCCGCCTAGCCACCATAAAAATTCCGTCTAGCCATCATAAACATCTTCACTCTCAATCATCTTGCCTGTAAGCTTATTGATAAACATTCCTGTTCTCTGTTGCGATCGGGTTGCGTCTCTAAGTAGGGCTAAGTAGTGTTATTGAGTGTGAGGAAATAAATGAAATTAGATAGATTGTTTCAAAGCCTGCTGTTGACAAGTGCTATACCCTCAATAGCACTTCTTCTAGGAACATCTGTACAAGCTGAGGAACTGAGAGAAGATGCGATCGCTAAAAATATTCCCCTTCTAAGTGATATCCAACCTCTTGTAACTAGCGCTCAAATCTTAGTACAGACACCAACACCAACTAACCCCCCGAATCGAGGAGAAATAAGCGAGGAGCAAGTTGTACCAATCACGGGAGTGAAAGCGAATCGCATTGATAAAGGTGTAGAGGTGATCTTACAAACTCCTCAAGCAAAACAGTTGCAAGTAGTAAATCGCAGCAGTGGTAATAATTTTATTGCCGATATTCCTAATGCTCAACTAAAGCTACCATCAGGAGATACATTCAAATTTAGTTCGGAAAAACCTTTAAAGGGAATTACTCAAATCACTGTAATTAATTTAGATGCGAATACCGTCCGGATTACCGCTACAGGTGAGACTGCATTGCCAAAAGTAGAGTTATTTGATAGCGGGCAAGGTTTGATTTTTGGATTAGCTTCAGCTGCTTTGACAGCACAAAAACCGGACTCCAAACCGGAAACAGAGGAAATGCAACAACCAGAAACAAAGAAACCAGCGCCGGATGGCCCGATTGAATTATTGGTTACGGGAAGGCAAGATGGGTATCGTGTACCGGAAGCCAGCACAGCAACTAAAACAGACACGATTCTGCGTGATATACCCCAAGCAATTCAGGTAATACCTCGACAAGTATTGCAAGATCAACAAGTAAGACGTTAAATTAGTTTTAGGTGGAAGATTTGATATTGTCACCCAAAAACTAGAAAATACCCAGGGAGAAACTACTTCTTTTCAACAAGATGAAGCATTTAGTCCCCGAATTGGCTTAGTTTATCAGCCGAGTGAAGTAATATCTTTGTACGCTAACTATAGCCGTTCATTTCAACAAGTAACTGGCTCAAATTTAGACAGAACACTTTTTGAACCAGAACGAGGAACTCAGTATGAAGTTGGAATGAAAGTCGATTGGACAAACAATCTTTCTTCAACTTTAGCTTTATACCAAATTACACGCTCAAATGTTCTCACATCCGATCCTTTAGACCCTAATTTTTCCATCCAAACAGGAGAACAAAGAAGTAGAGGTGTTGAATTAGACATAACAGGTGAAATTACACCAGGCTGGAAAATAATTGGGGGCTATGCTTACACTGATGCACAAGTTACTCAAGACAATGATATTCCAGAGGGAAATCGGATTAATAATGTACCAGAACACGCTTTTAGCTTGTGGAGTACCTACGAACTTGAAAAAGGTTATCTGCAAGGATTAGGATTTGGTTTAGGACTTTTTTATGTCGGAGAAAGACAAGGGGATTTAGATAATAGTTTTAGTTTACCAAGTTATTTACGTACAGATGCAGCTTTGTTTTACCGCAAAAATAACTTTCGAGCTGCTTTGAATTTACAAAACTTATTTGATAATAAGTATTTTGAAACAGGTGAAAGCCGTCTGCGCGTTTATCCTGGCGCACCTCGGACTGTAAAATTTACTTTAGGTTGGCAATTTTAATCACAATGTTTAGAAGCTGGTTCAATTTTATTATTTTAATGGCATTGGCTATGTTGTTAGTTACAGGGTGCTATCCAAAATTAATCAATAATAGCGACTACCCCAAACAAGAAAATAGGATATCTGAGTGTAAAAAAGTTAAACATATATTAGGAGAAAGCTGTATACCGTTAAATCCTCAACGGATTATCGTCACCGATGCAGAAATGTTAGAAATGGTTGTCGCTTTAAATTTCCAACCTGTGGGAAGAGCTAAAGCAAATATTGCCGGAAGCAAAGCTCCTGTTCTAAAAGGAAAAATAGGAGAAATCACCGATTTAGGAAAAGAAAGTCAACCTAATCTTGAAAAAATGGTGCAATTAAATCCAGATTTAATTTTAGGATTAGGAATTAGCCCAGAAAATTATAATTTATATTCTAAAATAGCTCCAACTGTGACATTTGATTATTATCATGCTGGTTGGAAAGATAATTTACGTTTAGTTGCTCAAGCATTAGGTAAAACCGAAGAAGCAGAAAAGTTACTATCAGAATATAATGACAAAATTAAAAGTATTCAACAAAAAATCAACAATCAACAAGGAAACATATCAATTTCTATAGCTAGATTTTATGCAGGTTGGAATTTTACCCAATTTCAAACTCCGTTATCTTTTTCTGGAAGTGTTTTAAAAGAAGTTGGATTTGCAGTACCGCAACCACAAATTCAATTGGGTGCAGATAAATTATCAGACGGAACTTATGTCACAGTTAATCAAGAAAGAATTGAACTACTAGATGCAGATGTTTTATTTATCGCTTTAGATCCAGGCTCGGAAAAAAACTTTAACAGATATCAAAATAACCCTTTATGGCAAAAACTTAATGTTGTCAAAAACCGGCGTGTTTACACAGTTGATTCTGGTTACTGGATATTTGGTAATATTCTCTCTGCAAATGGCATTTTAGATGATATTGAAAAATATATTTTAAAGTCAAAGTAGATTAATGATTCATCCCAATTATAAATATACAAGAAATGAACATAAATAATTTCACAAAAAAAAGCAATGTTAATATAATATCTAGTTTTTTAGAAGAAGTTTTTTTATTGAAAGTACAAAAATTAGATAACTTTTATACTGATTGTATAATTTTCAATCTTCCTCCAGAAACCGAAGTAGTTCCGGTTGCAGAATATCTACAACCGGAAAAGCTTTTAGCTCTATTTAAAGCAACATCTTTTTATCAAAGTAGTCAAAATATTCGCGTTGCTGCATCTATATGTAATAAAGTTTATAGTTGGAAAACTTTACCTGGAGTTTTAGCTTTAATGACATTGGCTGGTGTAGGTTTGGATGCATCTATTGATAATGTCAGCTTTGTATTAGAAGATGGTCAACCAAAAGCATTATGGTTCCACGATCTTACTCAAACTGTCATTTTTCAAGAGCGTTTGCCTATTCCACTTCCTGAAGACTATCCAGGCAAGCTAGTCAATAACATTGAAGAATTACACAAATTTGTATTTACTGGATTATTTTACAATAATATTAACAACGCAATTAATATTATCCATAGTATTACTAAACTTTCTAAAAAAACGATGTGGGGGAATGCAGTTAATGCTTCAGAGTGCTTATATGAAGATTTTACTAAAGGTACAAGCTTAGATGTTATAAAAGCAGATTACTTTGTCTTGTTTGAGCAGCCATACAGTTCAGTAATGCCAAATTATAATCCTCTTTATAAATTAATTCGTACTGAAAAAATCAACGAACCCGGTTTACCAAGTGAATACACCGTTAGACTTACTTGCTGCTTATATTATCTAATTCCACCTCATAGTGAAAAATGTACCAACTGTCCTCTACTCCAACCGTGCGTTCGCATTGCCCAAATTAAGCAAGATATGAGCGAGAGTGAGTATAATTCGTAATTCGTAATTCGTAATTTCTCCCTCCGAGAGAGGCTACGCCAACGTAATTAATTCCCCATAAATAATGGTGCTTCTACAGAGTATAAATCCACGGATAAATCCGCTTCAAACCTTAAAAAATTAACTTGGTGATTAATTTAATGTCACATCAATTTACTGGATTACGAAGCTTTTTAAATGACTGTCATTGACTTATTAAAAAATTGGAGGATAGAAATAATGCAACAGCTCCATCGTTTTATTAAGCTTTTGTTTTTAGCCAGTATAACTTTCTTATTGATTTCGGCTTGTAACAGTAACGCTTTCCAAAATGTGAAACCTCAGAATCAAGAGTCGGCAACATCGGAATGTCAAATCATCCAACATGATGCAGGAGAAACTAAAATTTGTGGTGTACCCAAAAAGGTCGCTGTTCTCGGACCGCATATGCTCGATATCTTGCTATCTCTGGGAATACAACCTGCTGGATATGCAGAATTTTCTGCTGAAAATATTGGTCAACCAGTTTCGGAAATTCCAGTACTGGGCGATCGCGTTAACACAAAGCCAGTTAGCTTAGGGCTTCGCAATACTCCCTCCCTAGAAGCAATTGTACGGTTGAAACCCGACTTGATTATTGGGGAAGACTTTCTAAGACAATACTATTCTAATTTATCAGCAATTGCTCCTACTGTACTGTTTAGCGGTCAAGAGAATGACTGGAAACAAAGTATTCCCAAAATTGCCCAGATTTTCGGGCGTGAAGCGCAGGCAAAAAAGATTGTAGAGTTATACAATCAAAAGGTTGCGAATCTTCGTAGTGAATTAGCTGCTGTTAGAGCAACTTATCCCCGAGTTCTGTTGTTTGCGAGTTCTGAGTTACCAGCTTCTATAGAGGTAAGGACTGGTAATAGCTTTAGTGGAGTTCTCTTTCAAGAGTTAGGTTTTGATCTAGTATTACCTGAAAATTACAAAGCTGCATTTGGCGAAATTTCTATCTCTTTAGAGGTTTTATCGCAACTTGAGCCAGATATCATCATCGCGATTGTCACAGATTACCTCCACGAAGATGCGATGGATCGGGTTAAAAATGTTTGGAAACAAAATCCCCTTACCCAATTGATGCAAGCTAGTAAACAAGGTCGGGTGTATTTTGTTAATTATTACACTTGGGGGAGCAATATGCGCGGACCGATTGCAGCAGACATAATACTGGAGGAGACTCGTCAAATTTTATTGTCACTCGCTGATAATAGTTAGTCTTTGACAAGCCACTTTGGAGTTAAGTCCACCTGGGCTTAGTAATTGTAGCTCTAGCCTTCGCTGGTTAAGAGTGAAAAGAGCGCTTTCTTCAATTATCAAAATTACTCAAGAATGAATTTAGAAAATATTTCTCCTGGACTACGTAAATTCTTTATTGTCTGGCTGGGTCAATTTGTTTCTACTATTGGTAGTAGTATGACCAGTTTCGCCATTGAAATTTGGGCTTGGGAAATCACAGGGAAAGCTACTACTTTAACATTAGTCGGCTTTTTCGGTTTACTTCCCCGTTTAATTATTGCTCCAATTAGTGGAATTATTGTTGATAGATACAACCGCAAATTATTAATGATATTGGGTGATACCGTCGCCGTGATATCAACATTTTTTATCTTATTACTATACTTAAATAACCAATTACAAATTTGGCATCTTTATTTAATTTCTGCTATCAACGGTACATTTAATCAATTTCAATATCTTGCTTACTCTGCATCAATTGCATTGATGGTTCCCAAACAACATTATACCCGTGTTAGCAGCATGGATTTTATCTCCGGTTACGGTTCCAATATTCTTGCACCACCTTTAGCAGGATACCTTTATAAAATAGTTGGCTTAACAGGAATTGCTGGAATTGATATTATCACTTTTTTATTTGCAATTACGAGTATTTTATTAATTAAAATTCCCCAATTATCACAAACAGATAAACAAGATCGAGATTCAGAAAATACTTGGTCTAAATTGGGATTTGGTTTACACTATATTTTTGCACGGAAAGGCTTATTGGCATTATTAATCGCTAATTTATTATTTTGGCTACCTCACGATATTGGGGATTCCGTTTACGCTCCTATGATATTATCTCGCACCAATAATGATACTTTTGTATTAGGGAATTTAGCTGCTGCGGCTGGCTTTGGTGGGGTAACGGGAGCAGTAATTATTAGTACCTGGGGTGGCTTTAGACGCAAGATAAAAGGTGTATTATTCGGGATGATTGGTGCAGGATTGAGTAAAATTGTTTTTGGCTTGGGTAGAAATCCTTGGATTTGGGTTCCCGCACAATTTTGTTCTTCCCTTAACTTTCCTTTGAATGGTAGTTCTGATGATGCAATTTGGTTGACAAAGGTTGCTCCTTATGTACAGGGAAGAGTCTTTGCAGCGCGATCGCTAATTCTGCAATTATTATCTGCATTGGGCTTACTCATCGCGGGACCTTTAGCAGACAATGTTTTTACACCTATGTTGAATAATAAGAGTATTTTTGGGGGAATATTTGGGATTGGGAAGGGTGCTGGAATTGCAATGTTGTATGTAATATCTGCTGTTTGTATGTTGTTGGTGGGAGTGATCGGATTTACTATTCCATCATTGCGGAATGTGGAAAGTACTGTAGCAGACCATGATATTGAAACTCTACAACAAAGATAATTATCTTCTAATTATCTTCAAAATTCACATTTTAAAGATTTCCCATCCAGAGTTCTTTGCGATATTTATTGAAGTTCATATTTAGTAATAATCGTCACTCTTGGTCTACCATTGGAACTACGTTTGAGTTTCCACTTACGTGCCATGTTCAAATGGTGGTCATCCAATCTACTGTTTCCGCTACCGCTAATCAAGGTTACATCAGTAACATTACCTTGAGCATCAGCATCAACAGATACCGTTATGCTTCCTTGAATTCCTTTATTTCTTGCCCAAGATGGATAACTTCTATTACATCTAACACAAGCTGCGCTTCCATCTCCGTCACCAACCGAATCACCACTACCGCTACCCAAACCATTACCAGTTCCAGTATCAGTATTATTTGGTGCTGCTGCAACATTATTACCTCCAATAATTTCCCGTCTTCTTCTAGGAGCGTTATCGTTACTTTCGCCAATATTAGAAGTGTCGGGTAAAGATGGTGCTGTATTGTTGCTGCTAATATTTGGATCTCGGCTTTCTCTAATTCCTGAAAGAGTATCTCTTAACTCTCCGCTGTCTTGTTGACTTGTTGCTGGTGGTTCAATCGGAGGAGTCACGGGACTTGAAAAATTCCGCGCTGTTCTTCTAGAATCTCTTTGTTGTGCAAGCAAGTCTTTCAAACCTTCGTCGGGTTTAGGTGCTGGTGCTGGTGGTTCTACCGGAGGATTCACCGGAGTTGAAAAATCTCGCGCTGTTGTTCTGGAATCTCTTTCCTGTGCGAGCAAATCTTTTAAATCTTCATCTGGTTTAGGTTGTTCTTTCGGAGGAGTTACCGGAGTCGAAAAATCTCGCGCTGTTCTTCTAGAGTCTCTTTCTTGTGCAAGCAATTTTTCTAAGTCTTCATCTGGTTTGGGTGGTTCTATCGGAGGAGTGACGGGAGTGGAAAATTCCCGTGGTGTTCTTATTTCTGGTTGCGGTTCCGGTTTTGGTATTGGCTTGGGAATATCATTTTTAGCGATGGGTTCGGGTTTTTCCGGTTTTGGTTCCGGTTTAGGCTCTGGCTTTTGTTCTGGAATAACTGGCTTTTCCCGCACAGCTACAGGAGGAGCAGAAGGTAAAACAGGCGATAATGGTTGTTCAAATGGTTTAAATGCTTTAAAGTCTGGTTGTTTAATCTCTGGTTTTGGAAGCGGTTGTTTTACAACGGGTGGTGCTTGTGGAGTAGTTATTCTAGGTTGTGTCGGTAACGGTCGAGAATTTGACGCAGCAGGACTTCCACCGCTAATTCGAGACTGAGTGGGACTGCTGTCTAAGTTGGGTTGAATTTTACTAGTATCAATAACTGGTTTCGGTTCGGGTTTCGGTTCTGGCTTTTCTAGTTTCGGCTCTACCTTTTTTGGTTCTGGCTTCGGCTTCGGTTTTACAACTTCATTTGGTTCAATTTCTTCTATGGGAGTATCCAGAAGAGTTATTTCAACCGGCTCATCCTCAACTTCAGGTACCCTGTTTAATAAATATTTGCCAATCCCTGAAGCTAACAACACTAGATGGAATATCAGCGAGCCTAATAAACTGCACGCTAGAAAAATTCTCAGAGCTTTTGATTCTCTATGTCGCTCAATAAGCGCGGTACTTGAAAAGCTCATAGTTGTTTAAAAGTAATTGATATAGATTTGCATTAATTGCCCATTCTAAAATAATTAGGTGTAAAAGTCAATCAATCTTTTCTGATAATTCTTTAATAATATGTTGCAATTGTAAGCGTGAATATATCTTTAATTTGCAGTTTAAATTACATTGGCGTTTGCAAATATCCTTTGAGCGAAAAAAACGCTATCACTGTTGATTGAACGGGTTTTTAGGATTTAAAGTATTTGGAATAGTAGCCCTAAAGCACGCTTGCAAAAAAAAAATACCTTTAGACTTAAATTTTGTTGATTTTTAATCCCTTGAAACGATTGACATTTATTCTCATCTGCTCTAAGTTAATTTGATAACTACTATTATCTACCTCTGTAGGAATTAGTAATTACTTTCATTAATGCATTTGAGAGCTACAAATGGGAATAAATAATCTATTCTCGGCAGGTGGTGTCGTCATGATACCGCTACTGGGTTTTTCGGTGTTGGCATTAGGGCTGATTGTCGAAAGGATAAAGTTTTGGCTGAAAATAAATAATCGTCAGACTAAAGTAGTGCGAGATGTCTTAAATCTCTATCGTCGTAATAATGTCGTGGGTGCAATCGATGGATTGCGAAAAAATGCAGATTTGCCTATTGCGCGGATGTTTCTCACTGCTTTGGAACTAGAAGAACCCACTCCGGAAGAGTTTCGTTTGGCATTGGAAAGTGAAGCCCAAGCTGAGATACCTTTACTTAAACGCTTCCAAAATATATTTGATACTATAATTTCCCTTGCACCGTTATTAGGTCTTTTAGGTACAGTTTTAGGATTAATTGGTTCTTTTGCTTCCTTAAATCTTGGTGATGTAGGAGGTACTCAAACAGCGAATGTAACTGGTGGTATTAGTGAAGCGCTGGTTTCCACGGCTGCGGGATTAGTTGTAGCGATTTTTACGCTGATGTTTGCCAATGCATTTCGAGCCATGTATCAAAGACAGATCGCGTTGATTCAAGAATACGGTGGAGAATTGGAATTACTTTACCGTCGTTATTACGAACGAGGAAAAAAAGATTATGCGTCTACCAGATGAAGCGGATGTACCAGCGCAGATTAATATCGTCCCAATGATAGATGTTATATTTGCGATTTTGACATTTTTCATCATGTCAACGTTGTTTTTGACTCGTCAAGAAGGTTTGCCAGTTAATTTACCCCAAGCATCTTCTGCTAAGAAAGCAACTCAGCCAGCACGAGTTACCTTAACTGTAGATAAAGCTGGGGAAATATTTTTGAACAAGGAACCGATTACTTTAGATAAATTGGAAGCAGGGGTAAAAGCGAAAGTTAAACCCGAACAGCCTTTGATGGTGGTGTTGAATGCAGATGAAGGGGTGAATCATGGAAAAATTGTCGCGGTTATGGATAAAGTGCGACAGGTGAAGGGTGCTAGTTTAGCGATCGCCACTCGTCGGGATTAATTGAATCAATTTTGTTGGCTTTTTTGTTCGTTTTTATATATGCATCTGTGAATTCGCCGTTAAATGTAGAGACGTAGCAATGCTACGTCTCTTTAGATTAAAAATAGATATCCAATTTTATAAAACAAATGACTATAAAAATATCACAATCGGATTATTACCAATCAATGGGGCAAAGCTATCATCTAAGTAAAAATTCATCAATTGATAAAACAGATATAATTTGCCAATATCCTCAAGAATTAGGAAAAGGATATTATCGAGAAATTCAATTGCGAGAAGGATTGGAATTAGCAATCGAGAATAATCAACTGCACGATGACTTAATTGTAGAATGTCCCGAACGCCAGCATTTATTAGAATTTACTTTTCAAATTTCTGGTAGTAGTAGCGATAAGTTTGTTTATGCTAATGCGGGTGAATACTATTTTTATGGTAGTGGTATTGCTCCCCACGAGCAATGTCAAACTTCAAGCAAGCACCAAAACTTAATAGTAAACGTTCACGTCGAGCCGGAATTATTTTGTTGCTTTATCGGCGAAAATAAATCAGATATTCAAAAGCAATTAAGTTATCTTGTAAGAAATGACAACCAAGAATACTATTACTGTTCCAAGGGTAAAACAACGGCACAAATGCAGGTTGCATTACAGCAAATCTTACAGTGTCCCTATGAAAAAATAACTAAGAAAATATTTTTAGAAAGTAAAATTTTAGAATTAATGGCTTTATTAATAGAGCAAACGCAACAGCCAAAATTAACAAAAACTTGTTCTCAGAAATTTAATTCAGAAGATTTAGAAAGGTTGCATTATGCTAAAGAAATTTTACAGCGTGGTTTTGAAAATCCGCCATCATTAATAGAATTAGCGCATCAAGTGGGACTAAACGACTACAAACTCAAACTTGGTTTTCGTGAAGTTTTCCAGACAACCGTGTTTGGATATTTACAAGATTACCGCATGGAATTAGCCAAAAGATTGTTAGCAGAAAGAACAATCAGCGTTCAACAAGTAGCTCGTAAAGTCGGCTATGCTCATGCTGGTTACTTTTCAGCAGCTTTCAAGCGAAAGTACGGGGTTAATCCGAAGTTATATCAGAAGAATCATATTTTATCTGCTTGAAAATTCCCGTTTGTAATTGTGCTTTAGCTGTAGGGTGTGTTGTCGCTCCGCGCAACGCACCACCGAGTTTTAAATAATAAAATCAAAATGGTGCGTTAGGCGCTAAACAAATATATTTTGTCATCATCAAGATTATATATCGCGCCATAACGCACCCTATCAACTAATTAAAATATGAAGTGATGATTTCAAATTGTTGGAGACGTAGCACTGCGCCCCGTCTCTACAGGTATTTCGTGTTGGATACAAAATTTAAAATTGCTATATCATCAATCTGGAAAAAATCCGTTTAGTGACTGAAATAATCCGTACAGTAGCAGAAATCGTCTTCACAACTAAAGTAATTCACTGTATTTTTTGAATATAGTTTTCAATAGTCTAAACTCCAGAAAGTAGTTCTCCGTTGAAATAAGCTATTAATTTTGGGTGTATATATTGCTAATTTATTGCAAAAGATTACTTATAGTGGTGTGAAGAGTAATGATTCAAAAATGGTTGCTTCGTGGATGGTTTGGTGCGGGAACTGTCTTACTGATGGTAACTCCGACGTTTGCTCAGAATGTTACTAGCAAAGAAATTCCTCAATTAAGTGAAGTCAAGCAGTTTGCCAAAAGTGCATCTTTGCTCGTACAGACACCAACAAATAACCCTTCTCAAAACCCCCAAGGGGATATTATACAAATTACCAGAGTTAAAGCCAACCCCACGGATAAAGGCTTAGAGATAGTTTTACAGACATCTCAAGCAAGACAGTTACAGGTAGTGAATCGCAGCAGTGGAAATAACTTTATTGCCGATATTCCTAACGCTCAATTACAGCAAGCGACGGGAAATGCCTTCAAATTTAGTTCGGAAAAACCTTTGGAGGGAATTACCGAAATTACGGTTACTAATTTAAACGAGAATACTGTCAGAATAACCGCAAGTGGTGAAACAGCATTGCCGAAGGTGGAATTATTCGATAGCGGACAAGGTTTGATTTTTGGATTAGCACCTTCCACTAGTACGGCACAAAAACCCCAAACAAAACCAGAAGAAACGCAAAAACCAGAAGCACAAAAACCCACAAGTGAAACTCCTTCCAAGGAACCAGCCCAGCTATCGGAACCGATTGAGCTGGTAGTAACAGCGACACGTACAGAAGAAGAAATCACTAACGTACCGCGCAGCATTACAGTGGTTCCTCGCGAAGAAATTGAAAAACAATCAGCCATTAGCAACGATTTGGGAGATATCTTAGGTAGAACAGTTCCGGGTTTGGGACCACCGAATTCTCTTAACCGCGCTGGTAATGCTCAAACCTTGCGGGGTCGTCCGGTGTCGATTTTGATTGATGGGGTACCGCAGCAAGGGAATTCTTTTGTCAATACTCAGTTAGGGTATATTTCACCGGATGCGATTGAACGGATTGAGGTTGTACGCGGTCCTACAGCTATTTTTGGTCAAGGTGCATCTGGGGGTGTAATTAACATTATTACCAAAAAGCCGTCAGAAGCAGGAGTTACTTCCACTGCTCAAATAGGTATTAATGCAGCAGCTGGTGGAGATGCTTTCTTAGAAGAAGATAGCTTTGGTAATTTCTTGCAATATGGATTTTCGGGTCAAGATAAGATTTTTGACTATGTTTTTTCCATATCCCGCGATAGTGTCGGTGCTTTCTTTGATGCTGATGGCGATCGCATTCCTAGCAACAATGCCACGTCTGATGATACGGTATCTACAAATATTTTAGGCAAAATCGGATTAGATATTGGTAATGACCAACGCTTACAAATTTCTGTAAATCACGGGAATAACTCACGGGACATTAATTTCGTTGCCGACCCAATTACTCGCACCATACCCGAACTGCAAAAAACTCGCGCTATAAGACAAAATCAGATTTATCAAGGAACAGATGCACCTCGAATTACAAGTACATCTGCCAATCTCAGCTACAATAACGATGCTCTGTTCGGTAACAATCAACTTCAAGCCCAAATTTATTATCGAGATTCGGAAGAGGTAGGTGTAGCTAGTGATAACCGGGGTCGTTTTGGTGATTCTATCAATCGCTTCCGACAGTCAGAAGAAGCTTTAGGAGGTAGATTACAAATTAATACTCCCCTCGCTTCATCTATGTCTGTATTATGGGGTGCTGATTATGAACAGCAAAAACAAGGAGATAGCCTGCGAGAAATATTTGACCCGGTAGCTTTTGATGCCAGCAGTAACGATGGGCGAATTCTGCGTAAAGTTGGCGAAGACGTTTTTTATCCAGCTTTTGACTTGAGTAGTTTGGGACTATTTGCTCAGTTGAAGTGGGATATCAGCGAGCAATTTCTTGTCAGTGGTGGATTGCGTCACGAGCGTTTTGACTTCAGCGTCGATGAATTCACGCCTCTACTTGACAACAACTTCGATCCCTACGTCGGTCCTTCAGTACCAAGCGCTGAATTAGATTTTGATGACACTGTATTTAATCTAGGTGCGGTATACAAAGTAACCCCTGATGTGAGTCTTTTTGCTAACTTTGCTCAAGGTTATTCAGTACCACAATTATTCCGCGTTCTCAACTTCTTACCCGTTGGATTTACCATCGAGAATGATGTCGGGTTTTTACAGCCGCAAAAAGTAGACAACTATGAAATTGGTGTCCGAGGTAATTGGAATAACGTCCAAGCAACTCTAGCTGGATTTTTTAACTATTCCTCTTTAGGTTTATCTTCTAGAGGTTTACCAGACGGAACTATCCAGTTTGTTCGCGCTCCCCAGCGAAACTATGGAATTGAAGCGACGCTAGATTGGCAAGCAGCGAAAAACTGGAAAATTGGAACGGGTTTAACTTGGACGGAAGGAGAAGACGACCAAGATGAAGATGGTGATTTCGATGCGCTGCGAACCTTAGAAGTACAACCATTGAAATTAACTGCTTATGTCGAAAATCAAACAACTCCGGGTTGGCGTAATCGATTGCAACTACTATATGTAGGGAATCGCGATCGCGGTTTTGAAGCTGGTAGTGATTTTGTCTCTATCGAAGACTATCTAATTGTTGATTACATCAGCAGTTTCCGAATCGGTTCGGGAAGTTTGGAAGTAGGTATTCAGAATCTGCTTAATAATAGATATTCTTCTGTCTTTTCTCAAGCAGGAGGTGGACTTGACGAACTTCTGAATAATTATGAAAGAGGTCGTACTTTGAGCGTTAATTACCGCGTTAGTTGGTAATCATTAACTCAATAAAACAAATACAGAAGGTAGAGATAAAAAATTATAAGTTTTAGTTCTACCTTTTAAATACAAATATGCAAAATAAACCAAAAAGTTTGCGTAGTTTTTTGATTATTTGGGTGGGTCAGGTAGCATCTATTCTTGGCTCGGAAATGACCAGTTTTGCAGTTACTCTTTGGGCATGGCAAGCAACAGGTCAAGCAACACCAATATCTTTAATTTTGTTGTTTTATCAAATACCAAGAGTCATTGCCTCAATATTTGCCGGGGTATTAGTTGACCGTTGCAATCGCAAACAGTTAATGATGTTAGGAGACACAGTTGCCGGAATTTCTACTATTGTTATCCTTTGCTTATTTTTGCTCAATCAATTAGAAATTTGGCATCTTTATATCACCGCAGCAATTAATGGATTATTCGGCTATTTTCAAGGATTAGCTTATTCTGCTTCCATGTCAATGATTGTACCCAAACAGCACTACACCAGAGCTAGTGCTATGAGCGACCATCTAACACAATTTGGCTCGACAATTTTAGCACCAGCCCTGGCAGGAACATTTTATTACCGAATTGGATTAGGAGGAATATTCGCTATTGACTTGATAACATTTGTAGTCGCGATTACTACTGTTTGGGCTGTGGATATTCCTCAACCAGAACGCAGCAAAACCAATCAAGCAACTGAAACTTTATGGCAAGAATTAACTTTTGGTTTTCGCTATATTATAAAACGCTCGGGCCTCTTATTTATTTTGCTGTTTCTGCTGGTTCTCTACTTATTTGATACCGTATTATATGGTATACATTCACCCTTAATTTTGGCTCGTAGCAATAATGATGCTGCGATGTACGCGACTATCCAAGCTGCAATTGGAATTGGTGGGATAGTTGGGGCTTTATTGTTGAGTATTTGGGGTGGTTTTAAACGTCGTATCCACGGGTTTTTGTTAGGTACAATATTTAGCTACGGTAGCATGATGGTTTTTGGCTTAGGTAATTCACCATCGATTTGGATTATTGCTGGCTTTTTTACGGCTTTCTTTTGGACTTTTATTAGTAGTTCCAATCAAGCAATTTGGCTTTCTAAAGTAGATCCACAAGTGCAAGGACGTGTGTTTGCTGCTCGTTATTTAATCTCTCAAATTGCTTCACCAATTGGGTTAGCAGTTTCGGGTCCCTTGGCTGATTATGTATTTTCCCCAGCAATGAAACCTGGTGGCAGTTTAGCATCTGTATTGGGAAATTGGTTTAGTACTGGTTCTGGAGCAGGGATGGCTGTTCAATATACTTTATTTGCCTTTTTTGGTGTAGTAATTGGTTTAGCTGGTTATGGATTCCGGAAATTGCGGGATGTGGAAATTATTGTGCCTGATTACAGTTAATAAATTAAGGATAGGTAATTGGTAATAGGGAATAAATGATTAACACAGAGTCATATAGTAAGTAATTAGCCGAACATAATATTATTTGTTTATTTAATCTCATTCAATTAAATTTATTGAAAATATTTTAAAAATAACTAGTATGAATAACTGCAAAAAAATAATAATTATCTTCAACTTTTGCAAAAATATATTATTCCTACCTAATAAAGTATTTCAGTTATTTTTATTAGGGATAATAGCAACAATTGCAATTTCAAGCTGTCAATATAATTTGCAAACTTCTAGCAATACAACAACTACGCCATTATCTACTACAGATGTACGAATAGTTAAACACGCTGCCGGAGAAACAAAAATTCCCAACTCTCCCCAACGCATTATTACTTTACATGATTCTACTATTTTAGACCCCGCACTAGCTTTAGGAGTCAAACCAATTGGTGTCGCAACTTATCCACCCGAAGAAGGATTTTTATTTCGCGGTATAAGCAACGATAAAGTAATGAATATTCCGCAAGTCGGGACTGCATTTGAACCTTCTTTAGAAAAAATTATGACGCTCAAACCAGACTTGATTTTAGGAAGAGAATATCAAAAAGATATTTATAATCTACTTAGTAATATTGCTCCTACAGTCTTGATTGATTGGGGAAGTTTCTCTTCTTTTCAGGATAATTTTCGTTATATTGCCCAAGTATTAGATAAAGAAGAAGAAGCCAAACAAGTATTAAATCAATATCAAGCAAGGATTCAACAATTTCAGCAATCTATGGGAAAGCGATTAGAAGAAATAGAAATATCAGTAATAGGATTTACAGGACAAAACATCAAATCATTAAGTCGTGACGCTACATTTAATCAAATTATTGATGACGCAGGATTAAAGCGGATATCAATTCAAAATAATCAAAAAGAACGTTTTTTAGAATTGAGTATAGAATCGTTAAATGATTATGATGCAGATGTTTTATTTGTGATTAATGAATCTCAAGATAAACGATTATCTTACTTGAAAAATCCTATATGGTCGCAACTTAAAGCCGTTAAAAATAAACAGGTTTATGAAGTAGATGAAGATATTTGGTATGCAGGAGGTCCTTTAGGAGCTAATAAAATTCTTGACGATTTGTTTAAATACCTTGTCGAAAATGCTTAAATTTTTGCAAAGTATCGGGAGGAGCTACGCGAATTCTCTTAATAAATCTGTCTTCAAATCGAGTAATTAATACCCAAGTCGGACTAGTAGCTAAAGCAAACA
The DNA here is from genome assembly GCF_963920925.1 of Calothrix sp. CCY 0018. Classification (NCBI taxonomy): domain Bacteria; kingdom Bacillati; phylum Cyanobacteriota; class Cyanophyceae; order Nostocales; family Calotrichaceae; genus Calothrix; species Calothrix sp. CCY 0018. The sequence continues at coordinate 116,272 of NZ_CAWUDI010000009.1, read as the reverse complement.
AAGATTTAATAATCTTAAATTGTGTAACAGTATCGATTTTGACTAGATTAGGACTTACGCAACTGGCATATTTTTCTCGTAGGGGAGGCAAAATGCGGTGTAGATTTTCTTCCCGCATTATTGCCGTTGCTGTGACACTTTGAATTGCTTTGGACGTAGTGATAACATGAAGCCTGTGTAACGCACCAACAGGACATTGTGACGATTGCGGCCATTCCTGTAGATTTATTCATCGCTATCTTCTAATAACTCTTTAGAATCACCTAACCTCTGTTGTGAACCATGACGAACTCTATGAATGCGAACAATCCCCTCATCTTCCTCTGAAGTCTGAGTAACAGTGAACAAAATTCGGAAGCGCTTTTTGTAGAGTAGCTGTCGTACTTCTATATTCATGTACTCGCTTTCTGGTGACATAGGACAACGAGTAGGAAAACTTTCCAAAGTTAGCATGATTTCGTAGCATCCTCTAACCCATCGATGAGCTTGATCTAAAGAATTTTCCCGCATCCACAGAAATATTTTTTCGATGTCAGCAACCGCAGTCGGCGAAATTTCAACCTGGTATGTCATATTTATCTCGTAGTTGCTCAAATGCTTCGTCTAAAGACATACCTTTACCAAGCTCGAATTCCTCGATACTTTTACGAATTCCTGCGCTTGTCTCTAAAAGTTCCAGTCTATCGAGCAGTTCTTGATAGCTTTCGGCATCTTGAACAACCACGGATGCTTTACCATTAACAGTCAGAACAATGGGTTCTTTGCTTCCCCGGAGCTTCTCCAAAAAGGCTTTTGCACCACGTTGAAATTCCGAGAGCGGATAAATATTACGAAGGCTAAGAGTCATATTTTCACAAAATAAACTGATAATTCCATGTTAATTATTTGAAGTTCTGTTGTCAAAAATATTTTAAGCTTTTAAATTGTTCGTTTAGTAAAGATTTATTAAAAGCCGACAAAAAATGTAATTACAATCGGTGTGTACAATACTTTTGCAGTTATGTCACCTACGTTACCAAAAAAATGTCACCAAATGAGAGAGAATATCAATAATACTGGATCTAATTATATTTTTAGTAAATCTACTAGATATGACGATTACCCTCTCAAAGACGGAATATTGGGACATTTTAGAATCAAAAAGGCCAATAATATCAAACGAGTTTGAAAATTTATACCAGTTCCCCGAGGCTCTTGGCAAGGGCTATCAGCGAGAATTTACATTTAGTAACGGACTGTTGTTAGAGATTTATGACTATGAATTGCAGGATGATTTAAGTCTAAAAATGCCCGTGCGAGAACACCCTGTAGAATTTGATATTCGTCTTGCAGGTAATTTTGGTTTTTGGGGTAATAAAAAGGAGAAAGAGATTCATGTTAAAGCTGGTGAAAGCAGTCTCTGCGGTAATGGTATTGCAGCAAAAGGAATATCGAATTACAAAGGCGGACAGCAAAATTTCGGTATTAATGTTCATATTGAACCCGATTTGTTAACATCATTTTTTTGTGATTCTTCAGAACCAATTACTCCAGAATTACAACTATTAATAAAAGGAAAAGATTGGCAAAATTGGTTTCCTAATCTAAAAATAAGTCCTGCAATGCAATTGGTAACACAACAAATTATCAATTGTCCTTACCAGGGATTCACGCAACGAATGTATTTGCAAAGCAAAGTATTTGAATTACTAGCTTTACATTTAGAACTGTTGCAACCGGATAAAAAAACTCAAATTCGTGCAAATAAACTCAACAAAGAAGATATTGAACGCATTCATCAAGCAAAAAACATCCTACTTGCTCGCTTTCACAATCCTCCTTCTTTGCTAGAACTATCAAGAGAAGCAGGTTTAAATGATTTTAAATTAAAAATTGGGTTTCATCATTGTTTTGGGACTACAGTATTTGGTTATTTGCATCAGTATCGGATGGAACAAGCAAGACAATTATTGAAACAAGGGAATTTAACAATTGCAGGAGTTGCCAGAGCAGTTGGATATGCAAATCGCAGTCATTTTTCATCTGCCTTTAAACGTAAGTTTGGTGTTAACCCCAGTATTTATAATAACACTAAGCTCTGTAAATAATTTCTAAAAAATCCGTCTTCGAGTCATAAAAATCCGTCTTTGAGTCATGAGAGTTTTCAGAATCCTTTATCATGCAGATTAATAACACTAATTGAGAAAAATTATTAAAAGCATCGAAGCTTTTGGTATTTATTTGCAATGTCTGTAAATTATGGTGTGAGGAAAAATTTATCGTGGGATTTAAAAGACAATCGGTTTGGGGGTTAATATTTACAGCATCTGTTTTTGTGCTGATGATACAACCTGCTTTTGCGGAAACTGGAAATAAAAGCAGGAAAATATCCCAGCAACCACAAGAAAAACCATCTAATTCAGAGCAGGATAATCAAGGGGGTATTGTACTAATTACCGGAGTCAAAGCCAACCCCACGGATAACGGCTTAGAAATAGTTTTACAAACTTCTCTTGCAAAGCAGTTACAGGTAATAAATCGCAGCAGTGGTAATAACTTTATTGCCGATATTCCCAATGCTCAATTACAGCAAGCGACGGGTGATGCGTTTAAATTTAGTTCGGAAAAGCCTGTAGAGGGAATTACTGAAATTACGGTAACTAATTTAGATGGGAATACAGTCAGAATAACCGCAACTGGTCAGACAGCATTACCCAAGGTGGAATTATTTGATAGCGGACAAGGTTTGATTTTTGGATTAGCACCTGCTGCTTCGACTGCACAAAAACCGGACTCTAAACCCGAAGAAACTCCATCAGAAGTAGAAAAACCTGCTAGTGAAACTCCGTCTCAGAAACCATCACAGGAGGATGAAACAATTGAGTTGTTGGTGAGTGGTGAGCGTTCCGGATATCGGGTTCCGAATAGTTCAACTGCTACTAAAACTGATACACCATTGCGGGATATCCCCCAATCGATTCAGGTGATCCCGAAGCAAGTATTAGAAGATCGTAACGTCACAGAACTTACAGATGCCTTAGAAACCGCAGGTGGTGTGACTTCTCTTGGCGCAAGGGGTTCGAGTGTCTTTGGAGAAGGCTTCCAAATTCGGGGCTTTAATGTTGACGGTGGTATCTTTCGAGATGGCATTCCTACCACTTCTTTAGGAGTATTAAGTACTAGCGATATCGAAAGTGTTGAGATACTCAAAGGTCCGGCTTCTGTATTATTCGGTCAAGGAGAACCTGGTGGAATTATCAACTTGGTTTCTAAGCAACCTTTATTTGAACCTTACTACTCTACCTCCTTTACAGTGGGAAGTTTTGATACCTATCGAGGAGCTATCGATTTATCTGGACCGTTGAATGATTCAAAAACAGTCCGGTATCGCTTAAATGCATCCTACGATGACTATGGTAGTTTCCGCGACTTTGTAGATGGCGATCGCTTTTCCATAACACCAACTGTAACCTGGGATATCAGCCCTGATACCTCTTTAAACGTTTACGCACGATACGTCACCGAGCGGGAAACTATAGATTTGGGGCTTGCGGAAACCAGTGATGGTGTGGTTGATGTTCCCCGAGATCGGTTTCTTGGCGAAGATTTTGGTGAATTTGAGCAGGATCAGTTTAATATCGGCTATACGCTGAATCATAAATTTAACGAAGATTGGTCAGTAAGACACGCTCTGCAATACTTAGAGTACGATCCTCTCAGATATAATCCTTTATATGATAGCTTTGACGAAGCAACGGGTGAGCTTTCTCGTACAGAATATGCTGCTGGGGGAACTTATCGGAGGTTTTTCACAAATGCAGATGTAATTGGTAAATTCAAAACTGGCTCAATTCAACACAAACTTTTATTTGGTGCTGAATATCGTCGTAATACTGAAGATCCAAGTTTTCAATTTAGTAACCCTTATCCATCTATTAATGTCTTCAATCCAGTTTATACTCGAAGACCTTACCAAATTGCTCCAGAATTTTTCCGGGACGACAAAGTAACACAGATAGGTATTTATCTGCAAGACCAAATTGATTTACTGCCCAATTTGAAAGTGTTGGCAGGTATTCGTTATGATAGTGCCGACCAATTTCGTACTGTCAGAAATTTAGGCGAACCAAGGGAAGAATTTGAGCAAACTGACAGTGCTTGGTCGCCTAGATTCGGTATTGTTTACCAACCAATTCAACCGCTGTCGCTCTATGCATCTTATACACGCTCGTTTGCTCCATCCTTTGGAGCAAGTCGTAATAATGGTGAGCCTTTTGAGCCAGAAACCGGACGGCAGTTTGAAGTCGGTGCTAAGGCAGATTTATCAGATACACTGAGCTTGACTTTAGCAGCTTTTGAGATTCGCAAACAAAATATAAGTACAACTGACCCCAATAATATTGCTTTTTCGATCCAAACCGGAGAACAAACCAGTCGCGGGGTTGAACTGAATTTGGGAGGGGAAATTTCACCGGGGTGGAAAATGACAGCAGCCTATACTTACCTTGACGCTTTTGTGAGTGAAGACAACACCGATATTGAAGGAAATCAGCTTCCTGGTGTACCAGAAAACCAACTCAGCTTATGGACAACTTACGAAATTCAAAAAGGTAATTTTGCAGGATTGGGGTTTGGCTTGGGGCTGTTTTATGTAGGATCTCGCCAACGGGATTTAGATAATACCTATAAGCTTCCCAGCTACTTTCGTACCGATGCAGCTTTATTCTATAAACGGGATAACTGGCGTGCTCAATTGAATATCGAAAACTTGTTTGATATCGATTATTTCAGTTCAGCGAATTATGACTATGTAGGAGGTGGGGTTAATCCCGGAAAACCTTTTGGAGTTTCCGCGACGTTTGCGATAGAGTTTTAGCCCAATACAGTTAATTATCTAAAATATGATCGCCCATCTACGTGTAAAAAGTTTTGAATTAATGGCAAATCGGTTGTGGAAATTTGCGCTCTTGACACTTTGCACTTTACTCCTGACTGTAGCCTGTAACAACGATATTTACGTACCAGCTAATTCTCAAGGAGCAAAAACAGCTTGTCGCAATGTCAAACACGCTAGTGGAATAACCTGTGTTCCCCAAAAGTTTGAACGACTTGTGACTATCGATCCTACAAGTTTTGAAAATGCGATCGCGCTAGGAATTAAACCTGTTGGTAGTGTTTTCTCTAACTTGTCATCCAATCTGAAAGATGAGTTTGTAGGTGTGGAAAACATTGGACAAGTTGGAGAACCCAGTTTAGAAAGTGTTCTGCTTCTCAAACCAGATTTGATTTTGGGGTTGGACTACCAACAATCTATTTATTCCCAAGCTTCACAAATTTCACCAACAGTACTGTTTAAATTTGAACATAGCGGTCAATGGAAAGATATGTTTCAAAAAGTCAGTACAGTATTAGGTAGAGAAAATGCCCCCAAACAAGCAATGGATAAATATTACCTTCGCCTAAAAGAATTTAAGCAGAAAATTGGTAATAATCCCTCAAAAATCAAAGTTTCTGTAGTGCGAGTTTATCCCGATAGGATCAACCTTTATCTACGTGATTCCTTCTGCGGCATAGTTTTACAGGATGCTGGATTATCACGTCCCAAATCTCAAGATATCCCCGCTTCCGTTGCCGAAAAACTATTTGGCAATCCAATTCAAACTTCTATTAGTAATGAATTGTTTGAAAAAGCTGACGGCGATTTTATATTTATTTTGACAGGTGAAAATACTTCTCAAGAAACTCAAGCAGCAGAAAAGAAACTAGAACAACTCAAGTCAAATCCACTATGGAAAAATTTAAAAGCCGTGCAGCAAAACAAAGTTTATACAGTTCCAAATTATTGGATTGGAAGTGGTGTTTTATCTGCAAATGCAGTTATTGATGATTTGTTCAAGTATCTAGTCAACACACCTTAATTGAGAGTTTGATAATTCGGTTCAATAATTTTTATAAATCCGATGGCTATGATTCATACTTTATTTGTTTGTAAATCATGTAGTGCTGTTATCGACCACGAAGAAGCAGACGAACGTGCTGAAGGTAATCAACTGCTTTTACAATTATTAGAAGCACAAAAAAATTCAGCATGCAATCTTAATATCGAAGCAGTAGGTTGTTTATGGACGTGCAATCGTCCTTGTTGTGTCACTTTCACCTGTCCGGGAAAGTATACATATCATTTTGTGGATTTACCCGTTCAAAATATTGTTTCCGACTTGTTTAAATTCCGCGAACTATATCAACAAAGTGAAGATGGTTATGTTTTACCTGCAAAAATGCCAGAACAACTTAAATCAAATTTACTTGTGCGGATTCCACCAGTACCAGAAGCTAAAAAATCTATTTAAAATTCATTTTTTAATTTTTACTATGTCTATCGTACTTCTAGATAGACAATTCTAAAACTAATTATGAATATTTCCCTTAAAGCCTATACTAATCTGCTCAAAAAATATCTTTTACCTCAACGAAGACGAGTAATTTGGCTAAGTTTGACTCTACTTTCTACTATTGCTTTACAACTAATCAACCCACAAATTATTAGCTATTTTATTGATACTGCTGTTGCTGGTGGTTCCACTCAAAAACTATACATTGCTGCTTTTATTTTTCTTGCTGTTGCACTTCTGACTCAACTATTTTCTATCTGTGCTAAATATCTAGGTGAAAATGTTGCTTGGACAGCTACAAATGCTCTCCGCAGCGATTTAGTAACCCATTGTCTTTCCCTTGATTTTTCTTTCCATAAATCTCGTACACCTGGAGAACTTATCGAACGAGTTGATGGTGATGTAAACGCTCTGTCGCGTTTTTTCTCGCAATTCATAATTGATATTATTGGCAATATTATTTTACTTTTGGGTATATTGATAGTGCTTTTTTGGCAAAATAGGCTTGCTGGTGCTTGCTTGAGTATTTTTAGCGCGATCGCACTCACTACCTTGGTAAGTTTGCGTCCCCTAGCAATCATTCCCTGGACTAATTACCGTCAAGTCACCGCTGAGTTTTTCGGTTTTATTGGAGAGCATATCGCTGGTTTAGAAGATATCCGGGCAAATGGTGCTGTAAATTATGTAATGTACCGCTTTCATCAATTTCAGCAACGTTGGCAATCTACTTACTATAAAGCTCGTTTAGCAGCAACTACTTTATGGGGGACTACAGTTGGTTTATTTACTTTAGGTAATGCTTTAGCCTTGGGAATAGCTGCTTATTTATGGAATCAACAGGCAATTACTATTGGTACGGCATATATCTTGTTTTACTATACTAATTTATTGCAAGAACCGATAGAAAAAATCCGCGAACAATTAGAAGATTTTCAACAAGCGGAAGCAAGTATTTATCGGATTCAAGAATTATTAGAAATATCGCCAGAAATTGATCGTAATATTATTGGTAATGTACTTGATGATGGTGCTTTATCAATAGATTTTGAGAAGGTTTATTTTAATTATGAAGATTTAAATAATATAGATAATAATAATTCAAATCAATGGATACTCAATGATATTTGCTTTAAGTTAGCACCAAATCAAGTCTTAGGAATTCTAGGACGTACCGGAAGCGGAAAAACCACAATTACCCGCTTACTATTACGCTTTTATCAACCGCAGTTAGGTAATATTCGTTTAAATAATATTCCCATAGGACAAATATCTACAAAAGAATTAACGCAGCGCATTGGAGTTGTCACCCAAGATGTACAATTATTTCAAGCCACAGTACGCAATAATTTAAGCTTCTTCAATTCAGCTATTAGTGACGAACAAATTATTAATGTTTTAGATGATTTAGGCTTAACTACATGGTTACATTCTCTCCCAGAAGGATTAGACACATATTTAACATCAGAAAGTGGTGGACTTTCTGCCGGACAAGCACAATTACTTGCTTTTACAAGAGTATTTCTTAAAAATCCCAGTTTAGTAATTCTTGATGAAGCATCTTCTCGTCTCGACTCAAAAAGCGAACAATACTTAGAAGTAGCAATTGATAAATTATTAACAGGCCGCACGGTAATAATTATTGCCCATCGTCTAAAAACTCTACAACGAGCAAATCAAATATTAATGTTAGATGATGGACGCATTATTGAATATGGTTTATATCAAGATTTAATTGATAATATTGACTCACATCTTTCGCAATTATTAACAAAAACATCATCATTAATTACGTAAGATGGTAATATATAAAAGCTGAATGTTTAGGCATAGCAGGTACAAAATTTACTCATCCAATCATCAAACAAGAATTAGAAAGAGCAGTATTTGTAGGGTGTGTGACTAGGGTGTTGACTCTATACCTTTTTTGGGGGTAAGAAATCATGCAAAAAACGTGTTATCCCTCTCCCCCTCCCCTCTCCCAAGCTTGGGAGAGGGGTGCCCTTCAGGGCGGGGTGAGGGAGAAAGATTATGGTTGCTACCGGCATAAAACTTGTATGAATGAAGCAGGCGGAAATTTTATCAAAGTCAACAGCCTAATGTGTGACGGCTATGAGAAATTTAGAAAACACAACTTAAAGCCTTAATATTGTCGTCACGCACCATCGTAATTAAACAACAATTTTAATTAGGAAGAAGATTATATTGAAAATCCTAAAAATCATATGAATTCAAATCAACAGTCCAATATTTGGCAACTTTTATGGCGAATGATTCGCTATACTCCCAGACTATATCTGATAGATGCTTTTTTTTGGTTATTTATTTTGGGGCTTCCTATATTACCAGGATTAATTATTCGAGAATTTTTTAATACTCTTACAGGTGAATCGAGATATAACTTTTCTCCCACAACATTAATAATATTTTTATTAGCTATTGGATTGGCAAGGGTAATATTTATTTTTATTGGTCGCTTGACAAAAACTCAACACCGCTTCACTATGAGTGCTTTATTACGTCATAATCTACTACAAACTATTCTCAAGCGTCCCGGTGCAATGTCTTTACCTGTAAGTCCGGGAGAATTAATTAGCTATTTCCGCGATGATATCGAATTGATTGAAGATAATATTGTAGGAACTGCGGAAATTTTGGATGCTGGTATATTTGCTTTTATTTCTTTGATTATTCTAGCTAATATTAACTGGAAAATGACTATTTTAGTTTTTCTACCTTTAGTATTAGTCATTATTGTAATTCAACAAATGGAGAAGCAAATTAAACGCTATCGTCGTGCTAGTCGCATCGCTACTGAGAAAGTCACGGGTTTGATAGGGGAAATATTTAATTCAGTTCAAGCGATTAAAGTCGCTGGAGCGGAAACTTTACTTATTAGTCACTTTCAACAGTTAAACGAACAACGACGAAAAGCCATATTAAAAGACCAATTATTTGCAGCAATTTTAAATTCTAATTTTCAAAATTTAGTGAATTTAGGCACGGGAATTATTTTACTTACTGCTGCAACTTCTCTGCAACAAAGTACAAACGATTTAAGCGTCGGAGATTTTGCTTTATTTGTTTATTATTTGGCTTTTATAACTGAATTTGTGACCTATTTAGGAGAATTTATCGCTTCATCAAAGCAGACAGAGGTATCCTTTGAACGAATGACAGCTTTAGTTGAAAATCAGAATAACTCAGCTTTGAGTTTAGTCGCTCCCCAACCACTTTATTTGAATCATATTTTTGGACAACAGCAACAACTACCTCAAATAAAAACATCCCTAAATTATTCATCAATACAATTATCACTGCAAGAATTAACTATTCAAAATCTGACCTATCATTACCCAGGAACTAACCAAGGAGTTGAAAATATTAGCTTTTCTTTGCCGAGAGGTAGTTTAACTGTAATTACTGGTGGTATTGGTGCGGGGAAAACAACCTTATTGCGGACTTTATTAGGATTATTACCCCTACAATCAGGTAAAATTTACTGGAACGGTTGCTTAATAGATAACCCGACAAACTTTTTTGTACCTCCCCGCAGCGCTTATACATCTCAAATTCCGCAATTATTTAGCCAAACTCTAAGAAATAATCTACTTATGGGCTGGGATACGACAAAAAATAATATACAAAAAGCACTTTACACATCTGTATTTACCGAAGATGTTACAGATATGTCTTTAGGCTTAGAAACCCTCGTCGGACATAAAGGGGTGCGTCTTTCCGGTGGACAGTTGCAACGTGCTGCTATTACTCGTGCTTTAATTCGTCAGCCAGAATTACTAGTATTTGATGATATTTCTAGCGCTTTAGATGTGCAGACAGAAGAAAAATTGTGGTCACGGTTGTTAAATAAAGAAAATACTTGCGAGTGGCAACCGACTATTTTAATAGTATCGCACCGCGAATGGTTGCTTAATCGTGCCGACCGAGTAATTTTTCTCGATAAAGGTAATATTAGCAGTTTTTGAATAATTATGTATATTGCGGAACCTTCTTTTTATCTCATATTGCGGTATAAATAAGGTTTAGATAATATCCGAATATATAAAATTGACATGACAATTACTGTCTCAAACCATAATTGGCAAGAGTTTTGGCAGGAAGAGAAACAACCAAATAATAATCAGCACGAACGCATTTGGAGTTTTTCTAATAATTTAGGAAAGGGTTATCAAAAACAAATTTTTCTGCGTTCTGGTATATCTATTTATATTCACGAGTTGGAATTTGTAGATAATATTGTTGAAACGATTTCGTCTCAAAAGTTTTTACCTGAATTTGCTTTTCATCTCCAAGGAAAGCGTCAGTTAGTAGATGGAAACTATCATCAAGATGGTGACAATTTCTTTGCGATAGGACCTTGTTTAAGTGGAACTCAAGAATGGTCTGCGAATTCTCCAATCCTCAAGGTTGATATACATGTTGAACCGAATTTTTTAGGAAGTTATTTAAGCGATTATAACCAAAAAACTCCTTCTCAATTAAACCAGCTTTTGGAAGGGAAAGACGAAAAGTTTTATTTTAATTCCGGTAAAACAACACCCCAGATGCAGCTTTGTTTGCATCAAATTTTAAATTGTCCCTATCAAGGTGCAACTCTAAAAATTTATTTGGAAGCTAAAGCATTAGAATTAATTGCTATGCGTTTGCAAGAAGTGCTTTCTGAGGAGAATTCTCAACATTGTTTGTCCCAGGTTATTAGAGCGAATGACGTTGAGCGAATTTATCAAGCTAAAGAAATTTTACGCGCTCAATTTGAGAATCCCCCTTCGTTACCAGAATTAGCTCGTCAGGTTGGCTTGAATCAGCGGAAACTCAAGCAAGGATTCCGTGCTTGTTTTGGAACTACTGCTTTTGGATATTTGCACGATTATCGCATGGAGCAAGCCAGACTGTTACTGACGGATACTCAAATGGGTGTAACTCAAGTCGCTCATAACGTTGGTTATGCTAGCTTACCGTCTTTTAGTGCGGCTTTTCGCAAAAAATTCGGTATTTGTCCGCGTTATATAGGGAAAGAGAAAAAAGTACCTTTGGAATAAGAAATAGTTCGTTTGGAATAAGACTTTAACGCCAAATTTGGTGTAATGTAATTGAAAATAATTGAAAATAATTCTTAACTGTCTCAAAAATTATCGTTAGCGCAGATTTTGTGTGTTAGCGACAGCCTAACGCTTCGTTATTAAGTAATTGGTGCGTTACTTAAACTTATTCAAAATCAAACTGATTCCGATATATTTTATTTCTTGTGTGAGGAAAGAATGAAATTACACCAATTGCTGAAAATTCTTATATTTACTAGTGTAATGGGAGTATGGGGAAACAATCTCGCTCAAGCTGAGCAGGTGCTTCCCGAAAGTAATTCTCGCAAATTCGCACAATCTTCACCACCAGTAAATAACAACGCAACGCAATTAATTAGAGTAAGTGGGGTCAGATTAAATCAAACGGATAAAGGTGTAGAAATAATTTTAGAAACAACTTCGGCTCGAAGTTTACAGGTTGTAAATCGCAGTCAGGGTAATAATTTTATTGCAGAAATCCCTAACGCTCAACTCAGCGTGTCTGAAGGAAATGCATTTACGGTTAGCAAGCCGATACAGGGAATTAGCGAGATAGAAGTAATTAATAAAGATGCTAATACTATTCAGGTAAAAGTAACGGGAGAAACAGCTTCACCACAAGTTGAGTTATTTGATAGTAGTACGGGTTTGATTTTTGGATTAAAGCCAACAGCATCTACGGCTCAAACACCGGAAAAACCCGCAGCAACTCCACCACCGCAGGAATCACCAACACCAGAAAAACCTACCACTTCTCAAACAGAGGATAATAATCAACCAATTGAATTAGTAGTAACTGCAACCCGAACCGAGCAAGATATTCAAAAAGTACCGCGATCAATAACGGTTATTAATCGTTCGGAAATCGAACAGCAAACTAGATTATCGCGTAATTTAATCGAAATTCTGGGTAAATCAGTTCCGGGTTTAGCACCTCCGACTCAAAGCGGTAGTAATTTTGGATTATCTTTGCGAGGACGCAATACTTTAGTTTTAATTGATGGGGTTCCTCAATCTACAAGTCGTAACGCTTTCCGAGATTTGAAAACAATCGATCCTGCTGCAATCGAACGAGTGGAAGTTGTACGCGGTCCGAGTGCGATTTATGGTGATGGTGCAACTGGTGGTGTGATTAATATAATTACCCGACGAGCAGATACAGATAGATTGACTTCAAAAACAGAGTTCGGTGTAAATGCTGCTTTGGGAGAATTGGAAGAAGATAGTTTCGGGACAAATTTACAACATACAATTTCTGTCAACGAGGGTAAAGTTGATTTTACTGGTAATATTTCATTCACTAATACTGGGAGCTATTTCGATGCAGAAGGAGACAAAATTCCTTCCGACCCCAACGGTCAAGGCGGTTTCGCCGATGCTCGCAGTATTAATTTATTCGGAAAGTTAGGTGTTGATTTTGACGATTATCAACGATTGCAACTGACATTTAATCGCTTCGACGAAAAGCAAGATACAGATATTGCTAGCGACCCCACTGTTAATACTATAGAGGGAAGACAAAAGGCTCGCGCTATTGAAGGACTAAGTTTAGACGAACTTCCAGGAAATGAAAATACGCTGTTAAATTTACAGTACAATCATGACAATTTGTTAAATAGTAAAGTCCAGGCTCAAGCATATTATCGAAATTATCTCACCAGATTCTTCCCTTTTGATGGTCGAGCTTTTGCTAGTTTGGGTAACGAAATCATTCAATCAGAAGTGGATTCGGAAAAATATGGGGGACGCTTACAGATAGAAACTCCTTTATTTGATGGGGAAAAAGCCAAATTACTATGGGGTGCAGATTATTTCAAGGAAGAAACATCTCAGATAGTCTCTACATTCGATGGAGATATTTTTGATTCGAGTGGAGGGTTGGTTTTTCGTAAAAATGGCGATCGCACTTGGGTTCCACCTCTGGATTTAAGCAGTCTGGGAATATTTGCTCAGTTAAATTTGAATGTTGGCGAAAAGTTAGTTTTAAACGGTGGTGTACGGTACGAAAACTCCGACGTAAGCGTTGAGGACTTTAGTACTTTAGCCAATCCCGATGTAAATATAGAGGGTGGCGACCTCGATTTTGATGCAACTCTATTTAATGCCGGAGCAGTATACTCTCTTACTGATAATGTAAGTGTATTTGCTAACTTTTCTCAAGGATTCTCCCTTTCAGATATTGGTTTAGCACTCCGCAACGCACCACCAGGCTTTTCTGTAGAATCATTAAGTCCGGAACCTCAGAAAGTAGACAATTATGAAATTGGTTTGCGGGGTAGATGGAATAAAGTTCAAGCATCCTTATCAGCTTTCTACAACGAATCAGAATTGGGTACTACCTTCACAGCCCCAGGAACAGTTATCCGCGCACCGGAAAGGATATATGGGCTAGAAGCAGCCCTCGACGTAAAACCCAGTCCCAGATTTGCTTTAGGCGGCACGCTTACTTTAACCGGAGGTGAAATTGATATTAATGATGATGGTAACTATGGTGCTTTAGATGGATTTCGGATTCCACCATTAAAGCTGACAGCTTATGTAGAGAATGAAACTTTACCAGGATGGAGCAATCGTCTACAAGCATTATTCTCAGGAAACCGAGACTTATTTGCAGATAATACCCGTTTTGGTAGAAGACCTGTAGACAGCTATTTTGTATTAGACTACATCAGTAGCATTAAAATGGGTGCGGGGACATTGCAAATTGGCGTTGAAAATCTTTTAGATAATCAATATTTTCCCGTAGTTTCTCAATTACAAGCAAGCAATAGCTCTTATAGCGCTGGAAGAGGTAGAACTTTGAGCGTTAGATATTCAGTGGATTGGTAAATAAGGAGTAGGGGGTAACGAGTTTTGAAAAAGTAGTGGGAGCGTCTCGCTCCCTAGAAAACAATTTCCTTCCCCCTCTCCCCCTCTCCCTATTCTTCCTCTGCGCTCTCCGCGTCTCTGCGGTTTTTGAAATCAGTAATTATCTGCTGTAAAGATAGCTATCCAAAATATATAATTCAATGAGACAAACCCCATGAAAAAACACAGCAGACGCTTTTTTCTCGGAACAACAATAATGTCTGCTTTAACAATTGCTTGCGAAAATAAATCAAATATTTCTCCAAAAACAAATCAATCAAATACTTCAAAAACACCAACTCGAATCGTCGCTTTAGAATGGGTTTACGTCGAGAATTTACTTGCGCTAGGGATTCAACCAGTCGGAGTTGCTGATATTAAAGGTTATAACAACTTTGTTAATATCAAGCCACAATTATCAGACAAATTAGTTGATGTAGGAACCCGAAACGAACCCAGTTTAGAAGCTATCGCGAAACTGAAACCAGATTTAATTTTAGGAGTAGAACTAAGACATAAAGAAACTTATAATTTACTTAAATCTATTGCTCCAACCTTTTTATTTAATCCTTCTTCTTCAGCAAATAGTGCAAATCAATTAGAGGAAATGCAGCAAACATTTCTCAAAATTGCTAACACTGTTAACCGCGAGAATACCGGGAAATTAGTATTACAAGAAATGCAGCAAACTTTTGACAAAGCTCAAAAACAACTTAGTAATTTAAAAAAGGTTCAAAGCAAATTTATTTTAGGACAATTAAGCGATAGTGCGCCGCAGTTGCGATTATTCACTGATAATGCAATGGCAGTACAAATATTAAATAAAATTGGTTTAGAAAATGCATTTGAAGGTAAATTTGATGCTTTTGGATTTAATACGGTTTGGGTAGAAGCGTTACCTAAAGTAGAAGATGCCAATTTTATCTATATTTCCGCAGATAATAACATTTACTGGCAGAACTTACAGAATAATCCCGTGTGGAAAGGATTAAAGTTTGTCCAGCAAAAACGAGTTTACCCTATTGAAGCAGATACTTGGGTATTTGGTGGCCCGCTTTCCGCACAATTGTTAGTGGAGAAGGTTGTGGCTGCTTTGAGTTCAGAATTGTGAATCAAACTCGGATATAAACACCTATTACCCGTGAAATATTGCCCTAACTACATCTTCGCGGTAAAATTATTACAATTAATTATCATTAAATCTTGATAAATTGTTTAATAATTCCCAACGATGACAATAACTATTGCTTCAAAAGACTATGATGAACTGTTAGAGGAAAGCAAACAAAATAGTAAATCTAATCCAGCCCTAGAAGAATTTGAGCATTTTTGTGAAATACCCAGACAACTAGGTAAAGGTTATAGACGAACTATTGAATTGCGTCCCGAACTATGCTTGTGTATTTTTGACGAAGAATATCATCGCGATGTATCGGTTCAAATCCCAGCAAATCACCATCCGCTTCAATTCGGTGCTTTAGCTTTAGGGATGTATACGGATACATACGGACAAGTAGGGGGAGGAAATACGTTTATTGCTGGTGGTGGGGTTCAACGTGAATTTGATATATGTTATCGTGACTCTCAAAGGGTAATAGGTGTTTATATTGAAATGACACCGGAGTTTTTAGTAAATTTGGTTCCTGGAAATGATGTAGAAACAGCACCGGAATTAAAGTTTCTTAATAAAGGTAATGATTGGCAAACATTAATTTATCCTCAAACAACTCCAGCCATTCAGGGAGTAGTACAGCAAATTATTGATTGTCCCTATAAAGGAATAACCAAACGCATGTATTTACAGGCTAAGATACTGGAATTAATTGCTTTACAGCTCGCTCCTTTCTTAGCCCAGCAAGGACAACAGCAAGCATCAGTACGACTCAAAGCAGCAACTATTACCCGAATTCATCACGCTAGGGAAATCTTACTTTCTCGTTTAGAAAATCCACCATCATTATTAGAATTAGCGCAGATGGTAGGGGTTAGTCAAACTACTCTTAAACGAGGATTTAGAGAACTTTTTGGGAAAACCGTATTTGGCTATCTTACAGATAAACGTATGATACAAGCAGAAACACTATTGCGACAAAACAACAGTAGCGTTGCAGAAGTTGCAAATTTAGTAGGTTATTCCCACCTGGGACATTTTGCTACTGCTTTTAAAAGAAGGTATGGTATTACACCAAGTCAATGTTTTTTGGGTAAAAAAGTCGTTTCGGGATAATAAAGGCTTTTTTGGATAGACTTACTTGCTGTAACTTCTTTACACTTAGCTCCACTGAAGTTAGTAATATTTCTCAATTATTGTTTGCTTCTGTCCGAGAGTGCGAGAAGTATACATATTAAATTAAAAGGAGCTATTATGCAGCCGTGGTGTTTATCCGTTAGCTTTCGTCTATGGATTTTGTTGAGCCTTTCAGGATATTTAAGTATTATTACAGTTCAACCGGGATTGGCTAAGGAGAAACCGAAGCATCAAGATAATAAGGCACGTTTAATTGCATCTTTACGCACGCAGCAACAGAAAAGTCCTAAAATTCATCAAGTCAGCGAAATTGAATTTCCTTCTACTAATGCTCGGATGCTGGTACAACAACCCGCACCAAATAATTCACCTGCAACCCCAATAGAAGTTATTACAATTACGGGAGTGAAAGCCAATCCCACAGAAAAAGGCTTGGAAGTAATTCTACAGACATCTCAAGCAAGGCAGTTACAAGTAATAAATCGCAGTAGTGGTAATAATTTCATTGCCGATATTCCTAACGCTCAACTAAAGTTACCATCAGGAGATACATTTAAATTTAGTTCGGAAACACCTCTAGATGGAATTACTGAAATAACAGTTATAAATTTAAATGCAAATACTGTCAGAATTACGGCAACTGGTAAAACAGCATTACCGAAAGTTGAATTATTTGATAGTGGTCAAGGTTTGATTTTTGGGTTATCACCTGCTGCTTCTACAGCACAAAAACCCAAACCACAGAGTGAGCAAACCCAACCACAACCAGAGAAGCCTGCAAATGAAACTCCCTCAAAAAAACCAACTCAGCAAGATGAAACAATTGAATTGATAGTTACGGGGGAGCGAGATGGATACATAGTGCCAAATGCTACTAGTGCGACTCGAACTGATACACCGATACGGGATATTCCCCAATCAATTCAGGTAGTTCCGAAACAGGTATTAGAAGACCGTAATGTCAGAACTGTAATTGAATCCACAGAAACGGTAAGTGGTGTTGTATACAATGGAGGCTATCCTGATGCTCCTACAGGTTCTGTAGTCATCAGAGGTTTTTCACAATCGCAACAGTTCCGAAATGGGATTAGAGATACAGACCGTGTTGGTTTGACGGGTATTGGAACCGTTGAGCAGATAGAAGTTCTTAAAGGACCTGCTTCAGTGCTTTTCGGAGCAGTGGAACCTGGTGGTATTGTCAACGCTGTCACCAAACAGCCCCTGAGCGAACCTTATTTCAACTTCGGTTTAGGGGTAGGTAATCGTGAATTTTTCCAACCCAGCATCGATTTATCCGGTCCGCTAAATACAGATAAAACCCTGCTTTATCGCTTTAACGCTAGCTATAAAAATTCAGATAGTTTTCAAGATTTTGCCACATCAAATCTAACTACAATTGCACCAACAATCACAGCAAAACTGGGAGATAATACAGACCTGAATTTATACTACGAATACATCAACTATTATGGTAATCCTCCTGAAGATTATTCTTTTCTTTTGAGCGATGGGAGCAAATCATCTCGAAGTTTCTTCTTGGGATATCCTGACTTCTCTTTTAGAGATTTTACTACTCAAAAATTTGGTTATGCATTAAATCATAAATTTAATGAAAATTGGCAGATTCGGAATAATTTCTCTGCTGCTGTTAGCGATGTCGAAGACAGATTTGCTGGACCATTTTCACTAGTAAACGATAGCGCTATAGAATTAGAAGCTTATGACCGCGAATTTACCAGAGATAATTATTACGGAAATATAGATGTAGTTGGTAATTTTAAAACGGGAACAATTACACATCAATTGTTAGTAGGATTTGATGTCAATCGCTACGAAGATACCTTTGCATTCTCTAGCGCTAGTGTTCCTAGTCTAGATATCTTCAACCCAAATTACGATGTTCCAAGACCTGAAAATTTCGTCCCAGCTTTTAGCGACGCTAATTTTATTACAAGATACGGGTTGTACCTTCAAGACCAGATTAGCCTTCAAGATAACTTGAAAGTCTTGATTGGGGGACGTTTAGATTGGATTTCCCAAAGAACTGAAGTACCTGAGGAAGAAACTCAAGAGCAAGATGATAGTGCATTCAGTCCTCGAATTGGGTTAGTATATCAGCCAAGCAAATCTGTTTCTCTGTATGCAAGTTATAGTCAATCTTTTAACCCTACCTTCGGGTCAAATCCTGATGGTACAGAATTCAAGCCTAGTAAAGGAACGCAATATGAAGCAGGTGTTAAAGCCGATTTTCTAGAAGGCAGACTTTCAACGACTTTAGCAGCCTATGAAATTACTAAGACAAATATTACAACACCCGACCCCAATAATCCCGATTTTTCTATCCAGGTAGGAGAACAAAGAAGTCGAGGGATTGAATTAGATGTAAAAGGTGAGATTTCACCGGGTTGGAAAGTAATTGCGTCCTACGCTTATACTAATGCCGAAGTCACCGAAGATAATAGTATTTCTGAAGGTAATAAATTAACGAATGTCCCTACCAATCAAGCAAGTCTTTGGACAACCTACGATATTCAGAAAGGTAATCTAAAAGGTTTGGGATTTGGTTTAGGATTGTTTTATGTTGGACAAAGACAAGGAGATTTAGATAATTCCTTTGAACTAGGAGATTATTTACGTACCGATGCTGCAATTTACTATCGTAAAAATGGTTTTAAATCAGCTATCAATATTCGTAATTTATTTAATACAGACTATTTTCGAGCTTCTGATGGTGGAGATTTATTTCTTTTCAGAGGTGAACCTTTTACAGTCGTCGGTTCCGTTAGTTGGGAATTTTGAGAATGGGTAATTGGTAATTGGTAATTGAAATTCAGAAAGTGAATAGAATATAACGTTTACTAAGCAACTAAGGTACAGCGATTACCTCACGCCGATAAAGCTGTGCTTTATATCCCCTCTCCTTATTAAGGAGAGGGGTTGGGGAGCCACTGCGTTGGGCGGGTTCCCCGACTTGTAGCAAGTGGCGTGGTGAGGTTTTAAGATATACCGAATATTCATGCAATTTATGTTTTTACCGAAACGGTTTAAATTTTTACTAATCTTTTTAGCAACGCTTCTATTTTTATCAATTTCCGCTTGCAACAACGATAAATTACAGCCAAAACAGACGCAGCTAAATTCATCTGCATCATGCCGAAAAGTTGAACATATAATGGGAGAAACTTGTATTCCCAAAAACCCGCAACGAATTATTACCTTGTATACTCCACCTTTGGCTAATACACTAGCACTTGGTATTAAACCGATAGGAATGACTCCAGTTACAGGTGTCCTGGATAAATTTCCCGAGTATTTAAGAGACAAAGTAAAAGGAATAGAAATAGTAGGTAATTTAAACGATGAACCGAACTTAGAAAAAATAGCCCAATTAAAACCCGATTTAATTGTAGGTTGGGATTTTCATCAAAAAAACTATTCTCTTCTTGCTCAGATTAGTCCTACTTTATTGATTCCAAAAGATAAAACAATATCATCTCGTGAGAACTGGAAAGAATATACTAAATTTTTAGCTGAATCATTAGGAAAACAAGAAAGCGGACAAGAAATATTAAACAGCTATAACCAGAGAATTAAAGAACTGAAAAAAGTTTTAAATAATAAATATTTAGGTAAAACAATATCTGTTGCTCATGTCAGCGATAAATACGGAATCGAAGCCCATACTAAAAACTCGTTTTCCGGCTCTATTTTGTCCGATTTAGGTTTGCAACGTCCCAAATCACAAGATGTAATTAAGCCGAATGGTGTAATTGAAGCAATTTCTCAAGAGAAATTAGAACTAATAGATGGTGATGTTCTGTTTGTTCTAAATTTCAGTAAAAATGACAAGAGGATGTTGGAAAATTTATTGAAAAAACCTTTGTGGAGAAACTTGAAAGCAGTTCAACAAGGACAAGTTTATCCCGTAGATGGCTGGACTTGGATTGTCGCAAATCCGCTTGCTGCTAATGCTGTCATTGATGACCTTTATAAATACCTCGTTAATGCATCCTAAGCTTAATTTGTGTAATTGTATCGGTTTTGATTAAATTTATTCATCGCTATCTTCTAATAACTGTTTGGAATCACGCAATCCCTGTTGTGAACCATGACGAACTCTATGAATACGAACAATCCCCTCATCTTCTTCCAAGTTTTGAATAACAGTGAACAAAATTCGGAAGCGCTTTTTGTAAATTAATTGTCGTACTTCTATATCCATATACTCGCTTTCTGGTGACATACGACAACGAGTAGGAAATTTTTCTAAAGTCAGCATGATTTCGTAGCATCCTCTAACCCATCGATGAGCTTGATCTAAAGAAGTTTCCCGCATCCACAGTCGGCGAAATTTCAATCTGGTATGTCATACTTATCCCGGAGTTGCTCGAATGCTTTGTCTAGAGACATACCTTTACCAAGCTCGAATTCCTCCATACTTTTGCGAATTCCTACACTTGTTTCTAAAAGTTCCAGTCGATCCAGCAGTTCTTGATAGCTTTCGGCATCTTGAACAACCACAGATGCTTTACCATTAACCGTGAGAACAATAGGCTCTTTGGTTCCCCTAAGCTTCTCTAAAAATGCTTTTGCACCCCGTTGGAATTCTGAGAGCGGATAAATATTACGAAGGCTAAGAGTCATATTTTCATAAAAAAAACTGATAATTTCATGTTAATTATTTGAAGCTCTGTTGTCAAAAATATTTTAAGTTGTTTGTTTTTTCGTCAAACTAGGATACTTACCTTTTTAATTGAGAAATAGTATCATTAATTTTATAATTACCAATCCCCCCAGCTATGGTGATCGCACTCACATTAAGAGAGGAAGAGGAACTTTGGCATGAAGCAACACAAAATAGTCCTCAAGCTTCATCTATAGAATCATTTGAAGTGTATCGAGAAATGCCGAAGCTTTTAGGAAATGGATATGCGATAGATACAGAACTTCATCCCGAGCTTTTGCTAACAATTTTAGACCATGAATTTCACGATGATTATTTGCTAAGATACCCGACTTCAAGTCATCCCTTACAGTTATCTGTGTTGCTTTCAGGGATAGTTAAAAGTAAATTTGGGTGCCTTGGGGAAGCAAACACGGTTATTTCTGGGGGTGGTATTCAACAGAGGATGAAGGTCGAGTATTTTCAATCTTCCCGGATAATGGGAATTGATATTCATATGTCCCCCGATTTGTTAGCAACTTTTTTTCCTGGAAAAGATGGGGGGATTCCTCCAGAGTTAAAGTTTTTGGCAAAGGGAGATGATTGGCAAACCCTAATTTATCCAGAAATGACCCTAGTAGTGCGATTTTTAACGCAACAAATATTGAATTGTCCCTATCAAGGAATAACAAAACGAATTTATTTACAAGCGAAAGTGCTAGAGTTAATCGCTTTACAACTATCTCCAATTCTTGAAAATGAAGGAGTTCCTCAAGCAGTATCGTTAAAATCGGATACCATTGCCCGGATTCACCACGCAAAACAAATTATCCTTTCTCGTTTAGAAAATCCTCCTTCGTTGATAGAATTAGCTGCATTAGTTGGGGTAAGTGACAGAACTCTGCGACGTGGATTTAGAAAGCTATTTGGCACAACCGTATTCAGTTATCTTACCAAGAAACGCATGGAGAAAGCCGAACAATTTTTGCGGGGAACTAACATGACTGTGGCTGAAGTTGCAAATTTGGTAGGTTATACGCATTTGGGACACTTTGCAGCAGCCTTTAAGCGTAAGTATGGCATTACACCAAGAGAATGTTTGTTGCCTTAAAAGTCCGTTTCCAAACTGTGATAGCATTTGAAAACAGATTACAGATTCAACTCTGCTTTTTAGGAGTGATAGTGGAAATTCAAGAATTAAAAGCATTAATTAAAGAAACAATGCGTGAAGTATAACAGGATATTGACTTCGCTTGTGCCAAATTCTTGTACCTTACATAAGTGATGATGAACAAAGCGAACTTGAAGCTGAATTTGGTTTACCTTCGGATGATGAAGATGATGAAGTAGTTGATATGACTGATTGGGTGAAACATGGCAATCAAATTTCGCAAAAAAGCGATTAAAATTTTAGACAAAGCAAATCCTGAAGATGTCGAAAATATTCGAGAAGAAATAAATCAAATTTTTGTAGCTATTGAAGACTTAGGGGTTATCCCGTTCACGGAATTAGATATAAAAAAGATGAAAGGCGATTGGGAAGGATATTACAGTACAAGTGTAGGCAAAAACAGAATTATTTTTACCGTTGATATTGATTCCCAAGATATTGAAATTTACGCTATTGGTGCAAGAGGGGATATTTATAAGTAATTTATAGACAGCATATTATTATTACTTATTTCTATAAAGCAAGCTGTGAAACTCGCTATAAAAATCCGATTTTTTCAAAAAACCGGGTTTCTGGGCACCTAGAAATTTTACAGGCTTTTGCTCCGTTTCACTCTTTAATTGAAAAACTTCATAGAGGCGAAGGATGAAACAGCTTATTATTTACTGTGTACGTGCAGCATTTTTAAGAAATATTATTGATAAATTGCAAAAAATATACTAAATTAATTGAATATATTGAGAAATAATAGCAATAATTTAAAATGTTATTTGATTAGCAGCCTATTTCTATGACTAAAGAATTAGTTAGATTAAACCGCAGATTTAATTTATGGTACGCAAATGCTTGTCTAAGTCCCAATTTCGTGCTTGATAATTTGTTTTTTGAAGATTTTTTCATCAATACTAATTGTAAATAATAATGAATAACGTAATTCTAAGCGGGATAAACCAATTTCCACAAAAACCCATATGCAGATAGTATCGCGAGCGAAACCTGTAATTGGCTTAATAGTAGGATGTATAGTACTTATCATCTGTCTTTTTGTTAGCGTTTCCTACGGTGCGGCTGATATTTCTTGGCAAGGTGTTTATGATTCGTTAATATCCTTCGACGGTTCGAGAGAACATCTAATTATCCGTACTGTTAGATTACCGCGTTCCTTACTGGCAATGATAGTAGGAGCATCAATATCGACTGCGGGTGCCATCATGCAAGGTATAACTCGTAACCCGTTAGCTGACCCCGGAATACTGGGAATTAATGCAGGTGCGGCTTTTGCGGTGGTGATGGCTATCTTTTTATTTGGTGTGTCATCGCCGAGTGTTTATGTATGGTACGCTTTTGCGGGTGCGGGAATTACTGCGGTGAGCGTCTATTTTTTAGCTTCTTTAGGTCGTAGCGGCATTACTCCACTCAACTTAACTATTGCTGGTGCCGCGATTAGCGCTTTCCTCGCTTCCCTTACCACTGGCATATTAATTATTAGTCAAAGTACTTTGGAAGAAATTCGTTTTTGGCTAGCGGGTTCTTTAGCTGGTGCGGATACAAGTCTGATTCTACAAATTCTACCTTATGTCTGCATCGGCATGGTATTAACGTTAATTATTTCCAAACAAATCACAATTTTAAGTTTGGGGGAAGATATCGCTAAAGGTTTAGGGCAACAAACCGCATGGGTAAAAATCGTTGCTGCTGTATGCGTTTTGCTATTAGATGGAAGTGCGATCGCAGTTGCTGGTGGGATTGGATTTATCGGTTTGGTGGTTCCTCACATTGTCCGGTTTGTGGTAGGGGTAGATTACCGTTGGATTCTGCCCTATAGCGCCTTATTTGGTGCCATATTACTTTTAGCATCCGATATCGCAGCTCGATTAATTATTAATCCGCAAGAAATCCCCGTAGGTATTATGACAGCTTTAGTCGGTGCGCCATTCTTCATTTATTTAGCTAAAACCAAGGTGAAGAAATGAAGACAAATACAATAGTTTTTCGTTCTCGATTACTCCCGATTTCCTTCCGTCTCAAAAAGCGGGTTCCTATTGTCTTGTTAATAATAATTCTGACTACTTTAACGGCAATGGTGATGAATACTTCCTTCGGGGAATATCCCATTCCACCGCTTGCAGTTATTCAAACTGTTTTGGGAATAGATACGGGAAATGCAGATTATGCATTTGTAATCAATACCTTACGCTTACCTAGAACCCTTACCGCTTGTCTTGTGGGTATGGCTTTAGCGATTTCCGGTACCATCATGCAAGGTATAACTCGTAACCCCCTCGCCGATCCAGGAATTATTGGTATTAACGCCGGTGCGAGTTTGGCTGCGGTGAGTTTAATTGTATTATTACCAAATTTACCTGCGGGAGTATTACCTGTAGCTGCTTTCGGCGGTGCTTTGATAGCTTCGTTATTAATCTATCTTTTAGCTTGGAATAGAGGTACGCATCCAGTACGCTTAATTTTAATAGGTGTCGGAATTGCATCTGTTGCTGGTGCTTTTACTAATTTATTGGTGACATTTGGCGATATTAATAATGTCAGTCAAGCCTTAGTATGGTTAGCAGGAAGCGTTTACGGACGCAGTTGGGAGCAGCTTTTCTCGTTACTACCTTGGTTAATTGTTTTTATACCGTTAGCTTTAGCAAATGCACCTCAGTTAAATGTTTTGAATTTAGGAGAAGAAACGGCTAAAGGCTTGGGTAGTAAAGTAGAATGGCAGCGGAGTTTTTTATTGTTAATTAGTGCTGCTTTATCAGGTGCAGCAGTAGCGACAGCAGGAACAATAGGTTTTGTGGGCTTAATCGCACCTCATATAGCCCGTCAATTAGTAGGTAATATCCATGAAGGATTAATTCCAGTGGCTGCAATTACCGGAGCAATGATTGTAGTGATAGCTGATTTTTTAGGAAGAATTTTATTCGCTCCCATAGAAATACCTTGTGGAATTGTTACTGCTGTTATCGGTGCCCCTTATTTTGTTTATTTGTTAATTAGAACTCGGAGAAAATAAGATAAAACAAAAGACTAGAAATAACTTCTCAGCGTATCTCCGCGCAAATCTCCGCGTACCTTTGCGTTTACAGACTCAATTCAATCTCTAAATTATAAATGAAACTAGCAACTAAAACTCATTACCAACTTTCAACCAAAAACCTAACATTAGGATACGATAACACCAAAATAATTAAAAATATCGATTTAAGCATCCCTCAAGGTAAAATCACTGCTTTAGTTGGTGCCAATGGCTGTGGTAAATCTACATTGTTGCGGGGTTTAGCAAGATTATTGAAACCCTATAACGGAAGCATTTATTTAGATTCTACTGATGTATTTAAACTATCGACAAAAGCTGTTGCAAAAAAGTTAGGAATTCTTTCTCAATCACCAGTTGCACCAGAAGGTTTGACGGTAAAAGATTTAGTCGCTTGCGGACGTTATCCTTATCAAAATTGGTTGCAGCAATGGACGAAGGAAGATGAACGTTTTGTTGAGATAGCGTTAGAAACTACCAGAATGAAGGAACTAGCGGAACGTGAATTAGATACTTTATCTGGGGGACAGCGACAACGTGCTTGGATTGCAATGGCTTTAGCTCAGAATACTGATATTTTACTGTTAGATGAACCCACAACTTTTTTAGATTTAGCGCATCAAATTGAGGTGATGGATTTGCTGTGGGAATTGAATCAAAATCAAGGAAGAACCTTGGTAATGGTGTTACATGATTTAAACCAAGCTTGTCGTTATGCTGATTACTTGGTAGCGGTGAATGAGGGGAATATTTATACGCAAGGTAAACCAGAAGAGGTAATGAGCGAAAAGATGGTTTTAGATGTGTTTGGGTTGGAATGCAAAATTTTTCCAGATCCAGTTTCTGGGACTCCGATGTGCGTTCCAATTGGGAGAAAGGGTAAGGAATAAAAAAAGTAAAATGCATCCCGAATTACAACCCAAACTGTAGTAGCTCACTAATTTATTTTTGCACTAAAAAATCTGATTTACGGTAATTAGAAAAGAGAATATCTAAGTCATATATTAGCGCGTCAAATCAATTTAAAAAACTACTGAATTCAAAATTCACGTCTCAGCAAGAGGCAATTCAATCAGTAGACAGCTTAAATAAATTGATTGGTTCAAGTAAAGCAGTAAC
The DNA here is from genome assembly GCF_963920925.1 of Calothrix sp. CCY 0018. Classification (NCBI taxonomy): domain Bacteria; kingdom Bacillati; phylum Cyanobacteriota; class Cyanophyceae; order Nostocales; family Calotrichaceae; genus Calothrix; species Calothrix sp. CCY 0018. Next base: position 89,738 of record NZ_CAWUDI010000009.1, on the reverse strand, counting down.
GAGAACAATTCAGGTTCTGCATCAACTCGGTTATGCAAATATACGCGACTGTACTCCATTAGTACCAACTTCAAATCCAGGGGAACTAATGAGCGTGTTGATTCGTTTAATTACAGTGCAAAAGCAGCAATTTTTAGCAAATAAAATGCCTCTTAAAAGGAGTCTTTTTTTTCGTAAAAGCTTTTATTTGATTGCTATGTATTAGTTTAAAATGGGCATTGACTTTTGGTAAAAATTAATACTTAACGTATAAATATGTGTAAACCAAAATGTTTTACTGAGGAATAAATTTTTCCATTAATATCAATCAATGTTGCTCATTTAATCTTTAACTTGATTGAGCTAAAATCTTTCCTCGATACATATTCATCCCACAAGTAAAAGGATATTCACCCGGTTTTTCGGGAGTAAATTCTACGGTTGTCACTTGATTAAGGGTTAAATCTTGAGCAATATGAAAATCTGGAACTAATACTTTTTCCAAACAGCTACTAGCATCGCGCCTTTCAAAGTTAAGTCTCACTGGTTGCCCTGCTTCCACAACAACTTGATTTGGTTCGTAGCCGCCATCTACAATAATTGTGATTTCTTGTATATCTTGATTTCTATTAGCTTGAACGGCTTTAGATTTACTCAAAAGAAACCACCATAACTCTAATCCAATCAAACCAATACCGCCTAAAGTCACAGCAACTTTTAATCCTAAAGGTTGCTCAATTCGGCGAAACTGCACGTTTTCTTGTTTGGAAGCAGGCATTTCTACAGGTTTTTGAGCCAAAGCTGTTCCAGAAGCAACCGATAGAAAAAATCCCGCCCCAGCAATACCGCTTAAAATCTTTTTTTTATTAAACATAAATAACTATCCCTCGCCCTTCAACCGAAAATTACGCAAACGCAAAGCATTGGTAACAACCGAAACCGAACTAAAAGCCATTGCACCACCAGCAATAATCGGATTCAACAACCAGCCAAATATGGGAAATAAAATTCCCGCAGCGATGGGAATACCCAAAACGTTGTAGAAAAATGCAAAGAATAAATTCTGGCGAATGTTATTGATAGTAGCCTTAGAAAGCTTGATTGCCGTCACAATTGAACGCAAATCGCCAGAAATTAATGTGATATCACTTGCGGCGATCGCCACATCTGTTCCGGTACCAATTGCCATTCCCACATCGGCTTGCGCTAAGGCTGGAGCATCGTTTATACCATCTCCCACCATCCCCACGATTTTAACAACGGATGCTTTTGTTTTGTATTGAGAACTTTTATTTTTACCCTTTTTTCTTATGCCTTCGGCTTGCAAAGACTTGACAACAGAGGCTTTTTGGTCTGGTCTAACTTCTGCAAAAACGCGGTCAATACCAACTTCATCCGCAATTGCTTCTGCTGTGGGACGGTTATCTCCGGTCAACATTATTACTTCTAAGCCCAACTTACGCATGACTTTTACGGCTTCAATAGAAGTAGGTTTCAAAGTATCGGCAATTCCCATTAAACCTTCAACTTCTCTATCCACCGCAATCCAAATTACGGTTTGTCCGAGGGATTCCCAATTGTCTTTTTGCTCTTGGAATAAATTGGTATCAATTCCAACTTCAGACAGCCAGCGTTTAGTACCAATTTGCACAAGTTTATCGGAAACATATCCCTCAACGCCACTTCCAGCAACTGCTTCAAAATCGCGGCTATTTACTAACTCCACACCCTGAGCCTCAGCATATCTAACTACCGCTTCCGCCAAAGGATGTTCGGAATTACGCTCTAAACTAGCTGCCAATCCAATAAGTTTAAATTCATTTTGGTTAGCAGTACCGCGTACCGTGACAAAATTAGTTACAGTCGGTTTTCCTTCCGTTAAAGTCCCAGTTTTATCCAAAACAATCGTCTTGATTTGATGAGCGAGTTCTAAACTTTCCGCACCCTTAATCAAAATACCATTTTCTGCACCCTTACCCGTACCAACCATTACTGATGTCGGAGTTGCTAAACCCAAAGCACAGGGGCAAGCAATAATCAAAACACCCACCGTGGTAATTAAAGCGAGGCTGATATTACCCATGAAATTAAACCAGATGATGAAAGTAAAAATTGCAATAGCTATAACTACCGGGACAAACCATCCCGTCACCTGGTCTGCTAATCTTTGAATAGGAGCTTTACTTCCCTGCGCTTGTCTAACTAACTGCACAATTTGCGATAGTACGGTATCGCTTCCTACCCTTGTTGCCTTAAACTTAAAACTACCAGTTTTATTAATAGTTGCGCCGATAACTTCATCACCGGGTTGCTTTTTCACGGGTACGCTTTCCCCCGTCACCATTGCTTCATCGATGGTAGATGTACCTTCTACAACTTCTCCATCTACAGGTATTTTTTCCCCAGGACGTACTAAAATAATATCATCAAGCTCAACTTCTTGAATCGGAACATCTACTTCTTTTCCGTTACGAATTACTCTTGCATCCCTAGCCTGTAAACCAATTAATTTACGAATTGCTTCGCTAGTTTGTCCTTTGGCACGATTTTCAAAAAATTGTCCTAAAAGAATTAAGGTAATTACAACCGCAGCAGTTTCATAATATACCTCCGGCATCAATCCTTGATTGAGAAAGAAATCGGGAAATATGCTTGCAAACAGCGAATAGAAAAACGCTGCCGAAGTACCCAAAGCAATTAGGGTATCCATTGTAGCACCGTGGCGCTTCAAAGCTTTCCAAGCTCCGGTATAGAATCTATAGCCACACCAAAACTGTACGGGTATAGTTAGTGCTAACTGCAACCACTGATTGTGCAACCATGCCGGAATAAAGGGCAATTCTAACCCCGTCATCATTGGTAATGAACCAATAATTAGTACAGCACTAATCACACCTCCGAAAATCAGCTTACGAATTAAGTCGCGGGATTCGGCTTTTCTGGCGGCTTTATCTTCATCGTCTTCCCCCGTAATCATTTCTTGCTCTTGTAGGGGAGTTGCACTGTATCCAGACGCATCAACTGCATCTTGAATACTTTTAATGTCAGTTTTCTGAGGATTATACTTAACAGTAGCTTGTTCGGCACCAAAGTTAACATTACATTCGCTAACTCCGGGAATCGAATTGATTGTTTCTTCGATGCTGTTTGCACAGGAGGCACAACTCATACCTCGCAGTTTAAGGGTGGTGGTATCCATAATCGGAATTTAATTAGTAAAACGAGAAAACCCGCTTTTTGTATTTGTTTAACTCAAATCAAAATTAAGCAGCAGGATAGCCCGCTTCAGCTATAATTTCTTTAATTTTGTTTTCTGATTGTTGAGATTGAACATTAACTATTTTTGTTTTTGTGTCAGCGTCTACAGTGGCATCAGCATCAACTGATTTGATCGCTTTAGTTACAGTATTTATACAAGCTGAACAAGCGATATTTGGAACTTTTAGTTGAATAGTCATAGTCTTAAGAATCAAGAACAGTAATTTACTTTGTTGATGATATGGTAAACCCTCTAGTAGGCTAGAGAGTCAAGGGATATAAAAAAATATTTTTTGCAGATTGAAGGAGTATTGCATAGTCTTTCATCAAAGCCCTACAAGTAATCAGGTACGAGCTAAAGTAAGCTTTAAATGCGTAAAGTAGATATTAAATCGGTATTCATACAATAAAAGTATTTTAATTCAATAATTTATTTCTTGAGAAATAAGATCGAAAAACTCTTCCCAGTCGTTTTGCAATTCACCGATATTCCAAGTCGGACAGCCGATAATAATATTTTCGTATTCATCAAAATCGCTTGGTTCAATTTGGTAAATTTCTTGCAATTCCACGACTGATTCACCTCCAAACTCTTTCTGAATTATTTTAGCTTCTGTTTGAGTATTTCCTGTTTGAGTACCAAAAAACAAACCTATCTTAGACATGATTAGCTCCTTATTTTGATTGCTTAACTAACAGTATTTGAGATTTTTTAGCTATTTCAAAAATCTCTTTTTTTAGTAAAAATAGTATGTACCGAAAGGATAAAACTAAAAAATTTTTTCTACATCATCAAGAAAATATTGGTTTGATATTTTTGATTTCAAAACTCAATGAGAATGTCCAGATTCTTCAGATTCTTCTCCCCCTTTTTCTGTTTGAGAACCTTGATTATTATTAAGTTCTACATCATCTGGCATCAAAAATGGTAAATCTCCTCGCACTTCTGTATGTCTAATAATTCCTCCTTGCAATCCAGCCCAAGAAACTAAACCTGTAGAAATTATTACAAATATGACGAATGTAGCTGTAAGCCAATTAGGAGTTTTTCTCGGACTTTTAGAGATTAATAAACCCATTAAAGCAAAAGCTCCGGTAATTTCTAAAGCAATAAAAGCCCACTCGGCAATGTTTCGGTGTTTGTGAACAAAAGCTTCCGAAACGTTAGGAAGGTCAAGAACAATACCTGCGGCTTGTTTGCCAGCAAAATATGTAGGTATTGTTAGTAAAGCAATGATTATAAAAAGCCAGTAAGTAGCAAGATTTAATTCTTTACTGTCTTTTACCATTGCATAAACTAATAATGATAGACCAAATATTGCACCTACAATCGGAAAATGATTCAGAAGTAAATGTGTGTGTGCCCAATTAAAAGTCATAAGCTAAAGTATCTCCTCTGTTAATAAAAAAAGTTAGGGGCTTGGAAAAGTTTGTCTTTTACATTTAGATGTTTCTACTTGTTAAAGCCTAAGTGATGATGCGTAGAAAAACCTTGTTAAACTTAGCGCATGGTGAAAAATTCTTCACCTATCGTAGGATGAATACCGATATTTGTGCCAGTGGTGGAAGATATGAATTAAATACTACTCACCACGAAAAATATTTAGATATGAAAATCTTTCAATGTTCGCTACTATGACTCAGACTATTTCATAAGTGATTTCATGATTCTTATCTCTTCCTTCTGTGTCTGGACAATAGTCGTGCATAGCTCCTGAATACGTTCATCTGTAATCGATGCTTGCTGACATACCAAAATAGCAGCAGCGTGATGTGGAATCATTGAACGCAAAAATTGTTGATTTATTACTGCTGCTTGAGTTCGCACAAGCGTCCAGAACAATAATATCGATGCGGTTCCTACAGCAAGAAGCGCAATGTTTAACTTTTTGTTTTTGTACATTGAACCCATTGCGAACAGCATGATGAGCAGCATCGTTGATACCATTAGTCCAGACATATAGACTTGGTTAAGGCTAAGGAACAAATTGTCAAGCTCGTTAACCCGCGAAAGCATCAGACCTAACATTACGATGTAAGAAATTATCAGTGAAATTAGCAGGCTAATGTAGGGCTTCATGCTAGATTTGGATTCCATTTTAGATTTTTCCTTATTGGTTTAAATCAGTTATCAGTTAGCAGTGAGCAACAATCACCTATTTATTTCACTGGTAACTGTTAATTGGTAACTCGTAACTGAAAAGCTTATGCTGCTACGGCAGCAATTTTTTTGTATTCTTCTACACTGTCTCGACAGGCTTTTGCACATTTCTTACAATGTTCTGCATCGTGCTTTTCACATTCAATTGCACAGGCTTCACAAATCTCTGAGCAAGCACGCGCTAAGTGAGGAATGTAGCGCGAACCTCGCACCATATATGTTGCAGCAGTACGACAAATTTCTGCACAATCTAAGCAGCTACGAGCGCACTGCACCATTTCTGACATACCCATACAAGCTTCAGCACAATGTTCGCATTCCACGACACAACGCATTGCAACATCAAAGCTAGACTGATATTTTTCGTGAACTAAAAGCATAAATTTATTTCCTATTAAATTTGGTTCGGGTTTAATAGACATCTCCGGTTAGGAAAAAAACCTCTCTCCAAACCTCTCTCCGGAGCAGGAGAGAGGCTTTAAAACCCCACTTCCCTGCTCCGGGAAGGGGGGCAGGGGGGTTAGGTAAATCTGTAAATTTAAAACTATAAATGTTTTCCGGAGATGTCTAATACGATTGCGACGATCAAATTACGTTTCGGAGACGAATCTGTAAGATTAAAAACTTAAACGGAGATTTATTTGGATAATTACTCGTTAGGTTAGTAGACATCTCCGGTTAGGAAAAAGACCTCTCTCCAAACCTCTCTCCGGAGCAGGAGAGAGGCTTTAAACCCCACTTCCCTGGCAGGGAAGGGGGGTAGGGGGGTTAGGTTTTCAACTGTAGTGAATGTTTTCCGGAGATGTCTAGTAGATCAACTGCACCAATAATTTGAGAAATTTTGTCAGTGCTGAAAATATTCTCAATTTCATCCTAATTTCATATTGCGATGTCACACTAGTAATCAGGTGCCGAAAAGTACACTAAATACCAAGCCTATTTTGTTTAATAATTTTTATAAATATAATTTCTTTTTCTAGCTAATATTTATGATTGATTACTATGCCTAAATCTTATCGCTGCCAACAATCTACAGCAATTCGTTATATTTCTAGCACAATCTTGAGCCTATCTTTGCTTGCATCTCCCGCAGCAGTACTGGCACATGCCGGACATGGGGACGAATTTCAAAGCGGGGGTGAAGCCCAAACTACTTCAATTCAAGTTGACGCTGATACTGCTAATAGATTAGGTATTAAAGTTGAACCTGCGAAAAAACAACGGTTGGATGTAGGTATAAAAACTACAGGGCAAAGTGAAACTTTACCCGACCAAAAAGTTGAGGTGACTGCACCGCTAACGAGCAAAGTTGTTGAACTATTAGTTAAACCCGGCACTAAAGTTAAAAAGGGTGAAACTGTAGCTGTGATAGCTTCGCCTGAGTTAGTAGAGTTGCGCGTAAATTCTCAAGAAAAACAAGCGGATGCACAAGGTGAATTGCAGAAAGCACAAGCCGATTTGAAATTAGCCCAAGAAAATCTAGTAAGGCAGCAAAAAATATCTGACGCTGAAATAGCACAGACGCGCAGCCAATTAGCAGCAGCAACTGCACAATATAACCGCGATTTGGCATTAGTAAACCAGCGTGGAGTTCTCAAAGTTGCTCAAGAAAACCTCAAACGTCAGCAGCAAATAGCTTCGGCAGATATAGCACAAACTACCATAGAAGTAGCAGTGGCTCAAGAACAATATGACCGAGATCGGGAATTAGTCGAAAAAGGTGCATTACCGAGACGACAAATGCTAGAATCTCAAGCTAGGTTGTCCAAAGCAAAAGCAGAACTTGCTAGAGCAAAAAGCAGTCCAGAAGTAGTTCAAGCCGAATCTGAAGTCAAAAAGGCTGAAGTTGACTTGCCCCTGCGAGAATTACGTTCTGCTCAATCGCTTGTAGCCGAAGCACAAACTCAACTCAAAAAAGCTATTGCCCGCCGAGATGTTTTAGAAGCACAAGCGCAACTCAAACGCGCCCAGTCCGATGTCAAAGTGGCAAATTCACGGCTCAACCTGAGTAATACTACTTACAATACCAGATTGCAACAGTTAGGAACTACTGCTAATGCTAAAGGGCTAATAACGATAACAGCACCCATTGATGGCATTGTTGTAGACCGTGAAGTTAACATCGGTCAATCTCTCCAAGATGCTGGTGGCAAGCTGATGACGATTATTAATGATAATCAAGTTTTTGCAACAGCGAATATCTATGAAAAAGATTTAGACAAAGTAAAAATTAATCAAAAGACAATAGTAAAAGTTGCTTCGCTCCCTGACATTACTTTTGCAGGAAAGATTACCCGCATTGGTTCAGTTGTGCAGGAAGAAACGCAAGTTGTACCCGTCCAAGCGGAAATAAATAATCCAAACGGACAACTCAAACCTGGAATGTTTGCTGAGTTGGAAGTACTTACAGACAAAACCGAGGCAGAAATTTTGGCAATTCCCAACTCTGCGGTTGTAGATGTTAATGGGAAGAAAACAGTTTATGTGCAAAATGGAAATGCTTTCCAGCCTACAGAAGTCAGTTTAGGACAAACAACGGGGAATATGGTCGAAGTTAAGGCTGGTTTATTTGAGGATGATATGATTGTCACGCAGCGTGCGCCGCAGCTTTATGCTCAGTCTTTGCGCGGTGGAAGTACTAAGAAAGCAGATATTCCTCACACCGAAGTAATGCAGAGTAGCAGTAACAGTTTGCCTATACCCTTGTTGTTAATAACAGCAGCAGGAGGCTCGTTAATAACTATTTTAGGTGTTTTAGGTGTGAATTTTTTACGAAATCGTCGTCAGGGTTCGGGCTTAGTTGCAGTTAATGCTGCTTCGGACGATGCAAGCTTTGAAACTGAAGCGGAGATTTATTTGGATAACCACGAGCAAGTTGTTCCTGTCTGCGATCGACAAGAGAATAAAATTTAACCATAAAATATTGATCGCTAGCTAAGTCTGGGACAAGCCGTAGGAATTTGTCAAATTGACTAAGTAAATCGGCATAAATAAACAGAAATTAACGCTTCGGGCGGCAGCCACTCAGAAGTGAGTATCGCACCCCTCTATAATGGGAATATAAAAAGTAGCTTGGCAAAATAGTGAGGGATTTAAATTTGTGACACTCCAAGAATTAGAGCAACAACTTCTTGCCCTGAGTCCCGACGAAAAAGTACAAGTCATACAGTTACTTGCTCAAAGTTTGGGTAGCAATTGGCAAGGAATTGAGAAAACACCCAGAGTCTGTGGTGGAGAAGCACGGATTGCAAAAAGTCGTATTCCAGTTTGGGTACTGCTGGAAGCTCGCCATCTCGGATATAGTGATGCTGACCTTTTAATCAGCTATCCAAGCATTACTGCTAAAGATTTAGCAAATGCTTGGGTGTATGCAAAAGCTCATCCCGATGAAATTCAATTGGCAATCGAGCGTAATCAGGTAGCCTAGCAGATGGCACGTTTTTACGCAGATGAGCAGTTTCCGTTTCCGGTTGTGGAGCATTTACGTAATTTGGGGCATGATGTTTTAACAGTTCGAGAAGCAGGAAAGGCTAACCAAGGCATACCTGACGATGAAGTGTTAGCGTTTGCCGTCAGCCAAGAAAGGGCAATCTTAACTATCAATAGAGATGATTTTATCTGTTTGCATCGTCGTGATAATAAGCATTTCGGCATTATTGTTTGTACCAACAATCGGAATTGGGAGCAGTTTGCAGCACGGATCGATGAGGCTGTAACAGCAGAAGAATCATTACAAGGTAAGCTAATTCGTGTGGTACGTCCGGTTATTTGAAGGGTAGTAAGAGGGCGATCGCAATATTCTAAACCACCAATAAATTCACGCTTCGGGCGGCAGAGCCACTTAGAAATGAGTATCGCATCCAATCAACCCAATAAATCGCACCCCAAACCCCATAACGAAAAAAACCTAACTGTCATTGCGACGTAAGGAAGCAATACCAATATCTCTCATCACCAACAAGTCAATGCGATGGGATTGTAAAATCGACTACTAGCTCACAAAAGAAAATAAATTTCATCTTGATTTCATCTTTGTGGTGGAGATTAGATATAGTGACCAATCGAGAATATTGAAATTTTATCTAACTTAATTAACAGTGAGGAGTAAATCAATGCGATCGCTCAAATTAGGCTTTGTCGTTTTAGCTAGTACAAGTTTATTATTTATAGGTGCTTGTAGCAACCAAGCTTCTGATATCAGCAATACAAATGGTGGTACTACTGAAACCGCAAGCAAAGTTGAAACTGCTGCAAGTAACGCAAGTGAAAGCAAAGGTGGACAAGTTGTAGAAACTGGAAAATACCACTTAGAGTTAGTACCTGAGAAAGAAGCTAATGGAACACATTTAGATTTATTCCTCCAAACAGGTGACAACCACGAAACAATACCAAATGCCAATGTTACGGCTGATATTCAGTCACCTGACGGAACACAAAAAACAGTTCCTTTTACCTATGATGCCAGCGGGAAGCATTATGCTGCTGAGTTAGAGAATCCTACACCAGGTCAATACCAAGTAAGAGTTATAGCAGATGTTGGTGGTGAAAAAGTAAACGGTCGATTTAATTTTAATCAGTAAGTAATAAAATTAGCAAACTGGAGAAAAAATGAAGCGTATTCTAACTGCACTTGCGATTACTTCAATTGCAATTACTGCTGGTTGTACAAGCAAAATTTCGAGTAGTCAGACACCAGATAGTAATGGCATTACGGTTGCTGCGGATAATCCTCATCAAGGTCATAACATGGGTGCTACAACTCCTGACACCAAGGAAAATCCTCATGGAAATCATGGTGGTCATTCTGAATCTAAATTGGAACCCGCAAATGCCACAACTAAACTAATTGTTCCGCCTAAAATTAATATTAATACACCTGTAGCTCTAGCGATTGATATTAAAGATCAACAAGGTAATTCTATTACCAATTTTGATCAATTCCAAGAAAAACTAATGCATTTGATTGTTGTTAGTGACGATTTTGAGACTTTTAATCACATTCATCCTACATACAAAGGCAACGGACGGTTTGAAGTTCAAACTGATTTTTCCAAGCCAGGTGGTTATACACTGTTTAGCGATTATAAAGTAGCTGGAAAAGCAGAACAAGTTTCAACTTTAAAAGTCCAAGTTCCAGGTACAAATCTGAGTACGCCAAAAATCGATTTAGCGACAAATAAAACTTTTGGTAATACTAAAGCTAATCTCAAATTATCTCAACCGACTATCAAAGCTGGACAAGAAGTACATTTAATTTTTAATTTATTAGATGCTACAAGTAATCAACCACCGCAAGATTTACAAAATTACTTGGGTGAAAAAGGACATTTAGTTATCCTGAAACAATCAGCACCGCTAACTGAAGCAAACTATATTCACGCTCATGCATTGAAAGATACTCCCCCAGGTGAGATTCATTTTATGACTAAGTTTCCCCAACCAGGAAAATATAAAATGTGGGGTCAATTCAATCGTAACGGCAAAATTGTTACTGCTGATTATTGGGTGGATGTGCAATAACGAGCGATAAAATTTAAGATAATTTAGCAGACAATCATGATCGATAGCATTCTCAAGTGGTCAATTGTACAACGGTGGCTGGTGGTAATTGGAGCAATGATTGTGATGATGTTAGGAGTTTACAACCTAACTCAAATGCCTTTGGATGTTTTTCCGAACTTTGCTCCACCTCAAGTAGAAATTCAAACCGAAGCACCGGGATTAGCACCCGAAGAAGTAGAATCTTTAGTAACTTTACCAATTGAAAGTGCTGTAAATGGAACTCCCGGTGTAGAAACTGTACGTTCTTCCTCTGGAATTGGGATTTCTGTTGTCAGAATTATATTTAATTGGGGAACCGATATTTACCAAGCGCGTCAGTTAGTCACCGAAAGATTGCAGCAAGCCTCGCAAAAACTGCCTGCAAATATCGAATCACCCCAAATTTCGCCGATTAGTTCCCCTATTGGAACAATACTTTCATACGCTTTTACTATCGATTCGGAAGCAGGAACTAAAACTGACATGATGGATGTAAGGCGATTTGTTGACTTAGTTGTCACCAATCGTCTCCTCGCAGTTCCGGGTGTTTCTCAATTAATTTCTTATGGGGGAGATATCCGCCAATATCAAGTTTTAGTTGACCCTGCAAAGCTAAAAGCTTTTAATGTCTCTTTAGAAGATGTCACCACAGCTGCTGCTAAAGCTAATAATAATGCGGCTGGTGGATTTTTAATCGATCCAGACCAAGAATTATTAATTCGGGGTATCGGAAGAGTTACTGCAATTGAGGATTTACAGAAATCAGTTGTTACTGCCCGTGACGGTACTCCTGTACTTTTAAGTAATATTGCCGATGTCCAAATTGGTGCAGCATTAAAGCGGGGTGATGGTAGTTTTAATACTCAGCCTGCGGTGGTGGTAATGGTTAACAAACAGCCCCAAGCTGATACTCCTACTGTCAGTCGGGCTGTTGAAGCCGCGATGGAAGAACTCAAGCCTAGCTTACCTGCCAATGTTAAGTACACGGTTACTTTTCGCCAGGAAAGTTTTATTGATGATGCTATACAAAATGTTACAAGTTCTCTGAGGGATGGCACAATAATTGTTTCAATTATTTTGCTGATGTTCTTGATGAACTGGCGTACAGCCGTGATTACTCTGAGTGCCATTCCTTTGTCGGTATTAATTGGGATGATGATTCTCAATTTCTTTGGTCAAGGTATTAATACTATGACCTTGGGGGGATTAGTAGTAGCCATCGGTTCGGTAGTGGATGATTCTATTGTTGATATGGAAAATGCCTACCGGGGATTGCGGGAAAACCAGCAAGCAGAAAATCCCGTTCATCCTTTTCAGGTGGTATATGACACTTCTGTAGAAGTGCGAACCAGCGTCATTTTTTCGACAGTAATTATTGTTGTAGTGTTCGCGCCAATTTTTACTTTAAGTGGAATAGAAGGTCGAATTTTTGCACCAATGGGTTGGGCTTACTTGGTATCAATTTTGTCGTCAACCTTAGTGGCAATGACTTTATCTCCGGCATTGTGTGCCATACTGCTAGCTAACCAGAGACTACCAGATGATGAAACTTGGGTAAGTAGATGGTCGCAAAAATTATACCGTCCGCTGTTGAATTTTTCGATCAAACGTCCCAGCGTAGTGATTTTGACAGCAGTTGCAGTTTTTGTGGCATCAATGGTGATTTTTTCGAGTTTGGGACGAGTGTTTTTACCGGAATTCCAGGAACGTACTTTAGTAAATTCCATGCTACTGTATCCCGGTACATCTTTGGAAGTTACCAACCAAGCCGGAAAAGCAATTGAGTCAGCACTCAAAGATGACCCCCGCATTGCATCAGTACAGATGCGCTCCGGACGCGCTCCGGGTGATGCGGATGCTGCACCTGTCAACTTAACCCACCTCGATATCGAGATTAGCGATGTAGGGATGAAAGATCGGGAAGCAACGGTAGAAAAAGTTAGGGAAGAATTTGCCAAAATACCTGGTTCAGCAGCAGCTATCGGAGGTTTTATTTCTCACCGCATGGATGAAATTTTGTCCGGTGTCAGAAGTGCGATCGCCGTAAAAATATTTGGTTCCGAACTTGAAGAGTTACGTAGTTTGGGGAAAGAAGTGGAAGCTGTAATGCAAGATATTCCTGGTTTGGTAGATTTGCAGCTAGAACCACAAATACCTATAAAGCAGGTGCAAATTGAGTTTGACCGCGATGCTGCGGCGCGTTACGGTATTTCTGTGGGTGATTTATCGGAAATCACCGAAACTGCCTTAAATGGTCGCGTAGTATCCCAAGTATTAGAAAAACAGCAGCTGTTTGATTTGTTGGTGTGGTTAAAACCAGAAGCACGCAACAACTTAGACACCATTCGCAACCTACTTGTCGATACTCCTAACGGACAGAAAATACCTTTAGCAGCAGTCGCAAAAATTGACTACGGAACTGGTCCCAATACCATTAACCGAGAAAATGTTTCTCGCTTAATTGTTGTTTCTGCAAACGTTTCTGGTAGAGACTTGGGTTCTGTGGTAGATGAAATTCGCGCCCAAGTTAAAGCACAAGTACAAGTACCATCTGGCTACTTTATTCAATATGGCGGTCAATTTGAATCGGAACAACGAGCTTCCCAAAATTTATTGATATTTAGCAGTTTATCAATGGTTGTAATTGCTGTTTTAATGTATTTCGCCGTCAAATCAGTACCAGCAACCTTGATCATTATGAGTAACTTACCTTTAGCATTGGTTGGAGGAGTCTTGTCTGTAGCTTTGGGTGGTGGTATCCTTTCAGTAGCATCAATGGTCGGATTTATTACTTTATTCGGCGTAGCTACCCGTAACGGTTTATTGCTTGTAGAAAACTATAACAGCAAATTTGCGATGGGGATGCCTTTACGGGAAGTGATTTCCCAAGGTTCAATCGAAAGACTTGTCGCTATTTTGATGACAGCCCTAACATCTGCGTTAGGTATGGTTCCTTTAGTAATTGGGACTGGTGCGGGTAAGGAAATTTTGCAACCTTTAGCGGTAGTTGTATTAGGTGGTTTATTTACTTCTACAGCTTTAACTCTGTTAGTACTTCCAGCTTTATATAGTAAATTCGGTAAGTATTTGATACCCAAACAAAAATCATCCGCAGTTCAAGTAAAAGTCGCTTCAGAAATTACCGCGAATGATGATTTAAGTATTCTTAATAATGGTAAAGGGAGATAAGCATTTAGAAACTACTACTCAATTTAATTCTTTGCGTTTCTCCGCAAACCACTCTGCGTTCCTTTGCGTTAATAAATTATATTCTGAAAAATCAAGGAGTCAAAAATGAAATCACTGAAATTAGGTGCGATTATTCTAGGTAGTATAGGACTGGGTTGCGGATGGAGATGAAGCTTGGAGTTGTTTGCAAGATAACTGGAACAAATATACATTGGCAATCTTTGATTGGTTGTTACCGGGATTATCTGGTTTAGAATTATGCAAATATTTACGGCTGCGGAACAACCCATTACCCGTACTAATATTAACAGCTAGAGATAGCATGGAAGATAAAGTGACTGGTTTGGATGCGGGTGCGGATTAAAATACTGACGGGCAACTTTTCGCCATCCTTCTTTACTTTGAATTCTCTCTTTCCAGTCTGGTAAATCTTTTTTATCTTCTTCCTCTCCCTCATCTTCATTTAGTTTACGGCGGGCTTTTTGCAGCAATTTCTTAGGACGAGTAAATTTAATAATTTGCCAGCTAAGCAGAATTAAAAGTATACCCCCGATATATTCTCCTACCACAAATTGCCAACCTAGAAAGATAGAAATAATAATACCTAGCTCGATGACAAGATTGGTAGAAGCTAACAAAAATGCAATAGCAGGAACAAAACCCGCACCTTTTTTAAATAAAGATTTGGTCGTTGATAAAGCTGCAAAGCTACAGGAGCTAGATATGAAACCGAAAAAAGTACCCAGGGCTATGCTTTTTTTTCCAGCTTCCCCCATAGACTGTTTCATCCGTTCTCGCGTCACAAAAACTTGAATGCAGCTACTAACAATGTAACCAACAACAAACGCCCACAATGCTTTCCAGATAAAGCCCAAGGAAGTTAACGCTGCTTCACCGTAAAGTTGCCAAAAGTTGCTATCGTTCATCGTAATTCTGTTATGTTTAGACTTCTGCTTTCTCCAAGCTTCTCAAGGCTTGAAAAACAATGTTAATAATTGCCACTTCTGTAGATATCAATCACTTGGCTGCTAGAAATGGCGAAATTATAAGTTAGTTTCGTTTTTTTACCGAATATTTTCAACCTAAATGATTTTTAGAAGCTTTTGTATCTAGCTGAAGGTTGAGAAGAATATTTTATTAAGTTACTACTCAGGAAATACTTACATTTCATCTTAATTTCATCTTGATATGATATGTATTTTAGCTAAAGATTTACTTTCAAGATTTAATCAGAAAAAATCTCGTCCGTTAACCATTCTGTTACGGCTTTAAAATTATGAACTGGAGTAGGTAAAGTTGTTAAGTACCTGCTTTGACGAATCAAGTGAGCGGGTTCTCCCGTAATAATCGCCTTGTTAAACAAGTTTGCTCCTGCTTCACCTACTCCGAATTTCATCAGCGAACCGCGTATACTAACACTGCTATCATTCGGAGAATTTTCCATAGATAAAGCTTTGAGATTATTCGCGATTGTTGCTCCCTGCTGATAAGCGACTTGAGCTAAGGGTGGTTGGGAATTCTGCATTGGTGTTGCACAATCTCCCCCCGCAAAGACGTAAGGAAATTCAAGTAGTTGTAATGTTGGTAGAACCTGCAATCGACCTTTTTTGTCGCGTTTTTCTGATGGTATTGGTAGAGATTCAATTAATGGATGGGTAGTTGTTCCTGTAGTCCAAATAATAGTTGCAGCTTCAAGGGATTCATGATGTTCGTTGCGTTCAAATTCTAAGCGTTCTTTTTCAATTTTGGTTGCCGAAGCATTCATCTGTAATTCAACGGCAATATTGCGATTTCGTAATGCTGTTTCAGCTACTTCCTGTAAACCTTTATTGGTATCACCCGAAAGAATTTGAGAACCACGATTGATAATAACAATACGAACTTCCTCTTTCATGCCCCCCATTTCCATATACCAGTTAGGAACAACATCAGCCAAAGTTGCTGCTAATTCTACTCCGCTAGGACCAGCACCTACAATTGCTACCGTTAAAAGATGGCGGCGCTTTTGAACATCAGTTGTTTGGATTGCTTGCTGGAGGCAGTTTATTAGATGTTTTTGTAGGGCGATCGCATCTTCATAGTCGCGGAAAGCAAAAGTATTTTCTTTGGCTCCTTCAACCCCAAAATAACCAGTAGGATTACCTAAAGCTAAAACTAAATTTTCATAACTATATTCTTGAGTGGAGTTGATTTTAACTTTTCGAGAATGCAAATCAATTTCCTGCACTTCTGCTGGTACAAACTTTACACCGCTATCTTTGAGTAAATCCGTGTAGTGAGGACAAACTTGTGATTCATCTAATTCCTGACTTAGTAAATCATAGAGTAAGGGTTTGAAAGTAAAACGTTTATTTTGGTCAATTAGGATAATTGGTTTTTCATAATTTTGCTGTCGCAAATGAAGGACGGTAAATAATCCGACAAATCCACCACCAAGAATGATTGTGTAGTTATTTGAGTTATTCATTAGATAAAAGTAAAGTACAAAACTAATTTTGGTTAAATTTTTTCCAAAATAACTCTGCCTAATGGTACTTAATTGTTCCAAAAGGCTCCTATTAAAAAAAATTCTCTGGAACCGGTACTATTTCACTCCATTGATACATCATATAGTCAGCAAAAGCGACTACATAATAATTCCAACGGTGACGCAAAACAACGTAACAGTTGAATTTGTCTTAATATTGCTGAACCTCCTTAACTTCAACCGTCCCCATTTCCCCACCAGTCTGCATTTCGCGCTTCACCTGTAATTTAATCCCCCGATCGCGATCGCTATTGCGTATTTCGTTAACCACCTGTAGTGTGGCTTTTGGATCTAACAATACAACTCTTCCTTCTTCATCTATCAAACCGTAGCCACTTTCAGCGCAATGTCCGGCTAAACCGCAATCACGAGTGTGAGCGCGGGCACGTTCGACCATTTCATTGCTAGGGTATTTCCGAATGCAGATAATATCAACAACGTATCCTTCAAGAGTTTCAGTACAATTAGTCATGGGTTTGTTTATTCCTAAATATGTTGGATTAAATTGACTACATAAGATTAAGAATGCATCTGAATCAGCTAGCATCCGTTCGACATTAATTAATCGGTAATAAAGCAGAAAACAAACAAGTTAACTAACTAAAGTGGTAAGAATTTTTTGCCAATGGTCAAATATCAACAGATGTCCTTCATCGGGATAAAAACGAGCTTCACAGTTGGGAATAGTATTTGCAAGATATCGCCCAGCACTCAAAGTAACATTTTCATCTTTCTCGCCATGCCAAAGGTAGACTTTTGGTGAGATATTCTTGAGTTGAAAGCCCCAAGATTCGGCAAAAATGTTCATATCTAAGGCAAATCCACGAGCTCCCTGATGAAAAGCTTGAGGCAAGTGTTCTAAAAACATATCTCGCACCGCAGGCCGAAATAAAACCTTTTGGTCGTGTACGGGAAAATAATTTCTCAGCCCATAATCAAATAACTTTTGCGGATTTTTGCGTCCTATTAGTGCGATTGGACTCAACAAAGGTTTTAGAAGAAAAGGGGTATAGTGCGCTATCCCTATTAAAACTCGGTTAATCGCGTTCGTTCCTTCAGTAAAGTGAGAGACATTAAGGGGAGACAGACTGCTAATAACACCAACCCGTATAATCCTTTCGGGGATTTCGGATGCACAAGCAAGAGCGTAAGGTCCACCTCCAGACACGCCTGCAACAACAAATTGCTCAATGTTCAAAAAATCAGCAAATTGAACTACGTCTTGAGTCCAATTCACTAACGTATTATCTGGCTGAAAGTCTGACAAACCATATCCTGGACGCTCAATGGTAATAATTCGAGTTGTTAAAGCAGTCGCAATAGATTCGTCAAAATGAGGAAATAACCTCGCTCCTGGTGTAGTGTGGAAAAAGAACACGGGTTTTCCATTCGGGTCGCCAAATTCGGCATATCCCATCTGACGACCATCTTTTAATTGAAAGGTTTGATTTGATTTATTTGATTTAGAAATATTATTCATGGGGATTTATTTCAAGGACAGTAATCCTGACAATCCTTTGCTTCTTTCGTCATCACTTTTTCTGGCTGTACCGCACACTTTAGGTAAGAATTATTATTAAAGTAGCGGCATTTTGAACAAGGAGTTTTATGATTAAAACGAATCTTGAAAAAACCTTCTTCTGGCGACTTGCCAATGTCGCACCATTTGATTAAAGTTATCACCAAAGCTAGAAAGAATAAAAAACCCATTCCTACTAATGAGCCGCTATTAGTAGGGGTTTTCTCATTTTTAACTGCTTCAATTACAGTAGTCGGCGGCGAGACTGTTTCCTTTAATACAATTTGATGAAAATTTTCATAAGCATTCATCTTACTTCCCCTTTGTAAAGATAATCTTAAAATTACTACGATTGAATTTCCAAAATTTACGCTGGTTTTTCTACTGGTAAATTTTCACTTTTCCAAGCAATCCACGAACCGGGTATATTAATAACGTTCTCAAAACCGTGTTTTTGTAAAATACTCGCAGCGATTGAAGCCCGATAACCACTACCACAGTAAGTAGCAACTGTTTGATTTTTATCCAATTCATCTAAATGTTCTTTTAGATGCGGTACATAAATATGTTTTGCTCCCGGTACATAACCATTTTGATATTCGCCGTCGCTGCGGACATCTAACACCGTCAAATTAGAATCTTCTTTGTGTTGATTTAACTCGTTTACAGTCCACTCCCCTAGATCTTGTAAAGGTAATCCAGCATTTTGCCAACTTGTCATTCCATCATGTAAATATCCAGCACAGTTGTCATAACCAATACGGAAGAGATGTTCTACCACCAAAGATATATCTCGCTCGCTCTCCACCACCAGCAAAATAGTTTTATCCGGTGAGATCATCCAGCCAATCCAAGCTGGAAATGATGAGGTTAAAGCAATATTGATTGCACCGGGGATATGTCCGCCACCAAAAGCCAGAATTGAGCGGGTATCAATAATTACGATGTTTTCATCCTGCATCTGTTGTTGGAATTCCTCAACCGATAGCGGTGGTAAAGTCGGTACGCATCCCAACACTTTTGCACCTTTAGCATTAACTTTCTTCAGATAAGAATAGTAAGTGGGTGGTTCTGGCATTCCGCTTAAAATCCACTCGATAAACTCCGACTCCGTTCTTTCCTTAAAAGCTTGACTAAAAACTCGTTCGTTACCGATAGTACTTTGTTTTCTGTCTCCGATCGAACGTCCGCAAGCCGAACCCGCGCCGTGACAGGGGTAAATTTCGATTCTATCTCCCAAAGGTAACAGCTTATCAAACAGCGAATGATAAAGTTGTGCGGCTTGTTTTTTCTCCGTACCCGTACCGAGTAAATCCGGTCTTCCTACATCTAAATTAAACAGAGTATCGCCAGTAAATAAACCAAATGGTTCTTCACCTTGTTGAGCATCAAATATCTGCAAACAAATGTGTTCTGGGGTATGTCCGGGTGTTTGCAAAACGCGGAGAGTAATTTTACCAAGTCTTAACTCATTACCTTCAGTCAACTGGTGTAAATCAAACTCATAATCATTACTTTTTCCACCGTAAATAGTAGCACCCGTTCTGGCTTTGAGTTCGTGAGAACCGGAAACAAAATCGGCATGAATATGAGTTTCAATAATATGAGTAATTATCAAGCCAACTTTTCTCGCCATTTGTAGATATACATCAGCATCGCGCTGCGGATCGACTACAGCCACCACACCTGCTTTATCATCACCGATTAAGTAAGATAGCTGAGCAAGCCCTGGTGCGTTAATTTGTTTTAAAACCAGTGCCATTTTATTTCTCCAGAATTTCAATTTTTGGGTAAAAGTTTTCTAATTAAGGTTAGTAATAAACAACTATCAACTAACAATCCCTAAGCCAACTTTGCTCGTCGCAACATAACAGCATTAATTCCCACAACCACCGTTGATAAACTCATTAATAATGCCCCGATCGCTGGAGAAAGTAAAAATCTCCAAGCATACAGTACCCCTGCGGCTAAAGCAATCGCAATTACGTTGTAACCTGTTGCCAACCACGCGCCATATACGTTGCCGCAGTACGACAGATTTCTGCACAATCTAGACAGCTACGAGCGCACTGCACCATGTCTGACATACCCATGTTCGCATTCCACTAATCAAAAGCTAGATTGGTATTTTTCGTGAACTAAAAGCATAATTTTATTTCCTGTTTCAACATAGATACTTACACATTGATAGGTAATTTCTCCTTTGTTTCGCGTCTATCATTAGAGTTAAATAAAATTTATACCAAAAGAAATACTCCTATTTCATGCTGATTTCATATTTATATGTATTTATGCTTTTATAAGGTCAAAGCCTAGCTTCTCGGCGGCTTCAAAAGCTTCTCCTGGTCTCATTCCCTTATGTACACATTTGCTCTCATTTTTGATGGTTGGAGTTTCCTTTTATCCCAGCATTTTCTCCCATGCACTGATTCATCTGCTCCATCATTCCCATCATTATGAAATTTTGTTAGGTTTCTATAAATTGCACTTTTAATATTCAGCTTGCGGTTTCATCTACTTTTAAAAGTTATTTCGTCTTTAAATATACATATCTAAAAACAAAAGCGGAGCAAGGTAGTTTCAGCAAAAAATTTCGCATCAAATGTAAATTAAGATAGAAATGCAGTTCAATAATTTAAACTTACAGCAATGCAAGTTACTTATACGGACAATATCATCATTGCTGGCTTTCATGCTCTTTCCGATCCACTGCGGATTAAAGTTTTGCAATTACTGAGAAAACAAGAAATGTGTGTGTGTGCCTTGTGCGATGTTTTACGGGTAAGTCAATCTAAGTTATCTTTTCATCTCAAAAATCTTAGAGAGGCTGACTTAGTTTATGCTCGTCAAGAAGGACGCTGGATTTATTACAGTCTCAATTCGCCTCAGTTCCAGGTTCTAGAGCATTACCTCGCACAATACCATCTCGTCAACCAAATATTACCTGCGCCTTCTTGTAAAGATTCTTAACATACATATCAATTTTTTTTGATTCATTCTCTGGTATTGTGATATCGTTTACTTGATATATCAAGATTTTTTGAAATGATGGGAATATCCCCTTGAGGTCAACATAAGTACATACTATGAAAGCAACAGCAAGAAAAATCGCTCTGATGCTGGGAGTATTAGTTTTGACGGCTAGTTGTACCAACACATCCAGCACTTTTAGCAAAACTCAGCCACAGCAGACAGCAACTGAAGTTAGTAATTCTGAAGCGACGATAAAAATTGATGGTTCGAGTACGGTATATCCAATTACAGAGGCTATAGCTAAAGATTTCCAAGAACAGAATCAAGCACAAGTCCAAGTAGATGTTTCCGGTACTACAGGTGGCTTTGAAAGATTTTGTAAAGGAGAAACAGATATCAGTAACGCTTCGCGTCCGATTTTGAAGCAGGAATTGAAAGCCTGTACTGCTAATGGCGTAATATTTACCGAGCTACCTATAGCTTTTGATGCTTTGACTGTAGCGGTGAATCCCCAAAATACATGGGCAAAAGATATCACTATAGAGGAATTAAATAAAATTTGGCAGCCATCAGCCCAAGGAAAGATTACCAATTGGAAACAGGTACGTGCTTCTTTTCCCGATAAACCATTGAATTTATATGGTGCTGGGGATAAATCGGGTACTTATGACTACTTTACAGAAGCGGTAGTTGGAAAATCTGGAGATATTCGTAACGACTATACAGCCAGTGAAGACGATGAGGTTCTAGTTTCTGGTATCAGTAAAGATCCTAATGCATTAGGTTTCTTTGGCTATGCGTATTACGAACAAAACCAAGATAAACTGAAAGCTTTGGGGATAGATAGCGGTAAAGGAGTAGTATTACCTTCGAGAGAAACTGTTGAAAAAGCAGAATATCAACCACTTTCTCGCCCTTTGTTTATCTACGTAAATACTAAGTCAGCTCAACAAAAAGAAGGGGTGAGAGACTTTGTAAATTTCTATATCGAAAAAGCGCCGCAAGTAGTTAGTTCTGTAGGGTATGTAGCTTTACCCGAAGATGCTTACTACCTAGACAAGGTTCATTTTACTACAGGTAAAGCAGGAACTGTATTTGAGGGAGAAGCCCGACTCGACTTAACTATCGGTGAAGTCTTGCGAAAACGAGCCGAGTTTTAGCGATTAGCTGTAGATATAAAGGAGGTTAGACAGATGAGTACAAATAATTCTCAAGCCAGTAAAGCGCCAGTAAAAGCTGGAAGTAATCTGAGTTTTTTTGAAAAATACCTTACAGTTTGGGTGTTTTTCTGCATCATTGCCGGGATTGGATTAGGGAAAATGTTTCCTGGGATAGCAACGGCATTAGATGCTATGAGCGTGTTTCAAGTATCCATTCCCATCGCGACATGTTTGTTTTTCATGATGTATCCCATCATGGTAAAAATTGACTTTACCCAGGCTGTTCATGCCATTCGCGCTCCTAAACCTGTAATTCTGACTTTAGTAATCAACTGGTTGATTAAACCATTTACGATGGTAGCGTTTGCTCAGTTTTTCTTGGGATGGTTATTTCGTCCTTTGATTGAGGGAAGTGAAATAATTCGCGGTAGCGAAGTTGCGCTGTCAAATTCCTATATTGCGGGGACGATTTTGTTAGGAATTGCCCCTTGTACTGCAATGGTGTTGATGTGGGGATATCTTTCTTACAGCAACCAAGGACATACTTTGGTAATGGTGGCGGTAAATTCTCTGGCAATGCTGTTTTTATACGCACCTTTAGGTAGATGGTTGCTGGCAGCGAACAATTTAACAGTTCCTTGGCAAACTATTGTCTTATCGGTGATAATTTATGTAGGATTGCCCTTAATAGCCGGGATATTCAGCCGTTACTGGATTTTGAAAAACAAAGGTGAGGAATGGTTTGAGAGGCGATTTTTAAAATATCTAACTCCGATTTCCATTACCGCTTTACTGTTAACTTTGGTACTGCTGTTTGCCTTTAAGGGTGAATTAATTGTCGAGAATCCCCTGCACATCTTATTAATTGCCGTACCACTATTTATTCAAACTAACTTCATTTTCTTGATTGCATATGTAGCAGCGCTAAAACTGGATTTATCTTACGAAGATGCCGCACCTGCTGCTTTGATTGGCGCTAGCAATCACTTTGAAGTCGCTATTGCTACGGCGGTGATGCTGTTTGGCTTGAATTCCGGTGCAGCCTTGGCAACAGTGGTAGGCGTTTTGATTGAAGTGCCATTGATGTTGATGTTGGTTGAATTTTGTAAGCGTACTGCTGCTTGGTTTCCACGAGAACCAGAAAAGGCGACTTTACGAGATCCACGCCCTCCTCTAATTGTGCGGATGAATAATGATAGTTCATCAAGGTAAGTATAAAGTCGTTTAAATAGTAATCGGTCGCAATGTTGGGTAAAACAGCAATCTTTCCAAATTTCCGTTAATTAAATATTATGACCGATTTCAATCATCCACCCAGGATTTTATTTTTATATGGCTCCTTACGAGAGCGTTCTTACAGTCGGCTTGCAGCAGAAGAAGCAGCCCGAATCATTGCTGGATTTGGTGCGGAAGTCAAGTTTTTTCATCCCCATGAATTACCAATTCGGGGTAGCGTACCCGAATCACATCCTAAAGTTCAAGAATTACGGGAATTAAGCTTATGGTCGGAAGGTCAAGTTTGGTCATCTCCAGAAATGCACGGTAATCTTACTGGTATTCTCAAAAATCAAATTGATTGGATTCCTTTAAGTATAGGAGCCGTTAGACCAACTCAAGGTAGAACTTTAGCTGTCATGCAAGTCAGTGGTGGTTCTCAATCTTTTAATGCTGTGAATTCAATGCGGCTTTTAGGACGTTGGATGCGGATGTTTACCATTCCTAATCAATCTTCCGTTGCTAAAGCTTACCAAGAATTTAACGAAGACGGAACCATGAAAGATTCGCCTTATCGCGATCGCATAATCGATGTCATGGAAGAATTGTACAAATTTACTTTATTGTTGCGTTCTGAAGTAGATTATCTGACCAACCGCTACAGCGAACGCAAAGAAGAAGCAATCACAGCAGGTATCAGTGCAGATACTTGTCTGCCTAAATTTTAGTCTCACAACAAATAGGTAATACCATGAAAAAAGTTATGTTTGTTTGCAAAAAGAATTCTCGTCGTTCCCAAATGGCAGAAGCCTTCGCTCGAACTTTAGGAGAAGGTAAAATAGGCGTTACTAGTTCGGGTTTAGAATCGAGTTTTGTAGACCCCAAAACTGTAGAAATCATGTCTGAGATTGGCATTGATATCAGCAATCAAAAATCCAAACCTTTAAGCGATTTTAATTCTGAAGATTATGATGCGGTGATTTCTTTATGCGGTTGCGGTGTAAATTTACCACCAGAATGGGTGACAAGAGATATCTTTGAAGATTGGCAATTAGATGACCCAGAAGGCGGAGATATTGAAACATATCGTCGTATTCGCGAGGAAGTTAAACAACGAGTCATAAAGTTAATTGCAACTTTGAGTTAGTTTTTACAAAAATATCGGGGAGGTTCATAATATGTACGCTGTGTGACGCTTGAATAAATATTATACGTAGTAATCAAACTATAGCGTCACGCACCATTTGTCATTACTGTTGATTTCATCCTAATTTCATATTGCAATGTCACACTAGTAATCAAGTGCCGAAAAATACACTAAATACCAAGCCTATTTTGGTTAAAAATTTTTATAAATATAATTTCTTTTTCTAGCTAATATTATTGATTACTATGCTTAAATCCTCCCGCTTCCCAGAATCTACGGTAATTCGTGATGTTTTTAGCACGCTATTAAGCTATCTTTGCTTGCATCTCCGTCGGTAGTACTGGCACATAGCGGACATGGGGACGAATTTTAAAGCGTCAGTGAATCTGAAACTACAAGTTCAATTGAAGTTGACGCTGATACTGCCAATCGATTAGGTATTAAAGTTGAGCCTGCGAAAAAACAACGATTGGATGTAGGTATAAAAACTACAGGCCAAATTGAAACTTTGCCCGACCAAAAAGTTAAGGTGACTGCACCACTAACGAGTAAAGTAGTTGAGCTATTAGTAAAACCAGGGATTAAATTATTCAGTCGCGTAACTATGTAGTACCATATGATGATAATGATATTCATTATCCAGAAAAAAGAGAATGACTGCCCAAACATTAGATACAGTCCCGGTAACTGTTTTGACTGGTTACTTAGGAGCAGGAAAAACAACTTTACTCAATCGGATTCTCACCCACGAACACGGTAAGAAAGTCGCGGTGATAGTCAATGAGTTTGGGGAAGTTGGGATTGATAATCAGTTGGTTGTCGATGCTGATGAAGAAATTTTTGAAATGAATAATGGCTGCATCTGCTGTACGGTACGCGGTGATTTAATTCGGATCATTGCTAACTTGATGAAACGTCGTGACAAATTTGACCACTTAGTCATTGAAACTACTGGATTAGCCGACCCGGCTCCTGTAATTCAGACGTTCTTTGTCGATGAAGATATGCGGGAAAAACTAAACTTAGATGCTGTAGTTACGGTAGTTGATGCTAAGCATATTTGGCAGCATTGGGATGCAGATGAAGCCCAAGAACAGATTGCTTTTGCAGATGTAATTTTACTAAATAAAACCGATCTAGTAGCTCCAGAACAACTTGATGAATTAGAAAACCGCATCCGGGGAATGAATGCGATCGCAAAAATTTACCGCACCCGCAATTCTGAGCTAGAAATGGATGCACTCTTAGGAGTACAAGCGTTTGATTTAGATCGAGCCTTGGAAATTGACCCAGAATTTTTGGGTGAAGATGCTCACGAACATGATGAAACAGTTTATTCTATCGCTTTGGTAGAACAAGGAGAATTAGACGGAAATAAATTAAATCAGTGGTTGAGTAATTTACTCCAAACCAAAGGTCAAGATATTTTCCGGATGAAAGGTATTCTAAATATTTTTGGAGAAGATGCCAGGTTTGTTTTCCAAGGAGTGCATATGTTATTAGATGGTAAGGAAGACCGTTTGTGGAAAGAAGGCGAAAAACGCAAGAATGAACTGGTATTTATTGGTCGTAATTTAGATGAAACTCAGTTAAGAAAAGATTTTTTAGCTTGTATGGTCTAGTTTCAGTTAACAATTAACAGTTGTGAAATAATTTTTGGCGTTGCTAATTTAGTGTATGAATAAAAGTGTTTTATTTGAAGTATAAAATCTACATTTTGAAAGAAGATTCAGCAACGCCTATTTTTTTGTAAGTATAAAAGGTAAAATATGAAAACTATTAAGTCTACTTTTGATTTGGATTGGAATTGTATACTTTCTGATTATACAACCGCTGTAAATTGGTCGCCGAATGGTGATATTCTAGCGATGATTTCTGCGGCTGGGGAAGTAAAGCTTTTTGTTGAGAATAAGTTGATTGCTTTACAAGAAGCAACAAATACTTCGATTGATGGAATGAATTTTTCTGCGGATGGACAATTTATTGCTGTTGGCGGACAGGATGGTAAAGTAAAAATATGGCATATTTCTAATAACCAACTTATTACTACTTTAGACAATGCTCCAGCTTGGGTAGATAAATTAGTATGGAGTCCCCGCGAAAATCTTCTAGCTTTCAGTTTAAATCGTTACGTACAGATTTGGAACGCAGACATTCAAGAGATTGTCGTCACCTTAAATTTTGAAACATCTTCGGTACTAAGTATTGACTGGAGTTCTGATGGTAAATTTCTTGCCATTGCTGGTTATCAAGGTGTAAAAATTTGGCGTTCTGATGAATGGGATGAAGACCCCTATTTTTTTAGCATACCATCTGCAAGTGCGGTTGTTGCTTGGTCTGGGGATGGTAAATACCTAGCTTCGGGTAACATAGATAAAACCATCTGTGTATTAGACACAGATTTTATTATGAATGCTAAACAAGCCGAACCTTGGTTAATGCATGGTTTCCCCGGTAAAATACGTCATTTAGCATGGTCAAAAGTTAGCACATCAAAAAAAGAACCTTTACTAGCATCTTCTAGCGCCGAAGGTATAGTCGTCTGGGAAAAACAAGATGATGCATCTTTGGGTTGGGGTGCGACTATATTAAGCAACCACTTTAGTACTGTTGAAGCAATAGAATTTGCACCCGATAGTTTGATGCTTGCTTCTGCTGCTGCTGACAGTTGGCTTTGTTTATGGAAGAATGCCAAAAAAATCGCGCAAACTTTCCAAGGTGCTGACAAGGGTTTTTCTTCTGTTGCATGGCACCCCCAAGGTAATAAAATTGCTGCGGGAGGTCAAAATGGAGAAGTAATGATTTGGTCTAAAGCTAGTCGTGGGCTTGGTTTTGGTTGAAAAATCCATTTTAGACATTATTACTTTATGTTAAGTAACGTCAAACATCTGTGCGATAATGATTATCATTGTTTGCGGCGAGTCTATCAAGCTACTTAGCTCAATATAGGAGAAAAATGTCACTAGAATTTAGTGAGAATCTTGTTAAAGAAACTGTTAGTAACATCAACGCAGTAAATTTCCCTGCCGCTATCAAGGATTTACCTTCAGACAATAATGATAATGCGTGTTTTATTGAAGGCGAACAAGCAATACCTGTAGATATGCTTCCTCAATCTTGGCAAGATATTTATACGGGAAAGTCAAATACAAAGCTTTCCGATTCTCCAGCATATGTGAAGATGGCACAATTATTTCTTCACAAAATGTCGAATGGGGATGTAGATTTGTTTAATGAATCTAAAAATTCAGCACATCTCAAGCCTGCTTTTTGCGAAATTTTTGGTAGTCTTGCTTGGGAAGCGCTTGAGTTTTATGGTGAAGATTTTAAAGTTGAGAAATATCCCGACTTTGACTTAATTGAAAAGGAAATTTCTGTAGAAAAAGATTACAGCGAACGTAAGAAGATAGTAGATATAAGTAAAGCTCTTTTTGAAGAGTTCGGATACGACTTACCCGCATCTTTTTATCACGTACACTTAGCACCTATTTACAGAAAAGAAGTATCAGAAATTCGTCCCTTAAGATTTTCTGAGCCAGATAAAAACAATGCTCGTGCGTGGGATGCTTCTTTACACGGACAAAAAGTATTTCCTATTCAATTAACGGTGCAAAGTATATCTTCTAAACATGGCTTTTTCCAAGAGCATGGTTGTGGATGCAATCACGCAATGACCAGAGTTGGTAGTACCGATAGCGCTTTTGATTACCAGATTCGTCCCGAAATGCGAACCACCTGGATTAGAGACTTTATTTGGACAATATGGTACGAGTATGCATTTTTTAAGTTTACTCCTGTAACTCGTTTCTTGATTAGTTAATTATTGGTAAAACAATAACAAGAACCAATATATTTACTACAATATTCTGGAGAAACTACATTCTTCAGGATTTATTTTTTACTAATCAAAGTAGATGATTATATCCATAATCTGAATTAGTCATATTGATAAGTTTGTTTCAAAAATTAAAAATAACAATATGTCTTCCTAAAGAAAGATATTATATAAAAATGATTCTTATTCTCAATTAATATGCTATATTAAAATCGTTTTGAATAAGGAAAATTTGGAAAATGTTCAATTCCTCAAAATCAGCTTATCCCAGTAATTCTAGAATGTTAAAAAGCCTTTTTTCCGAAGCATATAAAACAGCAAAGCAAGGCTTATGTGGCGATAGAGTTTTAGCAGAAAATAAGACTGTAGAAGACAGATTAAAAATATGTTCAACTTGCGAAAAATTTGATGCTCCAGAAAAACGCTGTACTGTTTGCGGATGCTTTATGATGGTAAAAGCTAATCTTGAAGCTTCTAATTGTCCGGATGGTAAATGGTAAAAAATATGGTTCTTTCGCTACTTTTATGGTAGAAAATAATTATAAATATTGAATTTTCAAGCAGTTTTAGCTTGATTTTGAGCAACATTAGATTTGATAATTGCTTTAAGCATTTTATCGCTTGCCATTCTTGCACCCGATAAATTTCGGGCTGTTGGTCCGATTTGCAAAGCTGCTAACCCACCCATAATAAATAACGAACAACCCCGCCACTGCAAATTATCATCTAAAATAGGTAGACCGTCGATCGCAGGAATTGGATACATCTCTAAAACTTCCTTTAACAAAGGTTCGCAATTCACATCGAAACGGGTTCCAGTGGATAACCAAATCCGATCAAAGCGATCGCAATTCCCATCGTCAAATTTCACCAGCCATTGATTATCTACCCACTCAGCTTCGACGACTTGAGTATTCTCCTGGATTTTTAGCTTACCATGACGCACTTGTTGTCGCAGCTTAATTCCCATAGCAGGAGTCATCGAACCACCGTTACGAGCTTGTTGAATCATTGCAAAACGCTTTGCAAAATCTGACTCGGCAAAAAATCCTTTGAGATATTTTGGCCCCAACCAACCAGCATCCGCATCAAATATCTTCTCTTGTAACTTTCGTCGCATCGATATCACCACTTTAGCACCGCGAGATATTGCACCTATCGCTAAATGTCCGCTGGTTAAACCTCCACCTACAATCAACAGCTTTTGATTAGCTAAAGTTAACTTGCGTAAATCTACTGCATGAGAATGACAAATTTTATCTTCTGAATAATTTTGATGAATTTGACTTACCCAATCTGGTATTTGTACTTGACTGCTACCAGTTGCGAATACCACTCTCCGAGCTACAATTGATTTCCCCGAACTCAACCACAGGCGAAACCGGGAAAATAAAGGATTGCGTATTGGTTGAATTCTCATCACCTTTTCACCCACAACCATATTATCTAAATCCCAACGGCTGACTATATTCTGACAAAAATTATTAAACAGGCTAGTTCCAGGTAAATCATAGGGAGGAAAAAACTCATTCGAGCCGGACTCTGCGAACTTTCGTAATGCAAAAGGATTGGGTTCTGGGTGATGAACAGCAGGAGAACGCAAATGGGGTATTTCCAATGCAGCAAACTGATGCTCCCACCCACTCATCCATTTACCACTAGGATCGAACACCGCTATTCTAGAGCGGATTTTTTGTCTTTTCTGTAGTAAATAACTAACTAGAGTTAAAGCGTGAGGGCCAGCACCAATAATCGCTAAATCAACTTTCTTCAAAAGCTGTAAGTAACTAGACATAAAATCTTGCAAATAATGATAATCGTTATCATATTAGCATTAGATTTTAGAAAAGTGTCCTGTTGAGTGAAAATTCACCTCCGTTTCATCGAACTTACTTGCGACAAAATTTTGGAACGATTCTTTCTTCTCGGACGAGTTAATATACCCTGAGTTGGACTAAATAAAAATGTGAATAAAAATAATCCGCAAATAAATAATACAATCGATGCTCCCGAAGGTACATTTTGATAATAACTAATATATAAACCGCCAACGCTACCAATAACCCCGATTATCGAACCGACAAACATCATTTGATGCAGTTCTTTGACTAATAAATAAGCTGTAACTCCAGGACCAATTAATAAAGAAATCACTAATACAACTCCTACAGCCTGCATACTAGCAATAATTGTTAAAGTAATTGCCGCTGTTAAACCAAAATTAATTAGATTTACTGGTAATCCACTGGCTTTTGCACCTAAAGGGTCAAAGGTGTAAAATAGCAATTCTTTATAACAAAGTTTAACTAAAAGTAAGGTAATGACTGTAATGATTAAAGTTCGCCAAACGTCCGCTGTAGTCACACCTAAAATATCGCCAAATAAGAAGTGATGTAAATCAACTTTACTTTTAAAAGTGCTAATTAGCATAATACCCAATGCTAAAAAACCAGAAAAGACTAAAGCCATCGCAGCATCAATTTTAACGCGAGACTGTGACTCAATCCAGGCAATGACAAAAGTGCTGAAAGTCCCTGAAATAAACGCACCCAAGAAAATATCAACACCTAAAAAAAGCGCGATCGCAATTCCCGGTAATACAGCATGAGCAATTACATCACCAAGTATACCTTGACGCTGTACTATCAAATAAGAACCGACAACAGAACAAAGAACACCCAAGCAAGTCGCAATCAGTAGCGCATCTCGCATAAACCCAAAAGTCAACGGTTCTAAAAGCAGATTAAGCATAATTGATAATTGTTAATTGACTAAGCTGATTTATGTTCTCTATTTAAAAATAAAAGATTATTGCCATAGGCACGCTGCAAATTTTCAGTTGTCGCAACCTCTTTGATCGAACCATCTGCAATAATATGTTTGTTTAACAATAGTAAGGAGTCACACTTGGTTAAAGTTTCACCCAAATCATGGGTAATTAAAATCAAGATTTTGCCCTCCCGTTTTAATTCGTGAAAAACATCAAACATAATATCTTCAGTAGTGCGATCGATGCCAACAAACGGCTCATCAAAAAAGAATAAATCCGCTTGCTGTGCCAATGCTCTAGCTAAAAATACTCGCTGCTGTTGTCCCCCGGATAGTTCACCAATTTGACGAGAACGAAATTCCCACATCCCCACTCTCTCTAAGGCAAATTTAACTATTTCTTTAGACTTACGATTTGGTTGACGAAACCAACCAGTGCGTGCTGTACGTGCCATCATCACCACCGAAAGCACGGTAATTGGGTAATCCCAATCTACTTGGGTTCTTTGAGGTACGTAAGCGATCGCATTCAACTGCTTTTTAATTAGACCGTTACGAAATCTAATAATTCCATTTGCGACGGGAATTAAACCTAGTATCGCTTTGACTAAAGTACTTTTCCCTGCGCCATTTGGACCAATTATACCAATCATCTGTCCAGGGGTAATCCGAAAGCTCACATCTTCAACAGCCACTACTCCCCGGTAATCTACATCCAAATGCTCTACTTCTAGCACCAATTTCTCCTGTATGATAATGATTATTGTTAATGTTAAAAATTTATTTCCCTTAGTACAATAGCTGCTGTATGATAACGATTATCATTCTACGCTATTATCGTTATAAGTGATGTTTAGAAAATTACCACTAAGCGCAATTACAGGATTAACATTAGCTATCGGTTTAATTAGTTGCGGTGAAACCCCATCCGTTTCCAACACCCAGACGACAGAAAATACTGCTACAAACACTAGCAGCACGACGGGAGAGCGTCCTTTGGTTGTAGCGACTACAAGCGTACTATGCGACTTAACTAAGCAAGTTGCGGCCCAAACCGTTGACTTGAAGTGTTTGGTTGATGCAGGAGCAGACCCCCATACGTATCAGCCAAAACCAGAAGACAGGAAGGCGATCGAGCAGGCTAATTTGGTTTTGTACGGTGGTTACGATTTTGAACCCAGTATTATTAAGTTAGTTAAAGCCAGTGGCAATACAGCCCCAAAAGTAGCTGTACATGAAGTTGCAGTACCTAAACCATTGATTGGGGAAGAACACGACCACGAGCATGAGGGAGAACACTCCGAAGAAGAAGAAAAACATTCCGACGAAAAAGTACCAGACCCCCATGTGTGGCATAATCCTCAAAATGGGATTCAGATGGTGGAAGCGATTCGGAGTAATTTAGAACAAGTTTCTCCAGAGAATGCTCAGTTATATGCAACTAATGCTGAAAAAATGACCGGGGAAATTAAACAAGTTGATAGCTGGATTAAACAAAATATTGCCACAATTCCTGCTGAACAGCGTAAATTAGTTACCACTCACGACGCTTTGGGTTACTATACTCAGGCTTATAACATTAATTACGAAGGTGCTGTAGAAGGTTTGAGTACAGAAGCACAACCAACAGCAGCGAGAATTGCCGAACTATCAAAAGAAATTAAACAAGAGAACGTACCGACAATTTTTGCTGAAAGTACCCACAGTCCTAAACTAATCGAACAAGTTGCGAGAGAAGCGAACGTCAAGGTTTCTCCAGAAAAACTATATGCTGATGGGTTGGGGGAACCGGGAACGGATGCCGATACTTATCAAAAAATGTTGATTGCTAATACTAAAGCTATTGTTGATGGTTTGGGAGGTAAATATACGGCTTTCCAAAATTAATATTTGACTCTTAGCTAAAAGTAATTAATCATAAATTTGATTAACTTTTTATTGTGAAATTGATTACTTTTTTGTGATTTATTATCTCAGATAAAAGCCGGGTTTCTTAAGAATGCATAAAACTTAAAATCTCAATTTTGAGTAAAATTTCTTATCAATAAATCTTGCCAAGCCATATTCTAGAAACCTGGTTGTTTATTTTTTAAATTTGGAGTGTATTTCGTTTTCCGATATCTGTATTTTTTTTAATCTAAGTGTGAGGAAAAAGTAATCATGAAGAGAAGCTTGTGGAAATTTGTACTAACTAGTCCCGTCGTATTTGCAACATCATTATTAATTAATGACAGCGCTATTGCACAAACTCAAGCCCAAGAAGAAACGTTAGGACAAGTTACTTCTGTTTCGCAATTTTCTGACGTACAGCCAACAGATTGGGCATTTCAAGCACTACAGTCATTAGTCGAACGTTACGGTTGTATTGCGGGGTATCCCAATGGTACTTTTCGCGGAAATCGAGCATTAACTAGATATGAATTTGCTGCGGGTTTGAATGCTTGCTTGGATAGAGTCAATGAGTTGATTGCAACCGCAACTGCCGATATAGTAACTAAAGAAGACCTTGCAACCCTACAAAGGCTACAAGAAGAATTTTCTGCGGAATTAGCAACTCTCAGAGGAAGAGTAGATGCAGTCGAAGCAAGAACTGCTGAAATAGAAGCAAATCAATTCTCTACAACTTCTAAACTCGAAGGTGAAGTAGTGGTGGGGATTACAGATGTATTTGAAGGGGATACAAACGATGAGAATACCGCATTAGGTGCAAGAACAAGAATCAACTTTGCAACTAGCTTCACAGGAAAAGATATTCTCTACACCAGATTGCAAAGCAATAATATAGTTGGTCCCGATATTGGTACACCCGAAGGAAGTTTAGCTTTTGCTGGTGAGAGTGGAGATAACAACATTGAATTAGATGCGCTGTTCTACGGCTTCCCCCTAACTGAAAGCACTAACGTCATCGCGATCGCAAACGCAGGTGCAGCAGATGATGTTGTCGATACAGTCAATTTATTTGATGGTGATGGTACAGAGGGAGCTTTATCTAGCTTTGGAACTCGTAACCCGATCTATGGAGCAATGGATGGTGCGGGTTTGGGAGTTACTCAAGAATTTGGTAAAAATTTGTCTTTGAGTTTGGCTTATTTAGCAGGTTCGGCAAATGATCCTAGTACCGATAATGGTTTATTTAACGGCTCCTACGGTGCATTAGCACAACTAACATTTGCACCAAGCGATCGCTTTAAGATTGGTTTAACTTATATCAATTCTTATAACCAGTTCAATGGTACTGGTAGTAGTGCTTCTAACTTTAATACAGTTTCACCATTAGACAATGTATCCACTCTTGCAGATACTCCCTTCAGTGCCGATTCCTATGGTGTTCAAGCATCATTAGGAATCAGTAAAAACTTAGTATTAGGTGGTTGGGCTGGTTATACTAATGCTCGTAATTTAGCCACATCAGCAGCTTTTCCAGACCGGGGAAGCACAGATATTTGGAACTGGGCTGTAACTTTGGGTTTACCTGACTTTGGTAAAAAAGGTAACTTGGCTGGGGTTATCTTTGGTATGGAACCCAGACTTACTAGTTCTAGTATTGATGGTTTAGAGGAAGACCAAGATACTTCATATCATATTGAAGCATTTTATCAGTATAAGATTAATGACAATATTGCCATTACTCCTGGTGTGATTTGGTTAACTGCACCAGACCATAATGAGAATAACAATGATGTAGTTATTGGTACTTTTAGAACTACCTTTACTTTCTAGAAATTAAAACTCTGGAGTTCAACAGTATTTACCCAATAGACATCTCCGGAAAACATTTATATAGTTTGCAAACCTAACCCCCCTACCCCCCTTCCCTTAAAGGGAAGGGGGGTTTTAAAGCCTCTCCCCCACAGGGGGAGAGGTTTGGAGAGGGGTATTTTTCTTTTTCGGAGATGTCTAATAGTCCACCACATAAGTTATTAAGTTATGTGGTGGATTACTAATTTACGAATACCGGATATCCCAAATGAATTTAGACAAATACAAAATTGTCAGCATTTAAACTACTTGCTTGAATACCCTCTAATACTGCTAAGTTATTACCGTCAAAGCTAATTAACAAATCCTGATTTTGCTGTGTAAATGTCAACTTACTAAAATCACCACCACTCCCGGCAATTCCCATGACATCTTCACCAATGCTAAAGTCGGTAATTGTGTTTGTTTCTTGAGGTATTTCACCTGTAACAATCCAAAATTGATCCGCTCCGCTACCACCTGTTAATATATTTCCACCACCCGATTGGGCAAAAAATCTGTCGTTTCCATCTTCCCCAAACACCATATCTCCTTGACCAAGAATAAATGTATCATTGCCATTATCACCGTAAAGACGATTATTTCCAGAACTTGAGATTGCATCAATCAAATCGTCTCCTGCTCCAGCAAAAACTAATTGATTACCTTTATCGATGGTGATTAAATCATTGCCAAATGTACCAAATATTGGTTCGCTGGGAAGCGTTGTAGCTAATCCTTCATATTCGGTCGAAACTAAAGCATTTGTACCAGGAATATCGCTGGCAATTTGCACCAGTTGCAAATTCTCACCATCTTCGAGCCGAGCCATGAGATCGCCATCTTTGTTAGCAATCTGGAATTCCTTATAGACAACTCCTTCATATACGTCATCGTATATTCCTAACTGATAGTCATCAAGATTCCCAGCGACAATTAATTGGTCTTCTTTAGGATCGAAATCACCAATCAATACATAATCTTCATCCTCTTTACCAACATAGAAATCTTCTCCTTGATTTCCTAACAAAAAGCGATCGCTACCAAAGGAACCGTGATAATGGTCTCTGTCACCTGTTCCAGTTGTTGCTGTTTTGATTGCTCCTGTCATTGGATCGTATTCAGTAATGGGAAAACTGACTATTGTGGCATTTCCTTGGGGATAGAAAAAGCGGTCGTTTCCGACTACTCCATTAAAAAATGTTTGTCTTTCTTCATGAATCCCAGCTTTGATAAAGTGGTCCCAAGCTGATTGATATTCTCCTGAATCAATCAATGCTTCCACATCGGGATTCGCTGCGAGATATGCTGGTTGATTGAAATAGGGTTGAGTGTTTCTTGCGTAGTAAGAATTCTCTGGGGCAAATAATAGTAACCCGTTATCTGTAAATAAACCATCGGGAATCAGTTTTGTTACATCCTCAACAATACCGATCAGGTCGTCGTTTTTAGAAATATGAACGCTATTATCTACCGTCTCTAATGTATAATCTTCAGGCTTACCCGCTAGATATACCGCATCTTCACTAGTAGGAGCAAAATAACGAATAACTGCATAATCTTCATCCCCATTACCTAAATAGAAATCTGAAGGATTTTCTGCGGCATTATCCCCAAGGTAAAATACATTACGTCCCGGTGAACCTAGCAAAGTATCGATCTCACCAATTCCCAAGGATGAGGTTTCGGTATTAATTAATCGATTCCCAATTTCGGCTGTCTCAACATTAACACCTATGACTGAGGATTTTTGTCCGGAAGCTTGAACTGTATCATTGCCATTGGTGCCGTTAAATATAACACCGCTACGCTCAACAAATTGCCCGACTTGAGTAAATTCATCGTATCCAGAAGCGTGCTTTCCTTCTTTTACCGAAGCAGCAACTTCTGGATTATTGGCAAGATATAGTTCTTCGTCGAAAAATTGATTTGTTGTCATTGTGCTAAGACTCACAGGGTAGATGTTCTTAAAACGGATTTTACCTAAGTGCAAATACTCATTTACCCTCAGACCTATGTATATTAGCATTTAGTTGAGAATGAGAATCATTATATAAATATTATTTTTTGAGGAGAGTTGGGGACTAGGAAAGGTTTACAAAAAATATAGATGTTTATTGCTTTTGACATCGCAAGCACTTACTTTCAACTCCATTGCATTTCTCCCCATATTTAGGACAGCCAGTTGCATAAGTCTCTCGTTCCGATATCTCTCGGCAGTATTGACAAATGAAGTTATAAATCCTGGTATGGATAATACGGTCGTGTGCTTTGACTTTATATTCCCGGACGTGAATTTTTTTGCTTGGCATAGTTTTAATCAAGATGTTAAGTTGACAATGATAATGATAATAAATTTTAGCCGAATAATTCTAAAAGTAGAAAATACTTGAATTAAAAAACTTGTGAAATCCTATATAACAAGTATTTAAAATAATTACACAAAAATTAATGTAACATGAATAGCTTGTATTCGATAATCATTATCATTGTTATATGCAATAATCGTTCTCATTATGTCATCAGAAAATCCCACCTCCAACAGCAGCTTAATTCAACGTCCCCGTCGTCTACTTCGGACTCCAGCATTACGTAATATGGTGCAGGAAACTCAACTAACTGTAGACGACTTAATATACCCGATGTTCGTCATGGAAGGGGAAAACCAAAAAATGGAAATCTCTTCCATGCCGGGATGTTATCGTTATACGTTGGATTTATTGCTCAAAGAAATCAAGCAAGTTAGTCAATTAGGAATTAATGCGATCGCGCTTTTTCCTCTGATTTCAGAAGCCAAAAAGGATGAAACTGGTACGGAAAGTTACAATCCGGATGGTTTGGTACAAAAAACCGTGAAAGCGATTAAACAAGCTGTACCAGAAATACTTGTGATTACCGATGTTGCCCTCGACCCCTTCAGTATTCACGGTCACGATGGTATTGTTGATGACAACGGAGTAATTTTAAATGACCCCACAGTAGAAGTATTGGTGAAAATGGCAGTTTCCCAAGCCGAAGCGGGTACGGATATAGTCGCACCTTCCGACATGATGGACGGTAGAATTGGTGCAATTCGTCAAGCTTTAGATGCCGCAGGATACTTTCATGTAGCAATTTTGGCATACTCTGCTAAATATGCCTCTAGTTATTATGGACCTTTCCGCGATGCTTTGGATTCAGCACCAAAATTTGGGGATAAAAAGACTTATCAAATGGATGCAGCTAATGCCAGAGAAGCTTTAAAAGAAGTAGCATTAGATATTGCCGAAGGTGCGGATATAGTCATGGTGAAACCTGCTTTGGCATACATGGATATTATTTGTCAGGTAAAATCAACAACAAATTTGCCCGTAGCAGCATATAACGTTAGTGGGGAATATGCCATGATTAAAGCCGCTGCACAGCAAGGTTGGATTGATGAGAAGAAGGTAATTTTAGAAACATTGACTAGTATGAAGCGGGCTGGTGCCGATTTGATTTTGACTTATTTTGCGAAGGAAGTTGCTTTGATGTTGCTTTAGTTAGTATGAGTGTCTTGGGAATTCCAAGACACGAACCGACTATGCAATTACATTATTTCGTTATTGTAATGCAGTACCATATTATGATAATGATTTTCATTTTTACCAGAATAACTGCTTAAAACTACTACTATCATGACAAATCAAGAACCTGCTGTTGTTTTCGACAAAGAGCGTGCTTCGTCTTATGATGAAAGATTTGCACGTTTGGCTCCATTCCGCGATGCACTTCATCTGTTAATCCGCCAAATATTTTCAGAGCTTCCTACCGATGCAAACATTCTTTGTGTCGGAGCAGGAACAGGAGCAGAAATGATTTATCTTGCTGAGAATTTTCCACAATGGCGGTTTACAGCGGTAGAGCCTGCGGCACCAATGCTCGATATTTGTCGCCAGAAAGCTGAAGAATGCGGTATTTCGTTCCGTTGCACTTTTCACCAAGGTTATCTCGATTCGCTTCCTGCTTCAAATTCTTTCGATGCGGCAACGTGTCTTCTGGTTTCTCATTTTATGATGCAGCAAGATGAGCGAAGCAATCTTTTCAGGCAAATCGCTGCACGGCTTCATCCTCATGCCTACTTGGTGAGTTCTGATTTGACTTGCGATATGGACACTTCAGAGTATCAAAGCCTGTTGGAAGTTTGGCTGCGAATGCTTAAATTTTCTCAAGTACCTGTTGCGGAAGTTGAAAATATGCGCGCTTCCTATGGAAAAAATGTTGCTTTGTTGTCACCGCAAAAAGTTGAATCGATTATCATCAAAGGCGGCTTTGACTCACCCACATTATTTTATCAAACCCTTCTTATTCGTGCTTGGTATTCTAAACGAACTCCTTGAATTAGGATTTGCCGAAAGCAACATGATCGCGATCGCCTAGAACAGGTACTAGTTTTTTACATAAGTCCCTCTCATATCATTCAACATCAAGATTCTCCCCCACTTTGTTTTTCAATAACTTTTCTCACAACTTCAACTTCCGTTTTCTTGTGCTTGAGTAATTTGTTCGACACTTAATCACATATTTTACCGAAGCCCTTCGGGCAAAAGTCGCGAAGTAAAAAGTAAAAAGTGATAATATATGCCCGTATTTTGGTATAAAGCCTCGTCTTTTAAAGACGAGTAAAAACCGTGCTTGTATCATTATTTGAATCCTCTACCTGAATACGGAGAGGTATTACTTCTTACTTACTACTTATTACTTGTGAAAAACGGGGAATTGCTTCAAGTTTTGTTTCTTGCTTAACTATCAATCTCAATTCTTGTCCACGAAAACAGTATCTAAGCCAAAGCTCTCCAAGACTGTGAAAGTACTTTCCCTGCCGACTTTGCAAAAACAAACGTTAACAACAAACCTACTGCTAAATCCGGCAGTATCGAACCCGTTAGAAAAACTAATCCTGCTGCTACAAGAACAGATATATTGGCAATAATGTCATTTCTCGAACATATCCATACAGAAGACATATTTAGATTATCCTTTCGATGTCTAGCTAATAACAGCAAACAGACTAAATTGGCGCATAACGCTATAAATCCAATCGCACTCATAACATTTGCCTCTGGAGTTACACCCGAAAAGAATTGATAGGTTGCTCTGGCAAAGACTGCGATCGCAAACAAAAACATGATGATTCCCTTCAGAAATGCCGACCCAGCCTGAGCTTTACTACCCTTATTAATGACATACAAACTGCTTGCGTAAACCAACGTATCACCCAGCATATCGAGGGAGTCTCCAGTCAAAGATACCGAATCCGCACGAATCCCTGCTCCAAACTCAACAACGAACATCACAAGGTTGATAAATAAAACTACCCAAAGTATCTTAGCTTGCTGTTTTTTCAGCTTCGTTAGCTCACTACCTTTGTTTTGACAGCAGTTGTCACTCATGGTTTTCCTATTATTCAAATATTCTAATATTCAAACGAACATTTGAATGATATCACAAAAAAAGTTCATTCTAATGTTGCTTAGAATGACTTACTCAGCAAGTTGCTTTAAGGTATGCCAAAGAATTTCGGCTATACGCTGGTCTTTAAGAGAGTAGTAAGCTAACTTGCCATCGTTTCTATACTTTAAAATTTTGAGGTCGCGCAGTTTCCGCAGGTGATGAGAAGCGGAAGCAACCTTAACGGACAGCAGGGAAGCCACATCACAGACGCAAAGCTCTTGACCATTACTTAGAGCATGGAGAATCTTTAGACGTGATTTATCTGCTAAAGCACCAAAAAGAATTTGAGCATTTTCGAGAATATCATCTTCCGGCAGTGCTTCACCAACCTGAGTTACTAACTCCTCATTAAAACACCGGGTTTGGCAAATGTCGCTTTCCTTGGCTTTGGTCACAAATCTTGACAGGCACGAATTTTACTATTTAATTATAGCTGCCTGCCTACCGTGACCTACTGTCCCTAAAAATAGCACGAGCAGTATAAATATTTTTGTTACAAAAAGTCTTCACATCAAACTAACTTTTTACGCTATCATGATAACGATTCTCATTCTAATTATGTATGGTCAGTTCATTATCTCAATCTCAGGAAGGCTTAAAAAAAGATACTCAACAGCTTGAGCGGATTCGTCATACTTGCGCTCATATTATGGCTATGGCTGTACAAAAGCTGTTTCCGGGGACAAAAGTTGCGATCGGACCAGTTACTGATACAGGTTTTTACTACGACTTTGATTGTCCTGTAAGTATTACGACCGATGATTTGGGTAAAATTGAAGCCGAAATGCGAAGAATAATTAAGGCAAATTTACCTATTATCCGTGAGGAGGTAGAAAGAGAAGCAATTAAAAAAGAGATTGCAGAATTAAACGAACCATATAAATTAGAAATCTTAGAACGCATTCCCGAACAAGAGATAATTACCCGTTATTTTATTGGTATTCCTGATGCTAATAAAACAGAATCATCATTATTTAATGTAGATAATACAAATAATATAAAAACTAATCAAGCTGATAGTTATTGGTGGGATTTATGTGCAGGACTCCATGTAAATTTTACTAGAGAAATTAATCAAAAAGCCTTTGTATTATTAAATGTTGCGGGTGCATATTGGCAAGGTGATGAGACCAAGCCGATGTTACAGCGTATTTACGGTACAGCGTGGGAAACTCCGGAAGAATTACAGATTTATTTAAAACAAAGAGAAGAAGCATTAAGACGCGACCATAGAAAATTAGGTCAACAATTAGATTTATTTAGTATTCAAGAAGATGCTGGTGGAGGCTTGGTATTTTGGCATCCTAAAGGTGCAATAATTCGCTACTTAATTGAAGATTATTGGCGTAAATCTCACTTGCAGTCTGGTTATCAGCTATTATATACACCTCATATTGCTAATTTAGATTTATGGAAAACATCGGGTCATTACGACTTTTACGGTGAGAATATGTTTGATTCAATGGAAGTGGAAAAACAAGCTTATCAAATTAAGCCAATGAATTGTCCTTTCCACGTTCTGACTTACAAAAATCAACTACATTCCTATCGAGAATTACCTCTAAGATGGGCAGAATTAGGAACAGTTTATCGTTACGAACGTTCAGGTGCGCTGCATGGTTTGATGCGGGTACGTGGGTTTACTCAAGATGATGCTCATATCTTTTGTTTACCCAATCAAATTACTGATGAAATTTTAGGAGTATTGCATCTTACCGAACGAATTTTATCTGATTTCGGCTTTAATAATTATGAAGTAAATCTTTCCACTCGTCCTAGTAAATCTGTCGGAACAGATGAGGTGTGGGAGCTAGCAACTGCGGCTTTAAAAGCAGCTCTAGATACTAAAGGTTGGAATTATATTATTGATGAAGGTGGTGGTGCTTTTTATGGGCCAAAAATAGATATTAAAATTCAAGATGCAATTGGTCGTTTGTGGCAATGTTCTACGATTCAGGTAGACTTTAATTTACCGGAAAGATTCGATATGCAATATGTTAGTGCTGACGATAGCAAACAGCGACCAATTATGATTCATCGAGCAATTTTTGGTTCGATAGAACGTTTTTTTGGAATTTTGATTGAGAACTATGCTGGTGATTTTCCTTTGTGGTTAGCACCGATTCAATGTAGATTATTA
The DNA here is from genome assembly GCF_963920925.1 of Calothrix sp. CCY 0018. Lineage (NCBI taxonomy): Bacteria > Bacillati > Cyanobacteriota > Cyanophyceae > Nostocales > Calotrichaceae > Calothrix > Calothrix sp. CCY 0018. The sequence goes on along the minus strand of NZ_CAWUDI010000009.1, from coordinate 47,115 downwards.
CCAGTTAGTGATGAAGTACGAGAATACGCTCAATCCGTAGCTGAAGAATTACATAAAGAAGGGTTAAGAGTAGAAGTTGATAGTAGTGGAGAAAGATTAGGTAAACAAATTCGGAATGCACAATTAGAAAAGATTCCTGTAATAGCTGTAGTTGGGAAACGAGAAATGGAAAATAAAAATTTAAGCGTGCGTACCCGACAAGCGGGAGATTTAGGAACGTTATCAATCGGTGAAACAATCAATTGTTTACAGTCAGCTATTGCTTTGAACTCAACTATTTAGTTATTAATTTTAGCCATTAACTAAGTCATCAAATATATGAGCTTTTCTTTCGGAAAACAATCTCAAAAAGCCAGTTCTCAAGAAATTGAGCAAGTCAAGCAATGGATTTATCAAGCTTTGCAAATTGATGATGAAATTTCTATTTCTTTAAGTCAGTTACAATGTACAGAACCTGGATGTCCACCAATAGAAACGGTAATTAATGTGATGACTAATCCCGTACAACAATACAAAATTCACAAATCTATTACTGAAATCGAGTATACAGATATTAGTATGTTCGAGCCGGGTAAATAATCTTTATTTATTAAAATTTATCTTGAAGTTTATCTAATTATGGCTGCTCACACATTATTTGTTTGCAAATCTTGTTACTTCTCAACTACACAACGCGATTATATGGGTGAAAGAGGTGGTAAAGTTTTATTTACTAAATTACTCGAATTGCATCAAAAATGGTCATTAAAATCTGACTTTTTAATTGCAGAAGTAGAATGTTTAAGCGCTTGTAAAAGACCTTGTGCTGTTGCACTAAATGCTCCAAACAAAACTACTATTATGTTTGGTGATTTACCACCATTAGAAAGTGCGGTAGATATATTAAAATTGTGCGAACAATATCATGCTAGTCCTAATGGCATAGTTCCACGAAATCAACGACCAGAAGTTTTGCAAAAAGGAATATTAGCACGAATTCCCGCACCAATAGACCAGTATCAATAAAAAATCTGACAAAAATCAAAACCTAGTAATAAATACAAGGAGAAATCATGACTCAATTAGCTGCACCCAAATCCGATATCATTCCTAATATTCCTAAGCGAGGAATGCCCGTAACTATCATTACAGGATTTTTAGGCAGTGGAAAAACGACATTGCTCAATCAAATCCTGCAAAATAAAGAAGATTTAAAAGTTGCCGTATTAGTAAATGAATTTGGTGATATTAATATTGATAGTCAGTTACTTGTATCCACAGATGACGACATGATGGAATTGAGTAATGGCTGTATTTGCTGTACAGTTAATGATGGTTTAGTTGATGCTGTTTATCGAGTTTTAGAAAGAGATGAGCGCATTGACTATATGGTCATAGAAACTACAGGTGTAGCCGACCCGTTACCGATTCTTTTAACTTTTTTAGCTACAGAACTTAAAGCTTTTACCCATGTTGACTCGATACTAACTCTAATTGATTCAGAAGCTTTTGATTTCGAACATTTCCAAAGTGAAGCTGCTTTAAAACAGATAATTTATGGTGATATTATCCTCCTAAATAAAACCGATTTAGTTGGTGAAGAAAAATTATTAGAGTTAGAAAGTTTTATTCAAGATAATAAAGTTGGTGCAAAAATTCTTCGTACCTCTTATGGTAAAGTTGCTCTACCATTAATTTTAGATGTGGATTTAACCTCTAAAAAGGAATATTCTGCTTTAATTGAGGAAGATAGTCACGAGCATCATCATCACCATCATGAACATGACCATCATGACCACGAACATCACCACCATCACTCCAACCACCTAGAAAACGACGGATTTGTTTCCATCTCTTTTCAGAGCGATCGCGCTTTTGATGTCCACAAATTTGAAATATTTCTTAATGAAAAAATGCCACAGAATGTGTTTCGAGCCAAAGGTATCCTCTGGTTTAACGATAGCGAATTACGTAACATTTTTCAACTTAGCGGTCCTCGGTATCAACTCGATGCTGATGTATGGACTACCGAAAAACGCCAAAATCAGCTAGTTTTTATCGGTCGTGATTTGCAGCGTGAGGAAATATATTCTCAGCTTAACGATTGTTTACTGTAATTTGATTAATGCACCCTAAAGTTATTTGTTGCATATTTTTTAGGGTGTTAACTAATCATCAACTAATGTTTATTAGCAAAAAAAACTCAAATTAATGACTTTATCCTTCCGTTCTGAATTAAATTCTACCGAAGTAGTTTCATTGTCAACACAAAATCAACCTAAGATTACAGAAGTCGAGATGATGCAAGCTGTAAGAACTTTACTACTTGGATTAGGAGAAGACCCAGATAGAGAAGGACTCAAAGATACTCCTAAAAGAGTTGTGAAAGCCTTACAGTTTTTAACTAAGGGATATCATGAATCTTTGGACGAACTGTTAAATGATGCAGTATTTACAGAAGATGCCAATGAAATGGTATTAGTGAGAGATATTGATATTTTTAGTTCCTGCGAACACCATATTTTACCAATTCTTGGTCGCGCTCATGTGGCTTATATTCCTAATGGTAAAGTCATAGGATTATCAAAAATTGCCCGTATTTGTGAAATGTACGCAAGACGCTTACAAGTACAGGAAAGATTGACTTTACAAATTGCTGATGCGCTCCAAGGTTTACTCAAACCCCAAGGTGTAGCAGTAGTTATCGAAGCAAGCCATATGTGTATGGTAATGCGCGGAGTACAAAAACCTGGCTCTTGGACTGTTACCAGTGCAATGCGAGGAGTATTTTCTGAAGATTCCAAAACTCGCGAGGAATTTATGAGTTTGATTCGACACAAAGCTAATTTTTACTAATTTTTAATTTTTTGTTAAGGTAATGGCAAATCAACTTAAACCATTACCTGTAATTCTCGTTTTAGGGTTTACGGGTAGTGGAAAAACAAGTTTCATTCAACATCTAAGCAGTCAAACACAAGTTGCTGTAGAGCATATACAAAGTGGTTCTCAAAACCTTGGTAGTGGTTGTATTTGCTGTAGTGGACTCAAAGATTTAAAACAGTTAATTAAAGATTTACTTGTTGATAGAGAAAATGAAAAAATTGAATGTCAGCAATTGTTTATCGAAGCTAGCCACGAAACCGATCCAATTCCAGTAATCAGAACCATTCGTCAACACTTTTCCCCAGGAAATATTTTCTTGAAAGAAGTGATTACAGTGATTAATGCAGCAAAGTATCCACCTAAAGATGCACAACGCTACTTAGTCACAAATCAAATATTCTTTGCCAATAAAATAGTAGTGAATCATTGCGATTGCGCTACTGATGAGCAAATAAACAACTCTCATAAGCATATCCGCAGTGTTAAATGGCAGCCAATATTTAACGCTATTCAAGGAATTGTAGATACTAACGAGTTTTCCGTGCATCCAGCAGTAGAGACATCTATACCTGTTTCTACTGTAATTTCTTTTGGCTCCTAAATTTCAACCTAAAATCCTAAATCAGATGGCTCTAACAATATATAATACCTTGACTCGCCGTAAACAAACTTTTCAACCTTTAGAACCAGGAAAGGTAAAAATGTACTGCTGTGGTGTCACGGTGTATGATTATTGTCACTTGGGTCATGCAAGGTCTTATATTGTTTGGGATACGGTGCGACGCTATTTAGAATTTAGCGGCTATCAAGTGCGCTACGTACAGAATTTTACCGACATTGATGACAAAATTCTGAATCGTGCTAAAGCTCAAAATACATCAATGCAAGAGGTTTCTCAAAAATACATTCAAGCCTATTTTGAAGATATTCGTCGCTTAAATGTGATCGATGCATTTGAGTATCCCCGTGTAACCGAAAATATCGCAGCAATTCATCAGTTGATTGCGGAATTAGAACGAAAAAACTACGCTTATGCGGTAGATGGAGATGTTTATTATAAAACAGAAAACTTCCCTAAATACGGTCAACTTTCCGGTAGGCATTTAGAAGATATGCAAGCTGGAGCAAGTGGTAGAGTCAATTTAGAAGACTTATCTAGGAAGAAGAAACACAAACCGTCTGATTTTGCCTTATGGAAAGCAGCAAAATCGGAAGAACCTGCTTGGGATTCACCTTGGGGAATGGGAAGACCGGGATGGCATATTGAATGTTCAGCAATGATTCGCGCTAGACTTGGAGAAACCATTGATATTCATGGTGGTGGTGGTGATTTGGTATTTCCCCATCATGAAAATGAAATTGCTCAGTCACAGGTAATTACAGGAAAACCACTCGCTAATTACTGGATGCACAACGGCATGGTAACGGTGAATGGTGAAAAGATGTCGAAATCTCTAGGTAATTTTACGACGATTAGAGAATTACTTGAGCGACCCATTGATCCGATGGCGATCCGGTTATTTGTACTGCAAGGGCATTATCGTAAGCCTTTAGACTTTACAGAAGATGCGATTACTTCCGCTGAAAATGCTTGGGAAACTCTCAAAACTGGTTTGTTTTTCCGACACCAATATGGCGAAAAATTGGCATGGAATGAAACAAATCTAACTCCACAATCTGAATTAAAAAATTCTTACATAAGCAGCTTTCAAACAGCAATGGATGACGATTTTAATACACCTGGGGGGTTAGCTGTGTTATTTGAACTTGCTAAAGAATTATGTCGAGAAGGTAATTTAATCATTCATCAAGGTGAAACTGCAAGTTCCTCAGATCATATACTACAAATATGGCAGACTTTGGTAAGATTAGCGCAGGTTTTGGGATTAGAAATTTTATCTACAGCAGAAAATAAAAACGAACATCATCTCTTAGGTGATGCAGAAATTGTAACTTTAATTGAGCAGCGACAAGATGCACGTCAAAATCGTAACTTCGCTTTATCCGATGAAATTCGTAATCAATTACAATCTGTGGGAGTAAATTTAATTGACCAAGCTAATGGGGAAACTCGCTGGTATCGAATCTAACGAGCCATAACATCGATAACTGCCGCCAGTTTTATAACTTTCATTTTCTAAGATTTTAGATATATCATCTTTATTATAAGTGGCAACGAGTAATACTAAGTTGTGTTCTATCGTAGTAGTTCAAGTCCACAGATTGCTATTTATCGAGTGTGAGTTCGATGTCTGCAATAAATTATACATTGTAAGCTTGATGTCTAGGATAAGCTGAAACCATTATCCAAAGCTTAGATCAATATTATTGAATATTCTCATCGATAAGTAGGGATTTCAGCTTTTGAGTTAAATCTATATAATTATTCCAGTATCTATGTGCAATATCTCTCATGGGTTCTTTGTTTACCTGATTTTTTTGGTAATTATAAACAAACTTGACAATATTCAACAGGTTTTTTTGTTCATAAGCAGTCAAGTCCCTAAAATATCGAAGTAAATCTATCTGTGTCGCTGTAGACATAATATTATTAAAAATTTTATTCATATCTAAAAAATCAGGTATATTTAGCTCAATTTTAAAGTTACGTTGATTTACGAATGCAACCAAGGATGCATAATATTGTTTTTCAATTATTTTATAAGTATCCTTTCTTTGATTATCTTTAAACGATTCACACGCAATCAAAAATTTTAAAATTGTTAATAAATTATCTTTTTGTTGATTATTTATTTGAGAGATTAGAGTCATCAGTTCTATCTCTTGTTTCTTATTTTCTGAACTATTTAATTCCTCTACTAATTCTTCTCTACCATTCAAGGTTGCAAAATCTGTTGTTCTTGGAGTTGGGGTTGTGGTGTTTGTTGAGTTTGGAACATCATTTTGAAACTGATTAGTATCAGTGCGACTGTTATCGCTACTATTAAAAAAATTACGATCAAGCGAATTGTTTGGTTCTTCGGAGAAGAGTTTTCCGAAACTGTCTGAGGTTTGGACGATATTGGTTCCTTTTTTTTTTCTGGTGATTGAACAATTTCTTTGATTGGTTCTTGCACGTTTGATGCAAAACCTCTCCAAACGCCTACATTGTGAAGAATTGTTCGTCTTTCTAAATTTTCTGTAACTACAACTAAGACACCATCAGTTTTTGTACTTCCATCCCAAGCAATCCAATTTTCTGGTAGAGGTTTATTGACTATTTCTTCAGCTAATTCTTCTAAAACCTCATCAGATTTGCGTCCTATTTGATAGCTCTGCTTAGATTCAATTGTATCAATTTGTTGGTAATTATCTTGTTCGATCGACTGGATAAATCGATTAATTACATCTAAATCAACTTGAAATTCTTCTAGTTCAAAAAAATCAATCGATTCTTCGATCATTTTAGAGAAAGTTAAGTCTTTATTCAAAAAGCTTTGAATTGCACTGTAAGCAATTTTTCTGAGAAGCGCTTCATTCTCTTCCAAATCATCTGCAATCCAGACAATAGAATTTAAAACTCTTCTTCCTAATTTTTCAGAACGTTGAGGTGATTCAATTCCTGTCACTTCCAATAATAATTTATTATCTTCCTTATCTCTAAAGAAAAGCAAAGATGGTTTAACTTCATCAATTAAGTCATTAACAATTGTAATTTGATTATTATCATCTTTGATTAATTGACGTTGAATTAAACCAGGTTTTTCTATTGGTTGATGCTCTTGAGTCTCAATTTTACGCCAGTGGATACCTCTTTTACCCAGTGCAGAAGTTTTGACATAAATTTTAACATTATTCATAATTCAATTATCCTTAGTTATAAACATTAGCGATAAATTAAAAAATATTCTGAGGAATTTCTAACCATTTATGACCTTGAATAATAGCAAAGCCATCGTTATTCTTACAGCCGATAGCAAATCTAAATAAAGCATTATTAAAAGCATTTATCTGTTCTTGAGTTGCTTGAACTGTCAACAATGTTGCTTGTAAATTTGTTTGCACCTCTGATACAGTACTTTGCTTTTTATTGACTTCTTGTTTAGTTTGATTTAATGGTGTTTCTCTATCATCAAAGAAGTTAGCTACTTCTCTAAATAACCACCACATTTTTTTTCGCTCATTTAAGAGCATTTGTTTCGTTGCAAATTCTTGTTTGGCAAACTCTAATCTATTCTTTTCGGTAGATAAAGTTGTTTCCAGATTTTCTAAATGTTTTTGTTCTTTTTGCAAAACCTGCTTTTTGTTTTCTAAAAATACATTAATCAGAAAAAGCAAAATGTACCGCAGAGGCTGTTCTCCATCTTTTGGTTGATAGGGAGCATTAATTGGAGTTTTATGATAATAAAATTTGGTGAAATTATTTGCGTCAGTTTTATAGTGAGAAAAAGTTATGTTGCCAATAGTTTGTACCGGAGTAACAACTACGGCGACTTTATTAATTAAAGCGTCCGATTTAAAGAAGTCTAATAACCCACTATAAGCTATTTTTAGATGATAGAGTAGATTCTCTGCATCTGTACTAGTTTTAGTATAAGCTTCGCATTTAATCGGTGCAAAAATTACTAATCGAGGCGAATATATCTGAGAAAATGCATCTTTAACTAATTGAGTAATCCGCTGAGAATAATTTTTTTCCTCGTGCCATTCTCCAATTTCACCATGACTGACTCTACCTGTCTTTTTTTGCATTAATGCAGTAGCATCAATTGGAATTACAATAGCATCACATTGGTTTAATTGCTGTTTGATATAATCTTTCTGTTCTGGTGCTGCATCGGGGTTGAAATACTCGCCAGAAGGATCGGTAAACCGCAATCCCATGAATTTTTTAGCACCACTTCCAATCTCAAAATAAAAGCCTTGGTCATTCCAAGGATTATCTTTTGGTTGTGTTGGAGTAACTTGTTTTTTCAAACGTGGATCGATATTTTTAAGGATAGATTTGCATTCTTCAATAGCTCGTAAGCTATTAGTATCATCCACCCATGTTTGGAGGTTAGCACGCTCAAATGTTTTATGAAATTCTTCGTGCATTGCTGCTAAGAGACTAGTTTTACCAATACCTCTTAAAGCAACCATTAAAATTCTCAGTTCTTCAATTTCATTCATAATTTTGTATCCAGATGATTGACCTAGTTATTTATCTTGATTTTATCTCTATTGAGCAAAAGAAAAATATTCTTGCTTATTTACCGTTGTGACTTGATTAACTGCTTGTATCCATTCCTCTCTCATTTGTTTCTCTTGTTCTTTTTGAGCAAAAATCTCAGACCAAATGTTACCACGGTTCTTTCTTAAAAAGCTTTTCCATTCTTTTTGAATATCTTTTTGCATAATTACATTATCAATGAACTCTTCTACCATTGCGTATACAGCTTCGGCTGGTTCACATAATAGTTCTTCCAAAGCTGGTTGGATAGTATTAATTGCTTTTTCATAATCAATTTCTAAAGCTGTAAGAATATCTTCTGCTGTAGTGTCTTTAGAAACGGCAAGTGTTTTATCTACTGGTTCTAACATTTGTCCATATTGTCCAGCGAGGGGACTAATATTAGTAAGTCCATCTAAGTGATGACGAATTCGAGGCAGAATTAAGCCACGATAGGATAGCTGAAAATTCCCTATCACTTGAAAACCAGCTTTTAATTTAAGTGATTTTTCCGGAATAAAATTAACTAATTCCGTTAAAAAGTATGAACCTTCTTTATCCGATAAATTATTGAATTTACCCTTTGACTTAAAAATTTCAGCAACTTTATTTTTAACTGATTCAACTTTACGAATTAAACTTTGATCTAAGGATAAAAATTTATGGGATATTAAAACCCTTAATTCATCTTGATAATCTGGATAAACTCTAAATGCACTACTCATCATAATCCGAGTATTAATTTTTTCGAGAGCATTTTCACATGATAGTATACCTTTATCCTGTTCGCAGTTTTCAATTGCAGCAATTACTCCTTCATGTAGTTCCTCATCAGGTATTTGACGTTGATACCAAAGTTCTGTTCTCAGTTGCTGAAGACTCAACGTAATATCTCTCCACCAACCACCATCATGATTTCCAAATAACTCGCTAAAAATTTCTTCGGTTTCTAAATAATCATCTTCTGAACCTTGAGGCAGAATCATTTGAGCTTTACTTAGCAATGCATTAACAGATTCGTAAATTTTAACTAAACGCTGTTGACAGACACTTGCATATTTGTTATCAAGCTCACCTATCTGATTAGTTAAATAATCTAAAATAGCCTCTAATAATTGATTTGTTGCTTTATTATCCGAGCAATTAGTAATTAAACATTTTTCTACTAAGATATATTTTTCTTTAATTGTCTCTAATAAATCATGGCAATTTTTCAGATTATCACCATTGTTAGAATTAGGACTAGTTTGATTTAGTACCAGAAATGACCATAAATTAATTGGTAATTCATCTAAGGCTGAACGTGCAGCATCATATAATTTAACATCTACATCTGCCCAGTAATCTCCTGAAGATTTGGGCATTCTTACAAATAAAACAAAATCAATATCTTTTCCTAATGCTTGGATTAATCTATTCTCGTCCCCAAGCCCTGTATCACCTAATCCGGGCATATCAACTAAAGCAATTTTACCAACATTTGGATTGGGAAATGTACAGGTAATCTTTACTTCTTTGACTGCTAAATAATTAAATAAAATTCTTTCACCATCGGTCGTATCTTGTGCTGTATATTCCCGTATTTGGTGCTTTTGAATAATTTTTGAAGAAGGTTGTTTCAAAAGATGGCGATATTGCTCAAACTGGGAATGGTATCGCTTTAAATGCTCGTACATTGCTCCTGGTTCTGCATAACCAGGAATATTTTCAGGTAATTGTGGCAAGGGTTTATTTGCGAATTCCTCTACAGTTAGAGGTTTTGCACTTAAATGAAGCTTTTCGTAGTAGGGAGCGATCGCTTCGTCGAGAAAAGATCGCTCTGTGTGAAACCACACCTCACCATAAGTATCTACGTTTGTATTGTGATAAATCGTACTACGAACTCCCGTACAATGTTGGCGATCGCCATCGGGTATTTCTGCGGCACTTAATCCTGTTAAACTTTGCAACAGACGGCTTTTCCCCTGTCTTGCACGTCCTATGACACCAATGTTAAAGGTATCGCGGGAAAAACGGTTTTTCAGTCGAGTTAAGGTTTCTAACTCAGAAGCGATCGCTAACTGGATATGAGAAAAATCTACTTCCTTGAGCTTTTCAAGAACATTCACATCTCCAATTTGGCTGGAAAGATAATTACGACGCTCCTCAAGTTGTTGTAAAGCAGCAAATAGAGTTTTTAAATTTCCTTCTACTTCTTCTATTTTACGAGCCAGAGGTTTACGCTTTTCGATAATATTGGCGATGCGTGTGGTTATGTCCATTGGATATGATTCTAAAACATACTAGCCAGTATATTTTACTACTTAATTATTCGCTACTATTACCCCATGAAGCTGAAAGAAACTCCCTGGTAGTCAAAAGTACAATTAAAAATTCCTTCCCCCCTCATTCCCAAATCACCTGAAAACGATTATCATTCACATATGAGTTACACTTAAGGTTGATAAATCCTCATGAATCTATGACTGTACCTTTAATTAACGTTGTAGCTGGTCCTGCGGGTTCGGGAAAGACAGCTTGGATTCATCAGCAAATCCAAGATACAGCAGTAGAAGATGAAAATATCATTTATTTCAGTCCCGGTACTGGTAAAGTTTCCATAGATAAAAACCGAATTGCAGCGGATTTTCCTAAAATAAAAGTTTTCAGCGACACTCAAGAAGTCGATTTACTCAAGGCAATAACTGAAGCAAAAGCAGTTTATATAGAATTGGGTTTTTATTTGCAATTGAGTACGAATACAACAATATTAAATAATTTGTCTTACCGTGCTGTTGCTATTTTACCTGCTCACCTTCCAGATTCGGAATATCATGTTTGGGCTGATGAAATTATTTTAGGAGTTCGGGCACAAACTATTTTATCTAGCCATTTATGGAGACTTGCAACTAATACCCAAGTTATTGATGAAGACAGTTTGACAGAATTTTGGTATGAATTAACTCACGGTGCTTATGGTCATGTTACCCGTGCTAAGGCAATTTTTGATGTTAATGATGGTAGAAGTATTTACTGTGATTTTGTTGCAGGTGTACCCCAAGCAGGTTTTTTGGAATTAAATTTACCCCGTCATTTGGAAGGTAGACCAGGACGTTTTAGCGGTATTGAAGTGGTGGGAGAAAATTTGCATGAAGATGCGCTCAAGCAAACTTTATCTGATTGTTTTTTATCAGATTCATTAATTAAGCAGTATCAGCAACAAGTTAAACAGATGTTATTAGAAGGTACGCAAGTATGAAAGTAGCAGTTATCTCATGTATTCACGGCAATATCGACGCTTTAGATGCTGTTTTATTAGATATAGACCGACACTTTGCTGAAAAAATCTTTTGTTTAGGGGATTTAGTTGGGTATGGTCCCTATCCTAATGAAGTAGTAGAAAAAATTCGTTCTCTAAATATTCCTACTTGTGGTGGTTGTTGGGATGAAGACGTAGTTGAAGGATTGAATGCTTGCGATTGCAGTTATCCTTCTTTGTTAGCAGAAAAACGCGGACTTGTCGCTCATGAATGGACTAATAAACAGATAGAACCAGAAAACCGCGATTTTTTAGCTCAATTACCTTATATTCTTAAAGAAGATAACTTAGCTTTTGTTCATGGTAGTCCTCACAGCAACCACGAATATTTATTACCAGAAATCGATGCATTTGTAGCGTTAGAAAGAGTAATTTCATCAGGTGCAGATGTGCTTTTTTGCGGTCATACTCACACCCCTTATTTCCGCAATTTAGATTCCGGTCAGTTAAAAATTCGCGTGGAAAGCAATAATTTATCTGAAGAAAAGAGCTTTACCGCCTCATTTAAAAAGATTATTAATGCAGGTTCGGTGGGAGAACCAAGACATGGGCGACCGAATGCAACTTATGTAATTTATGACACTGAAAGTCAAGAAGTGATACTGCGGGAAGTTGCTTATGACTATCAAAAAACTTGTGCAGCAATTATTGAAAAAGGATTACCACCTATCTTTGCTTGGCGTTTAGCACGGGGAATAGAATTTGCAGAACGTGCAGATGATCCAACTCATGTTTGTACTCGGTGATAGGTAATTGGGCATGGGGAATGGGGCATGGGAAGATATTTACTACTAACAACTATCCACTATTCACTAACTACTAACTTTTTAATCCAAAATTACTTATGAAGTGGGCAATTTTAAGCGGTATTGAAGGCAATTTGGCGGCTTATGAAGCGGTGATGGCGGATATTAAACGTCAAAGTGGTTATGTTGAGGCTGTATATATTTTAGGTGATGCGATCGGACCCACTCCGGAATCTGAGAAGTTGGTGGAACGTTTGGGTCAGCCACAGTCTGGGTTAACACCGCTCGTTTGTAAAGGATGGTGGGAGGAGCAATGTTTAATATTGCATGGTTTATCTGCGACTTCAGAACCTACCGATTTATTGCAAAAATATGGTGGCGAAACAGTAAAATTACTATGGAATCATGTTTCACGTCATACTGTAGAGTGGATACGAAATCTTGATTTTGGTTTTTTTGAGTTAGATTCTTTGTTGATTCATGGGACTACGGTATCTGTCGATGAAGCATTAACCCCAGAAACTTCTCCGATCATAATTTTAGATAGGGTAGCGCGGATGCAAGCGAATAATTTATTTTGCGGTCGTTCCGGTTTAACTTTTCAATATAATTTGGAAGCTGGTTCGATTGATACGGAAATAACCACCCTCGATAGTCAAATACCCCATCAGACTATCAATGTTACTCCGCGTATGGTAGTAGGGGTAGGGAATGTCGGTAGAAAAACAGGGGAAGCTACTTACACTCTCTACAACCCGAATAATAATCAAGTGGAATTCAAGACTGTCCGCTACGGAACAAGCAAGGGCTTTGGAGTCAGATTGAAGTTGAAAAAATAAGAGAATAGCTAAGAACGCAACCGTTACGGCAAAGCCTACGTAATACCCTAGCCCGAGAGACATTGAGATGAAGTCACCCGCCGTCTCGCCGAGCGTCGTAGCGATAATCTTCATAATCCAGAAGAAAATTGTGACTTTTGCGACTTTATTCATTTCTGCTCCTACTTGCTATCGGGAGATATATAATCTAAACTTTCGGCTTTATGCTATAGAGAAAAAGTCAAGAACTTGGGAAGATTTGGTAGGAAATAAAAACCTTACTGTTCATCGTAATTTCTGATATATTTGGTCAAATTCTTCTCAAGTTCTTGACAATTAATATCTACAGTTAAATAACAAACTGAGAACAACGTAATTTCACATCATGAGTGCAACAAAGATAATCGCTTTAGCCGCAGTTTTAGCCAGTACTTTAGGATTTGCTGGTTTAGCCCGTAACGTGTCTGCACAACAAACCGAGTCACAGTTAGCAGTAAATAATCGTGAAAGCACTGAAATAGCCCAAGCAATCTATGGTGATGGTGAAACAGATGATGATGCAGAAGAACAGCAAGAAACTGCAAAATACCAATCCTTGACAAAAATCACTTTCGAACAAGCCAAGCAAGCAGCGGAAGCAGCCGTAGGAGGAAAAGCCAAAAAAGTGGAATTAGAAAACGAAGATGGTAATCTCGTGTATGAAGTAGAAATTGGCAAAAAAGAAGTAATTGTTGATGCGGGTAACGGTAAAGTTCTCTACACCGAGAATGAAGATCGAGAAGACGACGAAGCTACAGAAGCAAATCGACCTAAAAGCAGTATTCAGGTTCCCTATACTTAAGCAATAGTCTTCAATCAATTACATCTGTGATGTAAATAAATCTGTCAATTTTCACAGATAATTTTTCTGACTCACACCGATAAACGGGTTTTGAGGTAAGGATTTATTTCTTATTCTCAAAACCCTTTCCTGATTAGTCTTTAAGATTCAAGTTTTGATACCAAAATAAGTTAAATTTAAAACCTATAAAACTTACGCAAAATTTACTGATTTTTTTTTACGTTGTTTGCGAATCTGATTCCAGAAATACTAAAATACAGCTAAATACGTCAAAAATACGACAATTTTCAAGAAATTAAAACTTTTGAATAGCTCAAAAATTTCTAGTACTATGCTGATACCGACTAAACCTAAAACTAAAAATTTTGCCCAAGATTTCTCATACCATAAACCAATAGCTTCAATTACGGTTACAAAGGCATATATTCCAGAAACTATGCCGCTAAATTGTAAGGTTTGCCTTTTAATATTGATAATTTTATTTACTAACCATTCAATAATATCGAATTTACTTTCTAAAATGTAAGATTGAGAAAATGATGAAATATGCTGATAATTAGCAAGACTAAAAAATCAAAATACAGATGCTATGGCAAGAAGAAAAGCTTCTAACAATTTGTAGATAACAATAACAGTTAAACCGAAAGAGCGTTTTTTTGACATAATAGTTGATAAATTGGCTTTAAAGTGGTGTAATAATATTTGTGAGAATATTTAGTATGCTATGTATTTTATTACTTTTTCCCAGTTTAAAATGCAGAAAAAAACGCGCCTAGTCAAATTAGTAAATTAACAAACAAACTTATTAAAATCTTTTCATTATTCATTTCATTATTCATATATATCTTCTATGCAAAATTACCTTCGCAAACTAATAAATTTTTGGTTCACTCGGGTACATCCTCGTATAGCTTCACTTATTACCACTATTGGAGTTGCTGGTTTAGCTATCTGTTTATTAATTGTCTATATATTAGCCCAGCTTTCAGAAGAAGTTTGGGAAAAAGAAGCTTTTGCTTTTGATAAAACTATTTTGCTATGGATACATCAGTTTGCAAATCCCACATGGGATAATATCATGCTCAATATTACAAAAATAGCTAATCCTCCTACAGTTGTGACTATTGCTATCATTACTTTCGGGTTACTTTGGTGGAAAAGGTATCAACAAGAAGCCAAAATTTTCGGTATTCATGCTCTTGGAGGTGCAATCCTGAGTTATGGTTTAAAACTGTCTTTTAGCAAACCGCGTCCGCAGCTTTGGCAGCAATTAATTACAGAAAAAACCTATAGTTATCCTAGCGGTCATGCCTTGGGTTCGATGGTGCTATATGGCTTTATAGCTTATTTACTAGCGTCTCATTATCCAAAATTTGCTAAGATAATCTATACTTTTGCGGTTATATTAATTGCTGCTATCGGCTTAAGTCGGCTGTATTTAGGCGTACATTGGCCCACAGATGTGATTGCTGGTTATGGAGTTGGTTATTTGTGGTTGATGTTTTCTATTACCATGCTCAAATTACAACAGTCTCGTTTTATCAATTCTCCTAGATGAAATTAGGAGCGTATTCTTAAATAAAATTCTTCATTATCAGACACAAAGTTTTTAGTAGTTGTCGGTAGTGCAGCAGCAAAATCACGATCGAATAGTATTTTATCGGTGCGATAGTGAAACCGATCTCTTATGCTTTAAACTTAAGTAAATAATCAGACTTACAATTATACAAAGAAAAAGCATACTAGTTCCGGTCGTACCGAAACCGAAACCACCATTTTTAGTTGGTTGGGATAGTAAATCACCGATAGATGCTCCAAGGGGACGAGTCAAGATGTAAGCTAACCAGAATGCCAAAACTCCATTCAGTCCAAAGTAATAATAACAGCCAGCGATGATTACAATTGCAGCACCAAATATTAGTGCTGCTTGTGCATAACCCAGTTTTAAAGCCTCTGCCAATAAATCTCCCATTGCCGTACCCAAGGCAAACGTAAATAAAATAGCCATCCAGTAGAAAAGCTCTCTTTGAACTGTGTTGATAGAGTGCATAGCTAATGTCTTTTCTTTTGAATACCAGAGCGCAAAAACTGCCGACAAGACAACACTAAAAACTATAGCAGTTGTTACTAAACTAACTCCAAATTGTGTATCTCTAAATACAGCCGACTCAAACCTATAGCACCGATTAATATAACAGCGAAAGTATAGATAATTTTGCTCTGTTTTGGATAATGATATGCTAGTAAATAAGCGATAAAACCGTATAACACTATCGAGCCTAAGGCATGAACGCTAGGATAACTAAAGGTTTTTTCCATAAAGAGGCTTTAATAAAATTTTTGAGTGACTGTATTACTTTTTAATCAGTATTAATTTCATTTCATTCGAGGTAGGTAGGTAAACGTATAGTAAAACAACTACCAATTCCTAACTCACTACTAACAGTAATTGAACCGCCGTGATTGTTCATAATTGCTTGAGAAATTGCTAAACCTAAACCAGAACAACCAGACTCATAAGAACGAGCTTTATCGGAACGCCAAAACCGCTCAAAAATTCGTTCTAAATTTTCTGGCGCAATAGCTACACCTGTATCTTCTACCGTTACCTGATAGTAAGAATCGACACGATTTGCTTTGACTTCAACTTTTCCACCTTCATGAGTATAGTAAATCGCATTTTGAATAATATTACCGAAAGCTCGACTCAATTTCTTTGCATCTCCCAGTAATAATAAATTATTTTGAATTTCTACTTGTAAATCTATACCTTTAGCTGCTGCTTGAGATTTATATAATTGTATTAAGTTAGAAATAATTATACTTAAATTAATAGTTTTTAGCTTTGTATCGGCAACTTTATCCATGCGTGCTAGAAGCAATAAATCTTCGGTTAAATGAGCCATTTGATTGGTTGCACTACTGATAGCAGTAAATTTTTCCGCATCAATATTTCTCATTCCTTCTGGATACTTCAAAGCAACTTCAGCACTACTCTTAATTGCCATTAAAGGATTGCGTAATTCATGACTTGCATCAGCAGTAAATTGCCTCAGACGCTCAAAACTTTCTTCGATTGGCTGCATTGATTGACGGTTCAGCCACAGTCCCCCAATTCCACTTAAAATTAAAGCAAAAACTACCCCAGCACCCAAACCCAAGTCTAATTTTTGGATAGTTTCATCAAAATCTTCTAAAGATTGACTTACTCTGATATAGCCAATTTTTTGTTGAGTTTCATGATCAAAAATTGATAAAGTTACTGCTTGAATTTGTTTTTCTCGATCAATTTGTCTTTGTACGGTTTTATTGGGATTTAAAGGTAAATTTAAGGTATATTTACCCTGCTGCTGAAGTAAATTACCTTTAATATCAAACCACTGCAAACCACCTTTGCGAGCATCTAAATCTTTATCTTGCCAATACTCATCAATATCTAGTTTTCCTGCTTCTAATTCTGCATCTACAGTTACACCTTGTCCTAAAACTATAAGTTTATCTATGACTTGCTCGCTGAGGCTGCTAACAAAAACAACTCGCACAACAATTGCAAATCCTGCTAGAACAATTGTAAAAACAGTTAAGCTAGATAAAAGTAGGCGATCGCGAATTTTCTGAAACATTGCTTAGAGGATATTGATAATATTTAATCGGATTTTCTAATCATCAACTGCCCCTAAACGATAACCCACAGCATAAACTGTTTCAATCAAATTATCTGGACTTCCCGCAGTTCTTAGTTTACTACGCAAGTTGGTAATATGAGTTTTTACCGTTCCTTCTCCAGAAAACTTGTCAAATTCCCAAAGTTTTTCCAGAATTGCCGAACGGGTCAAAACTTGCTGGGCATGGCGCAGAAAGTATTCTAAAATTAAGTATTCTTTAGGAGTTAAGAAAAGAGGATTACCTGCATAAGTAATTTCGCTACTATTTGGGTCGAGTTGTAGTTTACCGTGAGTTAAAATTGATGGTTTAACTTCTGGAGTTCTACGGGATAAAGCGCGAATTCGTGCAGCTAATTCTTCTAGTTCAAAGGGCTTTATGAGATAGTCATCTGCACCTGCATCGAGTCCAATTACTTTATCAGTGGTAGTATCTTTGCTTGTTAACATCAAAATTAGAGCATTGGATTTATTCTCTCGCAATCTTTTGCAAAGACTAATACCATCTAAGCGCGGTAGCATCAAATCTAATAATATTAAGTCATACTCGGCAGCTTGAGCAAAATTCCATCCCTCAATTCCATCAAGAGCAATATCAACTGCGTGATGTTGATGTCTTAAATCTTCAGCCAGCGCTTTAGCAATTCGTTTATCATCTTCTACAATTAAGATTTTCATGGTTTCAAGAATTACATTTGAATTACAAATTTTACACCTCTCCAGTGATTTATATTAAAAAAAGTTAGTTTTTTTTACATCGATATTTGTCTTGGTAAAAAGGTTTTGGTATCTGTTGAAAATTAGAATTTAAAAAGACTTGAATCTAACGTCAAGTAGCCACTTTACCGCATCTAAGTAACTTTGATCGTTCAAGTCTTGCGAACTAATACGGTTATCTTTGACACCAGCTTGAATCAATTGTTCAGCATCAACTCTACCCAACTTATACTCCCAACGAAAGCCACCAAAACCAGGTATTCCCCGATCTTTTAAGTATCCGTCATCAGCCAAACTTACTAATGCAGAAGGCGAAACCGATTGGTTACTCGTATTCGATGTTATTGGCTGTGCGGCGAATGTATCCGTGTAAGAATTTGACCGTGCAAAGGTAGGTAAGCCAGTAAACAGCAATACCGTGCCAGTCATAGCCAGAGCCAGAATACCATGCCCTCTTGTTTTTGAATGTTTATTGTTCACGATTATCAAACGAACTGTTTTATTACAAAACTAACTTTAGTTAAATAATGTCAAGAACTCGGTAAGATTATGATGCTTTTATCCGATCGCAATTCTAAACAAACGAAATCTTGTCAAGTTCTTGACACTTCAAAAGTAAGTTAAGAAGCAGACAATTTACTATTAAATCAAATGACTAGCCTTTCTTTGTCACTTCTAGCTGCTTATGCTGCTTATCACAAAGTTAAGTTGACTCGTAAAACTCTTCAAGTTTATACAGTTCAAGAGCGGTTTTTACTTAATCTCCTCCAAGCCCATCGGAACACTGAAATGGGGAGAAATTTGGGATTAAGCTCTATTAAAACCATTCACCAATTTCGCGAACAAGTTCCAATTCTGCCTTACGAAAGCTACGAGCCTTATGTCGATCGCATTAGCAAAGGAGAGAAAAACGTTCTTAATCCCGAACCAGTGGTTTACATCAATCTTACCAGTGGTTCGACCGGAAACAAAAAGCAGGTGCCTGTAACTCGCAGCTTTCAAGCTTCCTTACGACGGGCAGATTTAGCTAGTATGGGCTTTGCGATTGAATTGCTTAGGCAACAAGGGTTAGAGTTTGGTAAAACGCTGCTGCCCAACTCGGCGAATTTGCAGGGAGTTACAAGTGGTGGTATTCCCTATGGCCCGGTGAGTGTAGGCAGTATTCGCAAGGGTCGGTTTCTGTTTGAGCAAGCTTTTGTGCATCCTTACGGCGCGCTTCAAATTGCCGATAGTCTGGCTCGTCATTATGTCTGCTTGCTATTTGCTTTGCGAGATCGAGATATGCGGGGAATGACGGCTAATTTTCCCATGTTGATTTTGCGTACCTGCGGCTATCTAGAACGCTACGGGGAAGACTTAATTAATGATTTGGAAACAGGAGCGATAGCCAAGGAGCTAAAACTAGAACCGCATATTCGCGTCAAGTTAGAACGTAAGTTGTTCCCAGCACCAGATAGAGCTGCCGAACTCAGACAAATCCTCAAAATAGAAGGAAGACTTACACCCAAGCAAGCATGGTCAGGTTTATCCTATATTGTCACCGCTCAAGGAGGAACATCGGATTTTTATTTGCAGCACTTCCCCGATTACTTTGGAGATACCCCTATTTTTGGCGGGGTATATGGTTCGGCAGAAGCTACATTTAGCGTTTATCCCAAATTCAATTCGGAAGGTGGCATCTTGGCAATTGAAAGCGGGTTTTTTGAATTTATTCCTGAAGAACAGTGGGAGGAAGAAAATCCCAAAACCCTTCTGGCAACTGAAGTACAAGCTAATAAACTTTACCGCATTCTAGTTACAAGCTACAGTGGTTTTTACCGTTATGACATTGGCGACGTTGTACAAGTATTAGGATTTTACAACCAAGCTCCCTTGATTGCGTTTCGCTACCGTCGGGGTGGACTGTTATCTTCCACGACCGAGAAGACAACTGAATCTCATACAATTCAGGTAATGCAAGCACTCCACAAAGAGTTTAATCTGCGTTTAGATGATTTCTGTATCACACTCTCAGAGCAAGAGTTTCCCGCTAATTATATAGTAAATATAGAATTGGCTGCGGGAGAAACATTGAGTAATCCTCAAGCGTTTCTAAATCGCTTTGAATATTGGCTGAGGCAGATAAACACTCCTTACGGAACCGTTCGCGACGGACAGGTTCCACCACCTCGATTGCGAATTTTAAAGTCAGGCAGTTTTAATATTATTCGTCAGCGGCAGTTAAAGAAAGGTATGCCTGATTCTCAACTTAAATTACCCCACATCAGCGAAAATCGTTCATTTTTAGCTGAACTAACTATAGAACATGAAGTAACATTATCTGAGGTGTCAATCAAGTTACCGATACCGTCCTAACTATTACTAATTTGACGAAAAGATAAATGCCTTCTTAAATAAATTTTCTGAATAATTTTGTAATCAATGGTTTCTATTGCTCGCAAAAATCTGTTTGAAGATATTCCGCGCTTTTTAATAGCTCAAGCGGGAATCATGTTTGCTGTCAGCTTAGTGACTATTCAAACTGGAGTCTTGAATGGGGTGATTCGCTCTACCATAACTTTAGTAGAAAATTCGACCGCCGATATCTGGTTAGCGTCAGATAAGATGATCCAACTTGAATTGACGCGACCAATTTTGTACGATTATGCCGTCAGAGCTAAAAAGATTGATGGTGTAAAAAGAGCCGAAGCATTGCTTCAAGGCGCGGCTAATATTGTGTTTAGAGTATAGTCTTGTTAAAAACCACGAAGAATAAATTTCATCCTAATTTCATAATTAGCTGGCAAGATCGACAAATGTAAGTAGATATATAAACTGCGATCGCCCTTCTTAACCATGCCTTTCACCGCAACATCTGTAATCCTATCTCAAATGAAGCCGTCGGAAAATCACGAGGGGATGAATCATGGTGCCGCACAAAATCATAATTTAGTATCTCACACAGCTTTGCTGGGTGGGGGAATTTTCCTTATCGGTTTGTTATTGGTTTTTAGTAGATTCTTATTAAAACGTTCCCCGAAAAAGCATAAAAAACCTGTGGAATCCTCATTACGTCCGGGTAAAACACTTATAGGGATTGGTATTTTCGTCTTGCTTTCCGGAGCTATTTTAACAGTTACCAATCAACTAAAACCTGCTTCCTCAATGGCAGGGATGGAAGGACATGATATGTCCAAGAATTTCAGCTAAAAATTGACCGTCGTAGAGCCAAGGAACTGGGATTAAATATCAAAGATATCGCCGAACAAGCCCGTTATGCTTTGAATGGCGGTTACACTCGCAGATATTATAATCGTCCCAACTTAAGACAAAATTCTATTTTAGTTAGGTATGAAGAAGATGACAGAGCAACGATGCAAGACTTGTCTTCAACCTATATTACCACGAACGATAATCAGCAAGTACCGTTAAGCACCGTTGCAACATTACAACCGGAACAAGGACCGACATTAATCGAACGAGTTAACGGCAAGCGGGTGATTTACGTCAACGGATACTACCGTAAAGATGGGCCAGCTTCGATGGATTTATCAATGTTAATAGCCATGCGTGCGGGTAGTGAATTAAACTTTCCCCCCGGTTACGGTATCGATTCGATGGGGGATATGACGGATATGATGATTGAGTTTGAACGACTTTTACAAGGTTTGGTAATTTCTTTATTATTGATTTACCTCATATTAGTAATTCAATTTGGTTCGTTTATCCAACCTTTAGTAATGATGCTGTCAATTCCTTTGCAGTTAGTAGGAGTTTTCGGAGGGTTGTTACTTGCGGGACAAACTTTGTCTACGGTTTCGATTTTAGGAATTGTTATTCTATCGGGTTTATCCGTTTCCGCCGCTATCTTATTATTAGAATTGATTTTAACTAAACGTCAGGAAGGAGTACCGAGGGCTATTGCAATTCGCGAAGCGGGGCCAGTTCGACTCAAAGCAATTGTAATGACTACCTTTACAACAATCATTGTAATTGTCCGACTAGCCTTTTTCCCAGAAACCGGAATGGACGCTTATTCACCCATCGCGACGGTAATTTTGGGTGGTTTGCTTATTTCAACTTTGCTGACTTTGATTGTTGTACCCGTGGTTTACTCGCTTGTAGATGATATTACAATTTGGTTGAGCTGGTTGAGGAAAAAATTAGGATGGCACGCTTGAGTTGAAAAAATTAAATTTGATTCTGAACTAATTTCATCTTGATTTCATAAGTATATGAGAAATTAGTTATTAGTGTAGTTCCTCATGCTCGGCTTTCCATTAAATTTATTTTTAATGGATAAAAAATTGGACTTTTATATGCTCTTATAATGCATATAAAAGTCCACTTTTTGGTATAGCTGGCATTGTGGACAGATTAATCTGCAAATCCTGTTTGGGCACATCGTAGCGCATATTAGATATCTCCGGAAATGAAAAAGAACTGTATACAAACCTCTCCCCGTTCACGCAGTGGCCGCTTACGGCTAGCGGAGAGAGGCTTTGAAATCCCCCTTCCCTGCTCCGGGAAGGGGGGTAGGGGGGTTAGGTCTACGTATATAATTAAACTCATATAAATGTTTTCCGGAGATGTCTATTTGTAGTTAGCAACTTTAGCGTTACTTTCATAATTGCGATTATAATCCATTCACCAGCACAACGATGATTTTGATAATAATCGCCTTTTGGCATCTTGTCATACCTCAATAAGCTTCAGTTAACTCACTGCCATTTCATAATTATGCCTTTGATGTAATTGTGTGTGCCAATGCTTTTCATTATTTTGAACAGCCACAAATAGCATTAGCACAAATTAAACGGGTACTTAAACCCAATGGTAAATTAATTATTCTTGATTGGAGCAAAGATTTTTTTATCTGTAGAATCTGTTACTACTAACCCTTAGTTTCTTCACAATTGCTTGCTCAACTCCAGAAACAGAAGCACAAACAGAAACAGCATCAACCACCACATCCGGGCAACAAACAGAAAACGCCACAATTAATTTAGTTAGCCCTAACTCCCAAGAACCCGTAAAAATGGGTGAAAATCAACTAATCGTAGAAATTATCGACCCCCAAACCCAGAAACCCGTAGCCGTAGAAAACCTAGACGTAAACGTTTCCATGCCGATGGAAGGTGAAGAAGAGATGACCTCAATGGCAAAAGTCGAACCAGACGCGCAACCGGGAAGATACATTAAATTAATAAAAGAAAAACATTTCATCCTAATTTCATTTTTATCTGTCAATATTAAAAATAACTCAATAGACCTATTACTAACAGTGAGATATTTTCTGTAACTCCTCACTAATTTCACCATTTAAATAATTATAGTAATTAAGGTCTGCTGAGTTTTTCTTACGACTGAAGTAAGTGCTTAGGCAAAATTAATTAGATATTGTCATTGCGAGGAACC
Organism: Calothrix sp. CCY 0018; assembly: GCF_963920925.1. Taxonomy (NCBI): domain Bacteria; kingdom Bacillati; phylum Cyanobacteriota; class Cyanophyceae; order Nostocales; family Calotrichaceae; genus Calothrix; species Calothrix sp. CCY 0018. Next base: position 23,622 of record NZ_CAWUDI010000009.1, on the reverse strand, counting down.
AAGCAATCACAAGGATTTCAAGGTTTCGGAATGTACAATTAATTTTGCACAACTACTTGTATACTTTATTATTCGCGTCGAGAAACTAAAATATATTAATTGCGTTATTGCAAGCAAGTTCAATGTAGAGGTACGCTATCAATTAAGGGACAAACTTCTTCCTGCTTTAAATTAGATTCCGGTTTATTTGCCCAACTTGCACGATATTCTTCTAATTCCCCTTTGAATAAAGTCATTTGTTTAATTTGAATTGCCAATTGTTCGATTTTATTCTCTAATAAACTCTGTACTAAATCGCAAGGAATTTCACCACCGTTGCGAACATCAAGGATTTGTTTGATTTCTTCTAAGGTAAATCCGAGAGATTGAGCTTTCTTGATAAATTCTACCTGCTCGGAGGCATTCGCAGCGTAATATCGATAGCCATTGTCTCCTATGAGTACGGGTTGCAAAAGTCCTATATCGCTGTAATAACGTAATGCTCCTACAGTAAGTCCTGTTTGCTTGGCTAATTCTCCAATTTTTAGATAGGCTAATTTATTCATGGTTATTTCCCTGCCTATTTCTACTACTTAATTAATCATAAACTCTCTAGTTAACCAGAGAGTCAATTTTACGATATTTATTGTTTGCATTATCTATCTATCTAGCATCTTGCAACCGAACAACCGCAGCAGGTTCAATTTCTTTTACCTTGGCAGATTCGACTTCTCCGGTAGCAGCAGAGTAAATTAACGCTCCTCCCATAAGTGCCATAATCGCATTTTCGGCAAAGCTAATTATTCCTAAAGGTGCTTTGGAATTTCCTCCCACACAAGCACAGTTGAGCGCTAGTTTATCAATATATACCGCTTTAAATACCGAAATACCGCCGCTAACACCAATAAACAGAGAAGTGATTCCCGTTACTAATGGTGCAACTCCGGAAAGAAAACCAAGGGCGATCGCCAATTCTGCAAATGGATAAACTTTGGCATAGGGTTTGATTCTTTTGGTTATCAGATCGTACTTTTTAAAGCCCTCAGCAAAAGATTCGATATCCATCAGCTTTAAAGTAGCTAGCAAGGAAAGAGAGAAACCCATAAACCCAGTTAAGCCCATAGTGGTTGCTAAAGCCATCAACCCTGCGCTGGAAAATACCGCAATAACCGGAGTGTAGGAATAATCTGCACCTTCTGCTTCAACGTCTAGCTTTTCTGCTAAATCGGTATAGCCTCCAATTCTTTCATCACCAGAGAAAATCTGTGGTGTGGTTTCAACATGATGTTTGGCTTTAAAGTCGTCTACTTCTTCACGAGATGTCAGTTTATTATCTTCAAACTCAATTCCTTTTTCGTTGAGTAGATTGATTGTTTTTAATCCCCAAGGGCATTCGTGTTCTGGGGTAGACATCCGATATACTTTAACTTTTTCGAGGGTTGTGCTATTCATATTTTTTATTTAATCAACTATATATTTAAGATAAACTCTCTAGTGAACTGTAGAGTCAAGTAGTTTCGGCAAATATTTAGGCGTTACTCAATTAAGCAATGAATTATGTTTATCTATATTCTGTATTAGACAGAAAACTGGTGTAAAGACGTAGCAGTGCTACGTCTCAAACAATACAATGTGAAATCGTAACTTCATCCGCATGATTAAACAGCGAATAACCTATAACTTACGCTGCTGCCATTTTACGACAAGATTCTGCACAACGACGACAGGATTCGGCACAGCGTTTGCAGTGGTCAGTGTCATGTTTGCCACACTCTGAGGCACAAGCTTCACAAGCATCAGCGCACACGCTACACATTTGAGCATGAATACCTGATTGACGCACCATCAAACGAGCGCAAAGGTCGCAGGTATCCGAACAGTCTCGGCATAGTTTGATGCATTCAGACATCATTTGCACCATATCGCTGCTCAAGCAAGCAGTGGCGCAATTTTCGCATTCTTTCAAACAATCTAGACAAGCCTGAATACAAGATTCTAAATTAGATGATTGAGTTTGAGTAGCTGTCATAACTTTAACAAGAGGGAATAATGAATTGAAATAGGTTTTGTTACCTACTGTTTTACATTATTAATTGACAAAGCATGATTTCATCTAACGGAGGTAATAGCCTTAATTCTAACTATTGATGCGACATGATTTCATCCTGATTTCATTTTTGTATGTTATGAGGATTTTGATTTGTGCAATACTATCCAGATTTATGACCAATTTTTTTTAAATACAAGCGCTGAAAGACAATAATAAGTCTTACGAAATGTGGCTTAATGGAATAGATTTAGCATAATCAAATATCATATTTTTATTGATAAATTTAGTTTTCATCTTGATTTCATAAATTTATGTCAATCTGTTTTTAGAGTGAACTTTATTACAGTTAAATTTTGCGCGTGTTTTATGAGAGTGTTACTAGTAGAAGACGAACCAGATTTGGGTGCAGCGATTAAACGAGTTCTAACTCAACAAAAGTATTTAGTAGACTGGGTGATGGATGGTAATGAAGCATGGGGACATTTAGAATATCGGTGGACGGAATATACAATCGGTATTTTCGATTGGCTGCTTCCAAAAATGTCGGGATTAGAATTATGTAAAAAGCTGCGTCAAAATAAAAATGCTATGCCCGTTTTAATGCTAACAGCTAAAGATAGTATGGAAGATAAAGTAGCTGGTTTGGATGCGGGGGCAGATGATTATTTAGTTAAACCTTTTGGAATGGAGGAATTATTGGCAAGGTTAAGGGCTTTGCAAAGAAGGGTACCTCAATTTCAACCGCAAAAACTGACTATGGGCAATTTAACTTTAGATTACGGTAATAATATAATTATTAATAAAAACACTTCCGAAGATAAACAAGAAATGTCTTTGACAAACAAAGAATTTCAGCTATTAGAATATTTGATGAAGCATCCCAATCAAATTCTCACAACCGAACAAATCCGTAACCAGCTTTGGGAAGCAAGTGCAGAATCGAGTAGCAATGTAGTAGCCGCGCAAGTTCGTTTGCTGCGACGTAAATTAGCATCAAGTGGTTGTGGAAATCCAATCGAAACTTTGCACGGTATGGGATATCGGTTTAATTTTAAGAATTAGTTATAAGCATGAATCAAAATAAACTGTTTCAACGTACTCGAATTCGATTAGCGTTTTGGTATGCCATTGTCATGGGTTTAATTTTAACTGCGTGCGGTTTTGGTTTTTACACGGCAGTATCTCATGCTCATTCGGAAGCATTAGATAGAGAATTAGAATTTGCGGCTAAAAGTTTACATAATAATTTAGAACTTAAGTTAAACCAGCCCGAAAAATTATCACCAATTGTGAAAGAAGTTTTACCAAATATTTGTGTAGTTGAAACAGGTTGTATCTCGGAAAAATCAGTTTCTCAACGGCATATTTTAAACGCAATTAATCAAGGTTATTACGTGCGTTTATTTGGTAATTCGGGAAATTTGATTGCGACTTCTGGTTCGTTACCTCAAACTCAATCTTTAGATTTAAACAAGAAACTTTGGCAAACTATTGAAGATGATACTGGTAACTTCTACCATCAAATGTCATTAGAATTACACACTAAAGATAATCGCGATTGGGGATATTTACAAGTAGGAAGAAATATCGCCGACGTTAATAGCTATATGGATGCAGTTAAATTAAGTTTGCTGGTGGGATTACCAATTGCAATGATGATGGTAGCTTTTGCTAGCTGGTGGTTAGCAGGTTTAGCAATGCGACCAATTTATCAATCTTACCGACAAATTCAACAATTTACAGCCGATGCTGCACACGAATTAAGAACACCTTTAGCCGCAACTCAAGCAACAATAGAATCAGTTTTATTAATGCCAGATTTAGATATTAAAGAAGCTTGGGATATTCTCGCAACTATCAAGCGTCAAAATCAGCGGCTTACTAGTTTAGTTGTAGATTTATTAATGCTTTCTCGCTTTGATAGAGAATCTATTGACCTACAGCGGGAATTATGCTCTTTGAATGATATTATTGATGACTTGATAGAAGAATTTGCCGCAATGGCAATTTCAGCCAAAGTAACGCTAAAATCGGAAATTAGCGTGCATAAAGATGTGAATATTATCGGTAATTCCGAGCAGCTTTATCGCTTATTTTCTAATTTAATTGTCAATGCAATTCAGTATACTTTACCTTCTGGGGAAGTTACAGTTATTTTAGATAGTTATGAATCGGATGCTGAAATTCGAGTCAAAGATACGGGTATTGGTATTCCGACTCAGGAATTGTCTCATGTATTTGACCGCTTTTATCGAGTTAATAGCGATCGCTCTCGTCATACTGGCGGCTCCGGCTTGGGTTTGGCTATTGCAAAAGCGATTGTAGTATCCCATCACGGTAGCTTGGAATTACAAAGTGAAGTTAATAAAGGTAGCACTTTCATTGTTACATTTCCTTTATTACAACCATCTCGCACAATATTAATCAAAAAGGGTTTATAGGCTTAATTTAACAGAAATGGCCGCAACCGCAACGATAAATTAACTCTTTCAACCGTTTAGATCCCCCCAACCCCCGCTGTATTGGGGGGCTTTGCATATATTACTAATTTACTAGCTAACATACATATCCTTATAAAATAATTCTGCTACTAAGTAAATCTATAGTGTAATTCTCATAATCCTTTCATTTTTTTGGTTGAAATATTGTATAATTACAAAAATGAGAAAATTATGAAAATGATTCCGAGGGGGAGCTATATGTCTATCGTTTTCCGTCAACACCTTTATGTACAAAAACTTGCAATTGCAACGGGAATCGTATTTGGACTATGCTTGAGTGGGTGTAGCCCTTCGGAAAACGTGTCTGAGAGTCCAGTGCAAGAGATTGGTGATACTGCACAAAATCCGAATACGAAAAACAAAAAAGTTATTCTAACGACATTTACGGTGCTTGCTGATATGGCTCGTAACGTTGCAGGAGACAAAGCCATTGTTGAATCTTTAACCAAACCGGGGGCGGAGATTCACGGCTATGAGCCGACTCCTAGCGATATAGTCAAAGCGCAGGATGCAGACTTAATATTAGATAATGGTTTGGGTTTGGAACGCTGGGCGCAGAAGTTTTATGGAAATCTCAAAGATGTGCCTCATGTAACTTTGAGTGAAGGTATTACACCGATAGATATCGGTGAAGATGCTTATGCGGGAAAACCGAATCCTCATGCTTGGATGTCGCCAAAAATAGCTTTGAAATATGTAGAAAATATTCGTCAAGCTTTAGTAAATTTAGATCCAGCCAACGCAGAGACTTATAATGCTAATGCTCAAACTTATAGCGAACAGATAAAGAAAGTCGATCAAAAACTACAAAAGACAGTGGCAGAAATTCCTGAGAATAAACGTTATATGGTGACTTGTGAAGGAGCATTTTCTTATTTAGCGAAGGATTATGGATTAAAGGAAGAGTATTTGTGGGCGGTTAATTCCGAAACACAAGCGACTCCACAACAAGTAAAAAAAGTAATTAACACAGTGCGGGAAAATCAAATTCCCACAGTCTTTTGTGAAAGTACCGTCAGCGCTAATGCTCAAAAACAAGTAGCAAAAGAAAGCAATGCAAAATTTGGCGGAGTATTTTATGTTGATTCACTTACTGATGCAGATGGCGTTGCACCTACCTATTTTAAGTTGTTAGAGTACAACATTAACACCTTAGTTAATGGTTTGAAACAGTAAAAAATTGAGAATTGATAAACCATTCAACCTAATTAGATAATTAATAAATATGATGTCTAGAATTGCAGTTCAAGTAGAAGAAGTAACAGTTGCTTATAACGGTAAAGTCGCTTTACATTCAGCTAATTTACAGCTAAATCGTGGTTCTATTAGCGGCTTAGTGGGGATGAATGGTTCAGGTAAATCTACTTTGTTTAAATCAATTATGGGTTTTGTTAAGCCGACAAATGGGCGTGTATTTATTCAAGGAATGCCCATAAAGAAGGCACAAAAACAAAATCTAGTTGCTTATATTCCCCAATCTGAAGATGTAGACTGGCATTTTCCAATAGATGTGCAATCTGTAGTGATGATGGGGCGCTACGGCTATATGAACATCTTAAGAATTCCTCGTGAAAATGACCGCCAAGCTGTTGCAGAAAGTTTAGCGCGAACCAACATGAGTGAATTTAAATTCCGACAAATTGGCGAACTTTCAGGAGGACAAAAGAAACGAGCATTTGTAGCGCGTGCTTTGGCGCAACAAGCACAAATAATTCTCTTAGATGAACCCTTTGCGGGAGTTGATGTCAAAACAGAAAAAGCACTTATTCAACTTTTAATAGAATTACGCAATATGGGTCATACAATTTTAATTTCAACCCACGATCTTTCCTCAATTTCTACATTTTGTGATGATGTGGTATTAATAAATCGGACAATTTTGGCATATGGCCCTACAGAAGAAGTTTTTACGGAAGAGAATATTACCCGTACCTTTGGAGGAATGATGCCAGTTAAAGGAATAGGAAATTAGATAATTGGTAGTTGGTAGTTGGTAATTAGTAATTGATAATTTATTTAAAAGATTATGAGTATAGAAGCAATTTGGCAATGGTTTGCCGCACCCTTGCAGTATGAATTTATGGTTAAGGCAATATTTGTAAGTGCCTTAGTGGGTGTAGTTTGTTCGGTGCTTTCATGTTATATGACTCTTAAGGGGTGGGCATTAATGGGAGACGCGGTGTCTCATGCAGTTCTCCCAGGAGTTGTAATTGCTTATATTTTAAATATTCCCTTAGCCATTGGAGCATTTGTGTTTGGCTTGGGTTCTGTAGTTTCTATTGGGTTTATTAAATCCAAAACTAGAATTAAAGAAGATACGGTAATGGGGTTAGTATTTACGGGCTTTTTTGCCTTTGGTTTGGTGCTAATTTCTAAAACCCCAAGTAATATAGATTTAATGCATATTCTATTTGGAAATGTCTTAGGTATTACCGATGAAAACTTAATCCAAACAATCATCATTTGCTCCATCACGATGATATTTTTAATGATACTGCGAAAAGATTTACTGCTATTTTGTTTTGATGCAACTCATGCCCGTAGTATAGGATTAAATACCACTGCTTTATACTATATTTTATTAACTTTATTAGCTTTAACTATTGTCGCCGCGCAACAAACAGTAGGAATTATTTTAGTAATTGCAATGTTAGTAACTCCAGGGGCAACTGCTTATATGTTGACCGATAATTTTGATAAAATGACATTAATTGCTGTCGCATCCGGGATATTTTCTAGCTTAATGGGGACTTATATTAGCTATCATCTCGATGCTGCAACAGGTGGATGTATTGTAGTATTGCAAACTCTGTTGTTTGTTATTGCGATGATTTTTGCACCCAAACATGGACTGTTAGTAAGGACATTACAAGCACGCCAAAACAAAATAGTTTGATTCAGAAGGCAGCTATGTTGGAGGCAGGAGGCTTTTATGGACTCACCCTTAAAAGAGTGAGTTGTAACAGGGCTTTATACCTACGGTGTACACACAAGTCTTATAAGTTGGTTTTATAGCGTTTTGATCCCCCCTAACCCCCCTTGGAAAGGGGGGAATGGGAGTTAAAGTCCCCCTTTTTAAGGGGGATTTAGGGGGATAGAGGCGAGATGTGTGTACACCGTAGGGCTTTATACTCAGAACTAAAGTTTTAATTAATACTTTTTACCGATCAAGCCTCTGCCCTCTGCCTCCTACCTTTTTTGTAACAAAATTAAACACATATTTAAACATATATTTAAACAGTTTAAAAAGGAAAGGTACTATGAGCGATGCTAACCAAGCCGAACAAAATCAGCCAAAACAAAGCTATTGGCACGTTTGGACTGACGATCGGGGTGTGAGTCATCAGACTCGTTGCGAGTTAACGAATTTCAAGCAGGAGAGTATGGGGGGCGATGCTGCACCACAGTGGAATAACCACTTACTAAGTGCTGATGCCAAAGTTTTGTTTACTGAAATGCCAGTCGGTTGGGTTGGCGAGTGGCACGAAAATCCACAACCGCAATGGATTATACCGCTATCAGGTCGATGGTTTGTAGAAACTATGGACGGTATGCGGGTAGAAATGGGTGCTGGAGAGGCATCTTTCGGCGGCGATCAAAATACTAAACCAAATCAAGAAGGTCATAAAGGACATCTTTCTGGTACGGTTGGCGATCAACCTGCAAGAGTAATGATTGTGCAACTGACTGGCGATCGCTGGATTGGGGTAAAACCTGGCGACTTTGCTTGATGCTTTAAACGCCAATTCACAGTTTATCATTATGGTGCATAAAGGAAAAAGCAATGAAACGGATACTGATAACTGGAGCAACAGGAAATATTGGATCTGAAGTGATTCGGTTTCTTTATAAAATAGAAACCAAAAATAAAATAGTTGCTGCTGTCAGAAATATTGAGAAAGCACAAAAAAAAATCAAATATTACCCCCAGCTAGATTTCGTTCAATTTGACTTTGAAAATCCAGAAAAATTCGAGCGAGCATTTAAAAATATTGATTGTGTTTTTCTTTTGCGTCCACCTCAAATTGCCGATGTCGATCAATATTTCAAACCATTAATCGTTAAAATGAAAGATGAAGGAATAAATCAAATTGTTTTTTTATCCGTTCAAGGAGTTGAAAAAAGTCCAATAATTCCACATCACAAAATTGAAAAACTGATTCAGGAATCCGGATTGAACTATATTTTTCTTCGTCCAAGTTACTTTATGCAAAACCTGACAACCATTTTGCTCAGTGATATTCAAAATAAACGAAAGATAATATTACCAGCAGGAAAAGCTAAGTTTAACTGGATAGATGTAGAAAATATTGGAGAAGCATCAGCCATATTATTAAATGATTTTGAACAATATAAAAATCAAGCGGTTGAGATTACGGGATACGAAAATAAAAATTTCTCCGAAGTAACCGTTCTGATTAATCAAACAATAGAAGATAAAATCGAATTTGTTAGTTCTAATCCATTGCGATTTTACAACATCAAGAAAGATGACGGATTAGAAACAGGAATGATACTGGTAATGATAATGCTTCATTTTTTGCCAAGATTTCAAAAAGAGCCAATAATCTCCGATCTTTACGAAAAATTAACTGGCGAGAAACCAACTAGTTTGGAAGAATTTATCGAAAGAGAAAATAAAAAATTTACCTCATTCCATAATCAATAACATTGCGTGCCCGTTGGGATCTTTGATTAAACAACCTTGACGGTAAAAATATGTTTTGGGGAACTGTACGAGTTGCGGCGAGACAAATTCAACTTGATTTTGCTTAAGTATATCTACAGCCCGTTCAATATCATTAGCAACAAGCTCTACTTGCATATGAGCGATATCGCAACTTTTTTGGTCGTTGGGTATGGGACGACCATTTGCAGGTTTGTTGGTCTGCAAATACCAATCCATCTGACCCAGTTCCATGACCGCAAAAGTGAAGGATTTGGGGGTTAATATCTAATAAAGCTCGACGCAAGTCATCAGTTCGCACTGCTCCTAGCTTTTCTAGTTGGAACTGTTCACGATGCTGAGAACGTCTTAGACCTTCATCAATTTCACGAGTTTCTACATCCAAGCGTAATTTTGCTTGGTCTACAGGACTGGCTGCCAGAATCAAGATTTTTCGTGGCTGAGTAGTTTGTTGCTTAACCATTTCTCATCATTCATGGATGTATTAAAGCCTACCAGATTGGCAAGGTCTGAGGTCTGCTTCAAAGGTAAATTTAATAATTCCGGGAGAAATCACCAATCCACGCCACAGTAACAGAACCTCGAATGAGCAATAACAAGAAAGTGAGTAAGTAAGGTAAAACTAAGGAAAAGCTGTAATACCAGAAATTACATGATTTTTTTTGGGTATAGAAAATACCATTAGCTTAGGAGTATCTCTACAGAAAAACATCCGCACCGAAGAGAATAGCTTTTGAGTTAGGTAACTTATTGATGTAGTACTTTCTGGGAGTGATGCTTTGTACCGTGACAACCCGGCAGCGGTTGTTATAACTGAGTTTTATACGACTCTTTCAGTACCCCCAAATGCCATAATCATTCTCTCAAAAATTTATTCATTTAGACGTATTTACATTTTGAACCTTGTTTTTATGTAATCGACCACAGGGCGATCGCAAATTACAAGACAACGAAGCCCTTGTGTAGAAGGGACTTATGTAGGGCTTGCTGAAAAAGCCTCCAAATTTAAAATAGAGTCCATATAGCAAGCACAATAGCGGGTTTAGCGGCTTGAATACTAAACTTCCCTAAAAATTTCTCGTAGAAGTGCAGGGGTTTTGAGCCTGTAGCGGCTATAAGAAACGGCACTTATTTTGAGTAAAAATGCTTGAAAGCCTTACCTAGAAAGCTTCTCAATTCTATTCAGCAAGCCCTAATTACATAACTAAAATCGGCTAACAAAATCTGATCTAATTTAGGACTTAATAGCGCCCCCCAAAGACGGCGGGGGGTTGGTGAGTCTAGTTGGCGGTGTCGGTTTCCGTCCCGCCAAACTAGCGTTAGCGAAGCGTCTCCGAAGGAGATACCCGAAGGGGGGGATCTAGAATGTCTGGAACACTACACTTTCCGTTATAGCTGCGTAAGTCTTATAATAGTAGATTTTTCAGTCTACTTAAGTAGACTTGAGCTATTAGCCGATGCTTTTGATTCCAAGGCAATTTTGAAAGTTAACTGAGAACGATCAAAGATGCTACGAAAAACCTTAATTAACTAACTTTATCGCTCTTTCTTTCAATGCTTCTGCTGTCAAACCATTAAAGCCCATTAATTCACCAGCACTCGATGTGGTTTCCCCACGTTTCCATGCTAAAGTATCGCGCTTACAATTACTCCGCAGCATCACTGGTTCTAACGTCGCCGCAGCGCCACCTGTAACGCCAATTAAAGCATCTCCATCAAAGATTTCGGCAAATTTGGCATCAGAGATAAAATCGCCGTCTGGATGCGAACACAAATCCCAAGCTGTATCTTCGGGACGATATAAACGACGGGGATTAATTACGGAAACAATTTTTACGCCAATACCTGATTTTTGCAGATGTTCGGCTGCTTCGTAGACTGGCTTTAACATCATATCGCCAATGACTGCAAATACTACTTTCTTATTTCCCTCGGTTTCTTGCAAAACTACCGCACCATCTTTTAAACCTTGTCGGGTTTGTTCAAAAGTAGTACGAATCGGTAAAGGTGATTTACTTGCGGTAATCACAATTCCTTTATTTTTAGTAGTCAAAGCCCATTCGTAACAAGCTTGAATGCTGTTGGCATCGGTGGGGAATAGTGGAAAAATATTACCGTTACGCATCATGGAAGCAAAGTAAGCTTCGATTTCCGGGCGTTGGTGAGTCCATCCGTTACGCCCTTGCTCTAATGCACCGGCTGTAAATAAGGTAATTGTGGAAGGTGTAGCGCGGCGTAATTCTGCCATTGCTTGAGTTACGGTTTGCCAAATCGGTAAACCATTTACAGCAAAAGATTCGTAGGAACACCACAAACTGCGTCCGCCCATCAAGCATAAACCCGCAGCTAAACCAGCACAAGCATCTTCGCTCAAAGGTTCGTAAACCTGTCCCTGTGGTGCTTGGTTGTAATCATCATCTTGCGTGGGATGAATAATTTTTAAAGCTTGGTTAATATTGCCAATACCCGATGCAGCGTTTCCATCAGCGTTGGTAACTAAGAAATTCTTGTCGGCTTGTCCAACTTTACCAACTAAAAGTCCCATTGCAGTGGTAGAAACTTTCGGCTCCCCACCTACCTGAAATTCTTCTAAAGGCAACTCGCCCAACTCAGGTAATTGTAACTCAAATTCAGTTACCGCAGTCTTTGCAGCAGGGCCACCACCAGCGCGATCGCAATTATTTCGTACCAATTCCCAAGCTTCTACAGATAAAGCTCGTTCTTTCAATGCTTCCATCATATGAGGTGCATCTAAAGTATCTTTGGGATAAAGGTTGTGGGATTTGGAACCAGTGGCGTGAACCCCGGAACCTTTAAGCTGTTTAATAATAAATACGGTTAATTTTCCACTGAGTGCAGATTTAGCTGCTTTATCAACTCCTTCCAATACAGCTTTGGTAAACTGCAACCTTTTCTCAAAGGAAAATTCGGTACTATCTACATAATCTCCCGGCTGATTTTGATCGTCAAAGTCTTTAGCATCAACTAAAACAACTGACTCAAAACCATTACCAACCCAGTAATTTCCCATTTCATCGTTGGTTTTCAAAGAAACCATACTGTGATGTTCTTGAGAATAACCATTCCACACCAACACGGGAAGGAAATTAGTAATTTGAGGAAAAGCAGTATTAAAATGCGCGATCGCACTCATAATATAAGGCTCACCCAAACCACCATCACCAACGGTAAAGGGAAACAACTTATCGCGATTCAAATAAGCCGCAGCCATTGCAAAATGTTGCCCTTGCCCCAAAGGCCCCGCAGGTGCGAGAATACCGGGAATCATTCCCGAAAGGTGTCCCAAAAGTCCGTGTTTTTCGCGGTAACGTTCCCGCAACTGTGTCACCGTGGTAATATCCATGTCTTCTAAAGAACGGTCAAGAAACATGGCACTATAGAAACCAGGGGCATGATGTCCCACTTCAGTAAGAATATTCTTGTAACCCAGCATGACTAAAGCAGCATAAGCTTCCGCTTGAGATGCAAAACCGCCAGGATGCCCCGAAGCTTTTGTTCCAGTTACCTGTAATGTTAAATAACGTAAAGCATCGGCATAAAGTAAAGTTTGGTAAATAGCCGCTTTATCTTGAGTATCGCTAATAGCAGTTTTACCTTCTGGAATCGCGCTTTGCTTACCGTACTTATCAAAATCCGGTTTAGATCCCCCAAAGTATTGAATACCTTCGCAAAACTTGGGAGCCGATGTTGCCTTTGGAGATGTTGCTGTCATGCCGAATACCTTGTATTTAACAAAAATTTTACAGCTTTACGGCGATCGGCGTTGATTGCGATTTCTCAAGGTATAGATAAATAATCAATATGGGCAATGGGGATTGGGAATTGCGCGCATGGGTGAATAGTTAGTAGGTTGGGTTAGACACGAAAGTCAATTTGGCTTGTAACGAGAATATTTATTAATCGTGTCGTAACCCAACATCGGCAAGGGTACATAAATGATACAATTGCCGCGAAAATGTGGGATCTTTGAGAATGCAATATTGGGTTAAGTTGCAATATTAATTTTTCATTCCTTCACCATTATTTTTTTATGCGCCGTGAAGCTAACCTACTAGCTTCAATTGGGCCACTGGGCATTTTGGATTGATAATCTCCCCCATCTTTAATCAAAATTCGTAATTTTTCCAAAACTCTCAGATATATATAGATACCATTATTGAGAAAGCCCAGATACAGATTATGGAAATATTTTTTGCATTAATATTTGTTGTCTTGATAGTACTGGTTCTTTTAGGAGCAAATAAATCCCCAAAAGCCAATAATTCTTCTGCTAGTAGTTTTTCGGGTAATCGGACAAATCAGTCCCCAAAAGCAAGTAATTCTTCCCGTCGTAATTCTTCGGCTAATTGGACTAGTTACAATTCATATTCCGCTAGTGATTACGGTTCAGATGCCGGAAGTTCCCATAGTTCAGATGCGGGAGGTTCTCATAGTTCAGACTGTGGTAGTTACGGCGGAGGGGGTGACTTTGGAGGCGGTGACTGTGGTGGCGGCGATGCAGGTGGCTTTTAAATTTAGTTAATCGTTAAATTTCAGTTTGATTGCCTAAACCAAGAGGGAGGCAGCTATCTCAAAGCCGGAAAATGCGCCCCCTCTTTTCACTGCTCTCGAATTAAGTAATAACACTGTTTAGATAGCTACCGATTGCGTTTTTTAAATCTCAGTGTATCTGCTTTGTTAAATTTTTAAAGCTGAAGTTAAAGTAAAGAGAAAAAATAAACAATTAAATAAAATAATGAAAAAACAATTTTTCCGTCGTTGTCGGATATTGATATTTGCATTTACGCTATTTATTACTTTAATTATCTCTAATATTCCCAGCTATGCTCTAACAGTAAATGAAGTACCAAACCCCCGCCAACAAAACAGCGGTTGGGTAACAGATATGGTTGATATGCTTTCTCCTCAAGCAGAAACTCAACTTAATCAAATGATTTCTGAATTAGAGAAAGAAAATGGTACAGAAATTGCTGTCGTTACAGTACCAACTACTAAACCTTCATCCACACCCAAAGCGTTTACCACCGAATTATTTAACACTTGGGGTATCGGTAAAAAAGGTCAAAATAACGGGATTTTATTTCTGGTTACAAAAGGCGATCGCCGTACAGAAATTGAGACTGGTTATGGTATAGAAGGTATTTTACCCGATGCCAAAGTTGGTAGTATTATTCGCACGCAGGTAACGCCGCAATTTAAAAAAGGAAACTTTGAAGCAGGTATTATTGCGGGTACAAAATCACTGATTAAAGAATTGGGAGCAGACGCTGTAAAACCACAAACTGCTGTTAATTCTCAACCTCCCGCATCTAAAGTTAATCCGCAACCTCCAATTGCTCAAATTAATCCACCAGTCGAAAATACAAACACTAATCCTTTAATTTACTTATTATTGATTTTAATTGGTTTACCAGTATGGAAATTTGTCGGTTTGCCCTTAGCAAAATATATCTCGTCATGTTTTGTGCATCTTACTAAAGATGATTTATCTCCATCGGGAACAACACGGCGACGCTTTTATTTTCCTAGAAAAGCCTACTGCGAACAATGCTCGAAACCAATGCAGCAAGTAGAAGCCATAGAAATAGAATCTTATCTTAAGCAACCCCAAAAAGTAGCACAGAGACTTGGTAGTAACAAATTTAAAGGTTGGCGATGTTCTGATTGTGCATTAGACAATATGCATCTTCTTATCTACGAATTTAGCGGTAAAGCATCTAATTGTCCTACCTGCGATGAATTAACCGTTACCAAAATCCGTACAGAAGTTATTAGTCAAGCAACCGAATATTCATCGGGAACTCGTCGCACGTGGAAAGAGTGTCAATGTTGTAATTACGCTACCACCACAGATGAAACAATTCCTAAATTGTCTCCTCCAAGTTCGAGTAGTAGTTCCAGCAGCAGCGATTCAGGTAGTTCGAGTAGCAGCGACTTCGGTGGTGGTGATAGCGGTGGAGGTGGTGCTGGAGATAGTTGGTAAACCGAAAACAATAGCTAAGTATTTAGATCGACCAATTATGTTCCTGGATTTCCAGGAGCGCACTCTCAAGGGGAAACTTTGGACGAATATTTATTAATCGTGTCGTAACCCAACATCGCTATAATTCGTATAATAAACAAAAAGTTTCTACATAACATAATTAACACAGGGTAATCTCCGATGAAGTCCACCTCAACCTATTGGAATCCATTAGATAAAAGTAATTTGAATGAGTGGGAAACCATAGATGGATCTGAAGGTAATATAAGCCAGTTAACAATATCTGAGGATAAAAATACTGGAGATTACACGAGATTAACTTGGTTTAAAAGTGGTTATTATTCAGGTTCGTTTGGTTCCAAAAGCCATACATATCCCGAAGAGATATTTGTTGTATCCGGTCGGTTGTATGATGAAGCCTTCGATATGTGGCTTGAGCCAGGATTTTATGCAAGCCGTCCTCCTGGTGAAGTTCACGGGCCATTTCGTGCAGATGGTGATGTAGTAATTTTTGAAGTTTCATATCCATCACAATCTATTGATGTGACAGATTGATAACTCGCGCGATCGCTGTTCTATATCGCAACTCAAACATTCACAATTCTTGTTTAAACTTGAGAGTTTGGTTGCGGCTTGGAAATAACGCGAATTTCAATATCACTTCCCAAAGCATTCAAAAATCGGAAAAGACGTTCAGTTGAATACTAATTTGTCGGACAAGTTCCGCTTTAATCAACAACTCATCAGAATTTGTAAGTCCTAAATCTTCAAAAACATTACCACTGCTAGATTGAACATCAATATCTTTGTTCATTTAAAATTACCTCTAAACGTTATTTGTAATTCTGCTCGGAGAATTTAGAAACCTGATGATTTCATTCTTCATTACCTTCAAATGCTAATAAAATCTCTTCCGATAGAGCATTAAAGTCATCCGGTACTACAAACTTTCCCTTATCTTGTCCCAAACTAGAACGTCTAATTTCAATCAACGTAGCTTCTTCAGGTGTTAGCTCTAAGAAATCTTCTACCCTTCTACCGTTCCAACTTTCCATCCCTGAGATTCTAAACGTTGCTTTTTTGATTCATCCATCATTTTATTCCTTCCTTTATATTAAAACCAAAACCCACAACTCCTTAATACGATAAAATTATGAAAAAATATTAAGGCTTTATTTTAATGAACTGGTTGCTTTCTACCTTGGGAATTATCCTTGCAATACTAATTGTAAGCATCGCACTATATTTACTTACCGCTCGTCGCTATCAATCATCTGACTCGGTAGCAAATTCTTACGACGAATGGACAGATGATGGTATTTTGGAATATTACTGGGGTGAACACATTCATTTAGGACATTATGGTTCCCCACCCACAAACAAAGATTTTCTAGCTGCTAAATACGATTTTGTTCATGAAATGGTGCGTTGGGGTGGTTTAGATAAATTACCCGCAGGTACTACAGTATTAGATGTTGGCTGTGGAATTGGTGGTAGCAGCCGCATTTTAGCTGCTGAATACAACTTTGACGTTACGGGTGTTACCATCAGCCCTCAACAAGTTAAACGTGCGACTGAGTTAACCCCCGAAGGTGTGAGCGCTAAATTTTTGGTAGATGATGCAATGGCTCTTTCTTTCCCCGATGGCAGTTTTGACGTGGTTTGGTCGATTGAAGCGGGGCCACATATGCCAGATAAAGCCGTTTTTGCAAGGGAGTTAATGCGGGTAGTAAAGCCTGGTGGAATACTGGTTGTAGCCGATTGGAATCAAAGAGATGACCGCCAGACTCCGCTGAATTTTTGGGAAAAACCAGTCATGCAGCAACTGTTAGATCAATGGTCCCATCCTGCTTTTTCCAGCATAGAAGGTTTTTCCGAACTATTGCAAGCTACCGGATTTGTGGAAGGGGAAGTAATAACCGCAGACTGGACAAAAGAAACACTTCCTTCATGGTTCGATACAATCTGGCAGGGAATCGTTAAACCCCAGGGATGGATGCGTTTTGGGCTTCGTGGTTTTATTAAATCTGTGCGGGAAGTACCGACAATTCTTTTGATGCGGTTAGCATTTGGTACCGGGCTGTGCAGATTTGGAATGTTTAAGGCGGTTAGGGGTAATTCTACATCGCGATCGGCTGATGTTTCGAGTGAAGTTGCTCAAGTTTGATTAGTTAGGTAATTGGTAATGGGTAATTTGTGATAGAAGCTAGTAATCTAATAATTCAAAATTGAGATTAGGTTGTGTTTTATTGTTAATGAAACAACTATTCTAGACACAGGATAAACTAGTTAAAGAGATATATTTATTTACCAATTATCCATTACCAATTACCAATTATCTATTCTCAAAAATCATAATGGTTCAAACAGCACCGAAATTTATCACTGTCGATGATTTTATTGCCAATTACGGCGATAATGAACGTTATGAGCTAATTGACGGGGAATTATTTGAAATGGAACCAACCGGGTTTCACGAGCAAGTAGGTGCATTTGCCGGAAGAAAGCTAAACGTACAAATTGACCAATACAACCCAAATTACTTTATCCCCCATCGATGTTTAATTAAATTGTTGGGAACAGAAACTGCTTTTCGTCCAGATTTAATTGTATTAGATAAAACCCAGCTTGCAAACGAACCATTATGGAAGCAGGAACCTGTAATTACTTCAGGAAATTCAATCAAGCTAATCGTTCAAATAGTTAGTACAAACTGGCAGAATGATTACGCACGAAAAGTCGAAGATTATGCATTATTGGGTGTACCAGAGTACTGGATTGTAGATTATCTTGGTATTGGTGGAAGAGAATATATTGGTAAACCGAAACAGCCAACGATTACGGTATGTAATTTAGTTGGCGATGAATATCAAAGAAAATTATTTCAGAATAATGATATCTTAGTTTCTAAAATATTTCCAGAACTTCAGTTGAGTGCGAATCAAATATTTGAATTTGCTCATAAAATTTAGATAAATTACCAATTACCAATTACCAATTACCTATTTAACACATCGCTTTTATGTTCCGGTGCAGCAGCAACAGCACCAACTTCTTGAATAAGTTCATCGGAAATTCCTAATTTTTTCAAAGTTTTAACTAAGTTTTCCACAACTGCATCAAAGTGTTCGCCATTTAATCCCATTTCTTCAACTAAATGCTTGTGAGCTTCTCTCATCATTTTGCCTTCATACACAGAAGAACCACCAAAAGCATAAGTTAAAAAAGCCTTTTGATGTTCGCGCTGTTTTTTCATATCAACATTTGCAAAAAAGTGGTTGATTCGTTCATCGTTTAAAATATGCTGGTAAAACTTGTCCACAGCGATATCAACGGCATCTTTTCCACCCAATTTTTCATACAAAGTAGCCATTTTTTTTCTCAAAATTTTAGCTTTTTAAGCTATTGTTCTATCTAGAATATGTCAAAATCCGATCAAAGGTGTAATTCGAGAGACAATGAATTTTAAATTATTTAAAAGTGTAGCAGATTGCCGTAACACAAACGATTTTAAAAATTTAGCTAAAGCAAAATTACCTGCTCCGATATTTCATTATATAGATGGAGCGGCAGATGATGAAGTAACCTATAGAAGAAATACCGCAGCTTACGAACAATGCGATTTGATTCCTAACGTATTGGCAGGAGTTGAAGAAGTAGATACCTCTGTGGAAATAATGGGAATGAAAATTGATATTCCCATGTTTTGTTCTCCAACAGCATTACAAAGGTTGTTTCATTATGACGGTGAAAGAGCGGTTGCTAAAGCAGCAGAAAAGTATGGAACTTTGTTTGGGATATCGAGTTTGGGTACGGTTAGTTTACAAGAGATTGGTAAAACAATTTCAACACCGAAGATGTTTCAATTTTACTGTCATAAATCCCCACACGAGTAAATTATGAATTGGACACTTAAAGCTTTAATGATAGCTAGAGCTATGACATATATTTCGTATGTCATCGCGGGGATTGCATTTATTTACGTCGCAACTTCGATACTGATTGACGTTACAGCTTGTCATTAAGTTGACCGTTGTTGTGGGTAAAGTTGTCCAAGATATCCCCCTATCCTGATTTTGGCAATGTCCGCAAAGGTAGCGCGGAAATTAATATCAATAACCGCGAGCACAAAAACACCAACAACAAACAAAATAACAACCACAGACCGTGTATTAATAGTTTTCATGCAATTGATAATTTATTTTAAAAGTAGTGATTTAATCTCAATCAAAGTTCGATCAATTGCGTCAGAACGGTGATCAATTTCTGCAATAATTACATTCAGATTTTGCACAATTTGCTCATAATTACGTTTGATATGTGCAAAGTCTCGCTCTAGCCCATACTTGCGCTTTTCTGCATTTACGTACTGGATGACTAGAGAGCAAATAATCGTTGTTACAGTTAGAAAAAAACCCCCAACTGCAATTAAACTATTAAGATTAAACGATTTCATTAGTAATAGATTCACTTTTTGAGAAATGAATCAAATATATTAATCAGTAGGGTCATCAAGATTATCTGGAAATAAAGCCGTGTCAACTTTTACTTTGATAAGAAAGTGATATTCGGGCTGTTCTGCCGTTCCCGCAAGCATTTCAGAAGCAAATTCAATCGGATCTAAATCTTGATTAATTCTAGCTTCGTTAACTTGATCGGTTAATTTAGCTATTCCCCTTAAAAGCTTTACTATGCCTTCAATAGAAGATGATTCTAAGCTTAAATCATTACCCGTAATTTGACTAAAATTTGCTTTTAATTGATTATTTCCAACAAACTCAATAGAACCGGGTGGTAAAGCTTCACCCAAAGCTTGATAACTTAAAGTACTCATAGTTGATCAATTTTAAATTCGATTGTTTCTAATTTTGCTTGAATAGCTTCTACTAAGTCTTCAGTAGAATCACTTTCAATACCTTTATATTCCCAAACTCCTAATCTTAACTCAGGTATCCAAGGTACAAAATCAAATCTTAAATTGTGATTACCTGAGATGAACGGAAATATTACTATTTTGCTGACATTTAAAGGAATAATTTCTTGCCCGTAGTCAGCGGTAGTTGTAGGGATTTGTCCCAGTCCTTCAAAAACTACCGTGTCGTCAATGCTTATTCCTCTAACTTGCCGCGACAAATAACCCGCTGTATACCAAGTTGGTCTTACCTTGAGAGAAAAAGTACTCACAAGAAAAATTCGGGCACTCGTTAGTAAAGGTAATTCTATCGGCTCAAGGTAAGGTTTGACGTTGAATACTGGATTGACAGAAAATTTTCGGAAAAATACCAATTCCCAAGCATTAGCAGCTGTTACTTCCGCGTTCAAAGTCATGCTAAAAGCGGGATATTCCAGCAAGTTTCATCTAGGTCAAAAACGTTGTAGCCGTCTTCTACAAGAAAATCTAAGAATGCATCAGCGTCAAGCTTTCCGGTAAGGAAGTCTTGAGTTGCGTTTGTTCTAGAAATCATGTCCGTAATTTCTTCTAAAAATTCGGCTTCGGTTTGTCCTGGATACCAAACTACTGGAGTAGAAACGTCTAAATTATTCACCGCCATCTGAGATTACAAAGTATTCAGGAGTGTACCAAACACGACCATAAGCGCCGCCTAATTTACCCTTTACCGAAGTGAATAAAGCTTTCAATTCGGTATCTAACGATCCAATAGTTGTTACTGAAAAGGGAGCGCTATAAGTGTATTGCACGTTGCTATCTCTAGCACCTTTACCGTACCTAATATAAGGACGTTTGCTACCTTCTGCTCGAACAAGGGTAGGAGTCGTGTCTGCTACTGTTGCGTGTACTTTTGCCGGTTGCGAGCCTCTAGCCAACGGGCCTTCTGAAGTTACATCTGTAAGGTTAAGAGCAGCTTGTGTAAAAAATAATACTGCTTCTTTAGATGCTTGAACTTTGTACTTTGTTCTGGTTTCCGAAATCATCGCTCCATAAGCTAAAGCAATTTTGGGTAAGCGTCTTGTAGTGGATCCTTGTTCTCGCTCAGGTGGTTGGTAAGCTTCTCTAGCTTGGGCGTATTTTAATTGAAGTTGAAGTTCTTTTGCTGATTTCCGACGTGCCATTTTATTTATCTAGTAATAACAAGAGTGGATATTTATTTTTTCTTTTATAGCAAGTAATAAAGCTTGTTTTTTGCAGCCGGACAAGTATACTTTTCCAGTAAAAATTCCCCAAAATTCCCGCTACACTCGCTCGATTACACTTCTTAATCTACTGCCACCAGAAGCTACTAAATTGATCGGGTTTGGTTGCCCCCATATGAGCAGTTGAGCATACCTAAATTTCACATCAACTCGCCGTCTGATTATTGGTTTTTTTACAGTCCGACCGTAAACTCTATGAGTTCCTGGATTTAAAGGGTAAGTCCTATCATGTTCGATAAATTGAAAAAAATCGCGATCGAATGAATGATTTTGAATTCCGATTACTTGACGAACTACTTGTTCTGCTTCTGCTTTACTTTTTACCAATAAGCGCAAATCGTAGCCGCGTTCTGAATCTAAATACGTAGCTTTAAACCATCCCTTAGACCATGTAAACGCTGGTTTGGTAAAAGTGCTTTTAATTGATCTTGCGAGACTTTCAGCGTCCGCTCGTGAGATAGTATCACTCGCTTTATTCATTAATCTAAAAGTGATTTCACCTTCAGCTAGAGGAATACCGTTTACCTGTGTTTCTTCATCGTAATCTTCCGAAAAATATAGTTTTATTTGTGGTTTGAATTTGCGTTCTTGTTGCAATTCTGTTACTGGTATCCCGTAAATAGGAGTTTGAACTGATTGCAATCGACCTACGGTAACTTCAAATAACCACATTCGTAACTGTGTCATTGTTGCCGTGTCATCGTCTTTAATAACACAAGCGTGTTTTAACTTTGATTTAGTTGTTGAAACGTCGTTGTCTGGAGTATTTTTAAAATATCTTAGAACTGCACGATTGTGATCTAATCTTATTAAATCTTGCAAGTGTTCCCATTCGCTAAATTGTGTTGGTAAAGGCATTATTCATCCGCCTCCTTGTCAAATTCTGAAATTATTGCACCTTGACTAAATAGTTTTGCAATATCTTGAGCTTCTTTCACTGATAGATTATTAGGTCTTTCTTTCGGTGCTAATTCTTCGATTGATTTTTCAAATTCTTCTTTTTGAGTAGTTAATTCTTTTAAATTATCTTTAATTGAAACAGCTTCCGAAGTTACCATCTCGATTCCACTGGCGGCTTCCTCTAAATTCTGTAAGCGTTGCATCCAAACGCTTTGAGCGTTCACTTGCTCTGGCATCCACGGGAATGCTTTCTCGCCGATCGCACCAAACTTTTTGAGAGCATTACCTATTTTCCCGGTATTTTCTGCAATAAACTCTGTAATATTTCTAAGCGAATCAATCATCGATCTAACGGTGTTTGCAATATTAGCAGCCGCTTGATAAATACGGCTCCAATTCTTCCAAGTTGTCTTCATCTCTTTCCAATTCTGTAAGCCGAAAAGACGGGCTGCAAATTCATCAATTTTACTTCCGAAGAATCCTTTAGTATCAATTGATTGTCCATCCATGTCTTTAATAAATAAGCCAATAATATTGTCTATTGCACTAAATAAAGTATCGGACAATGAATTGCTAAGCATATAAGCATTGTGCAAAGTATTCATCCAAGTCAGCACGTTTAAAATCCGATCAAACTGCATCCATTTGGCAAGTTTTTTCAGGAATCCACTGATACCTTCTCCTGGAATTTGCGGCCCTAATTTTGTATTAATTACATCTAACTTGGCGTTCATCGCCGCAATAGCAGCTAAATCTAAGGCATTTAAAAGCGCGTTTATTTTCCCCAATTGATCGGCGTTTTGACCAACTTGATCTGAAATTTTGCCCCCACAACTTCCTTTTTGACAAGGACTACCAGCTGGCGCGGGTGCGGCCGGTTGTGCCCTACCAGGGAAGAAAGGAAAAGGGAGGGGTGGTATGCCTGGAGCTTTTTCTTTTTCTTCCTCTCCAGGTGGCGGATTGGGAGACGGATCTTCTCCTGGAGTTGGTGGTGGTGGATTTTCCATTGGTGGTGGATTTGGATTTTGAGGTGGTGGAGGCGCTGGTGCTGGTGGAGGCTTAGGCGCTGGTGCTGGAGATGGCGATGGCGCTGGCTTTGGCGCTGGAGATGGTGATGGCGCTGGCTTTGGAAATGGAGATGGTGATGGCGATGGCTTTGGAGATGGAGATGGCGATGGCGCTGGCTTAGGCGCTGGAGATGGTGATGGCGCTGGCTTTGGAAATGGAGATGGCGCTGGCTTTGGAGATGGAGATGGAGATGGCGCTGGAGATGGGGATGGCTTTGGATCTGGAGATGGCTTTGGATCTGGAGATGGCTTTGGATCTGGAGATGGCTTTGGATCTGGAG
>NZ_CAWUDI010000008.1:0-192997 GCF_963920925.1 Calothrix sp. CCY 0018 | reverse complement strand
TCCCTCCCAGCTTTAAAAAGACTGGGTTTCCCACGTACCGAGATTTTCTTATGAATTGGGAGAAAAAAATTAAATCTCTCCATTTTGATGAGCGTCTGAAAAATATTTTTGCAGAAACTAGTACAAAATTTCAAACAGAAATTCAAGAAATACTTGAGGAAGTTGGAAATGAATTAGAGTTACTTGTCAAATTAACAGGTGGTGATTTTAAGTTTACTCAACAAGATTCAAATAGTTTTAGAGATATTTTACGAATTAGTGGAGGTATTATTGCTGTAGCGGCAACTGTTTTAAGTCTATTTACTCCTATTGGTTTTTTAGGTGTTATCGGGATTGTAGGTGGAGTTATTAGCTCTATTGCTGGATGGTTTAAATCAAAAGATGATAAACAGCGAGAAGCTGCTCAAAAAATTTCGGATTCTTTAACTAGTCAGCTTGATAATTATCAACAAAAAACTCTTCAGCAGGCTGAAGATGAATTTAAAAAATATTGCAATGGTGTTGCGAATAGCGTCAGCGATTACTTTGAAGAATTAATTGCAGGATTAGAAGGAATTGCAGAAGAGCTTAATACAGCTAAAACGAAACTTGATAATAATGCTAATTATCTTAATCGGGCTTATGCTAAACGAATAATTGATTGGAGCCTTGGAAAATACGAACCATTGAATGATAGTACGATTCTTAAAACCATTGCTAAAGTCAAGCGTGATTTTGGAAAAAGCATGATTATTCAAACCAAATCTGAAATTAAACTCAATAAATCTCAAGAAGAAATTAAACTCGTTTTGCAAGAGGATGTTTCGATAAATCCTAGCGACTCAACACCCATACAATAATTCAACAAATTAAGTAAATTAACTAAATCTTAGATCAACAGGAGTTAAACAAAATGAATCAAGATAACACCGCCTTTAACGCTGCTGCTGTCGGCGCTAAATTCAAAAAAACTTGCATAAAATTTGATGAATTACTAGCTCAAGCGAATCATCCCGAACTTATAAATATTCGTAAAAAACTAAGAGAAGAATTAAATGAGCATAAAGAAAAGGGAATTCTGACAGTAGCTTTTGTCGGTCAATATAATGCTGGAAAATCTACTACAATCTCTGCTCTTACAGGAAAACGTGATATTCGTATTGATTCGGATATAGCAACTGATAAAACTGCTAATTATGACTGGAATGGTATTAACCTTATCGATACACCGGGACTATTTACAGATAGAAAAGACCACGATGAAATAACTTATGAAGCTATCAATAAAGCAGATTTACTGGTTTTTTCCCTCACCTATATGCTTTTTGATTCGGTGACAGTAGAAAATTTTAAAAAGTTAGCCTATGAAAAAGGTTATCGGTGGAAAATGATGCTTGTCATCAATAAAATGTCTGATGAAGCCGGAGAAGAAGCCCAAAAAATTGCTAACTATCGTCAAAGTTTAGCCGAAGCAATTAAACCCTATAGTTTAGAAGAGTTTCCCATCTGTTTTATTGATGCTAAAGATTATTGTGAAGGTGTAGACGAAGACGAAGAATTTCTGATTGAAATCAGCCGCTTTCAAACTTTTATTGATGCGTTGAATAATTTTGTAGATAAACGTGCAGCATTGGCACGATTTGATACACCAGTACGAATTGCATTAAGTTTAGTTGACGAAGCTCAATTAAGCTGTACGCGGAATTCCGGTGAAGACTCAGCTTTTTTAGAAGTTATAACCCGATTATCTCGAAGCGTAAGAAAAGAACGCGATCGCCTACGAACTAAAGTTAAGAGTATAGCCTTAGAAATGTCTTCTGCAATTGCTAAAGAAGGCGTTTTCTTAGCTTCTGCCGTTGGAAGACAAGAAGACTTTGAAAAACTTAATAAACAAACGGAATCAAATATTCAGCAACAATACGAAAAAGCAGAAACTAAGCTACAAGATGCTGCAAATTCAGCAGTAAAAGATATTCGAGAACAAGTTGCGGAAGTATTGCAAGGAAATTTAGTTCAAACTTTTATAGCTTGTTTAGGAAATGCTCAAAATGTATCAGCTGACAATCTTGCCTCTGGAATGGATACAGAGCGACTTAAAGGACAAGTCAATTTCCTCGAACAAATTGGCAAAACAGCAGGAGTAAAATTAAGCAGTTTTGCTACTAAAAATTCTGCAAATATTGCTGGAAAAGGTTTACTTCGTTCGATGAATGTAGCCGGAAGTGGTTTACATCAAACTGTTTTAACTGTAGGAAAATTTGTCGGCTTCAAATTTAAACCTTGGCAAGCTGTTGGTATTGCCAAAAATATTGGCAATGCTGCTAAATTTTTAGGTCCAGCTTTAGCAGTTGTTTCAATCGGAGTAGATTGTTTTCAAATGCATCAGGAACGCGAACGAGAAAAGCAGATGGCTGATATCCGCTGCGATATTACCAGCCAGTTTCAAAAAATAGCTAAAGACTTAGAAAATCAGATTGAATTACAATTATGGGAATTTGAACAACAAGTTTACGGAGAAATTGAAAAACAAATAATAGCTGCACGCAAACAGGAAGAACAAGCTATTGCTACTTCAAATACTTTGGTAAAACAATTTTTAGAAGTTCGTAATAACTTTGAGGTGATTACTCGTTATATCCAAAAGGCAACAGCAAATTCAGCAGCTAGAAATATTTAATTTAATTAAATCAAAAAAATTCAACTTAACGTATATAGCGGTTTTCACGCTTGAAGAATACAAACTGAACCTCACCCTGTCCTGTCGGACATCCCTCTCCTTATTAAGGAGAGGGAACGAGGGTGAGGGCGATTTATTTTATCCAATACCTCCCCCCTCGCTAAAATAATACTAAACAAAACAATTTCACCTCCAATCATGTCAGATAAAACCACGCGGCGTGACTTCTTAATTACCAGTGCGGCTGTTGCTGGCGGTATTGTCGGATGCAACTCTATACAGCAAAATACTTCTAGCAATGCTGCAACACCTGCAAAAATGCCAGAACAAATTTTAGGTAAGACGGGTGTAAAACTTCCTATATTTGGCTTAGGTGGTGCGGGGCAAACGCCACTATCTCGAAATGAAGCTGAACGAGATGCTGTTGCACAAATTGAAAAAGCATTGCAACTCGGCATCACTTATTTTGATACTGCTGCAAGTTATGGCCCTAGTGAAGATTATTTAGGAAAAGTACTTCCACCTCACCGAAAAAAAATCTTTTTAGCGAGTAAAACAGCCGCTAGAGATAGAGATGGTGCTTGGAGAGAATTAGAAAAAAGTTTAAAACGGTTAAACGTAGATTCTCTTGATTTATGGCAATTGCATCACGTTTCTTTCTCGGAAGAACTTGATACGATATTTTCTGATTCAGGTGCAATTAAAGCGATAGAAGAAGCAAAGCAACAGAAACTGATTCGTTTTGCAGGAATTACCGGACATCACGAGCCTGACATTATTGCTGAAGGGTTGCGTCGCTATCCTTTCGATCACACCTTAATTCCTGTAAATGCAGCCGATAAATATCATCCTCGTCCTTTTCTTCCCGTAGTTTTACCTGTAGCGCGAGAGAAAAACGTCGGCGTAACTGCCATGAAAGTACCAGCTTACGGTCGTTTATTTAAACCCGGTGGATTATCTGGTATGAATCAAGCTTTAGGTTACAGCTTATCTCAACAAGGAGTACATTGCTGCATAGTCGCCGCCGAGAACATCAAACAATTAGAAGAAAACGTTAATGTAGCAAGAAGTTTTCAGAAATTAGATAACAAACAACTAGCCGCAATCGAAAAGCAAGTTGCAGGAATTTGGGAAGATGGCAACTTTTTCCGAGCCTGGACATGATGAGATGGGGAGACAAGGGGACAAGGGGACAAGGAGAAATAACAACTATCAACTAACAACTATCAACTAACCACTAACAACTAATTGCAAAATCTCCTTCGCCGCTCTTTCGCAAACTCCGATTTCTCCGACAAACTGCTGCATTTCTTGATAATCAGCTTTCATTTTCTGCTGTCGCTGTTCGTTTAACAAAAATTCCATCGCTGCTTCTACGATGTTCTCCGATGTGGCTGTTTCTTGAATGAATTCGGGGACAATTTCCCGCATTACTAATAAATTCGGTGGGGAAGCGTAGGAAAATTTTATTTTAAGTATGTTTTTTCCAACCCAATAGGTGAAGGGATGTAAACGATATAAAACTACTTGGGGAATATTTAATAATGCTAATTCCAAATTCACCGTACCTGATTTGGTAATTGCTAAATCCGCAGCAGCTAATACTTCTTTCTGTTGACTGGATACCAAAGTCGCTTTTAATTGATACTTTTGTATTTGTTTTTCTATTTCTTCTTTATATCTTTCCATAGACAAGGGAATCCAAAAATGTACTTCTGGCATTTTATTTTGAATTTCTCTTGCTGCTTCAAATATTACCGGCACTAAATACTTTACTTCTTGGGAACGGGAAGCTGGTACGAGTGCTACGCAAGTGACATCATCGGCGATTCCCAACTTTGCACGCGCTGCTTCTCTTGTGGGAAAACTTTGCATTCTATCTACTAAAGGATGTCCAACCCAAGTTGCATTAGCACCTTTATTTTGAAAATAACGAGCTTCTTCGGGAAATATCGCCAATACTTTATCGCTAATATTTATAATTTGCTGTGTATCTTTTTCCCCCATAGAAGTAACCCAAACTTGAGGTGCAATATAGTAAACCGTTGGCACATTGGGCATATGACGACGAATATACTTACCAATAGCAATATTCGGCCCCGCATAGTCGATAAACACCACCAAATCTGGCGGATATTCTTTTAGAAAGGCGATCGCCTGTCGCTGTATTTTTAAAGTTGGCAATATAAAAGGCAAAGACTCTAAAAGTCCGATAGAGCCAATAGAAGTGGTATTTCCGATCAAAGTTGCGCCAGCAGCAACCATCTTCTCGCCACCCAAAGCCACAATTTCTAATTCCAATCCTGTTGCAGCAGCTTGATTTTTGAGCGCAGTAACTAATAATGAACCTTGTAAATCTCCTGACACTTCGCCAGTACTAATAAATATTCGCATTAGAATTTGGGCATTGAGAATAGGGCATTGGAAAATAGTTAGGAGTTAGGAGTTATAAGTTAGGAGTTAAGAATTAGGACTTAAGAATTCTTTTCTCCCCATCCCCTTGTCCCCTTGTCTCCCCATCCCCCCATGTCTTTCACTCTCTACCTGGAATTAAACCGCGTCTTCCGGGCATTTGAGAAAGTAATAAAAATCTACGTAAATGTTTTAAATGTTCTGTATCGCCTAAGAATTCTAGTTTTTCTATAGCTTCTTTGAATGTTATATCGGAACGGTAGAGAATGCGGAAGGCTTTTTTAAGTATTTGTAATTCTTCGCTAGAAAAACCGGCGCGTTTAAGTCCGATTAAATTAAGGGTGCGAATGCGTGCGGGATTTCCTTCTACCAACATATATGGTGGTACATCGCGATCGATGCGTGCCATACCACCTACCATTGCCCGCGCACCAATATGTACGAACTGATGAACGCCTAAAACACCACTTAGTCTTGCTCGTGATTCTATATATACATGACCTGCTAGCGCTACTGAGTTGGCAATGACTACAGAATCTTCTAAAACGCAGTTATGACCTATATGCACATAAGCCATTAATAAATTACCGTTACCAATGCGAGTTTCTTCACCCGCACCAGTAGCGCGATTGATAGTAACGTATTCCCGAATACTGTTATCGTCGCCAATCTTAACCGTACTAAGTTCCCCAGCAAACTTTAAATCTTGAGGCTCCGAACCAATAACGGCACCTGCAAAAATCTGATTTCTAGCTCCTATTTCCAGAGGCCCTTCAAGCACTGCATGAGAACCGATAATAGTTTCCGGGCCTACTTTTACGTCGCCCTCAATCGTCGCATAAGCACCAACTTTAACGGTCGGGTGCAATTGCGCTTTAGGATTAATTACAGCAGTTGGGTGAATAAGTGTCTTCAAGGGTGCATCTCCAGAACAGTTTGCGCGGCACGAGTAATTTAAGTATTCAGTAGCCGAAAGCAACAATTATTGTAAGGGCGGCGAAAATTCAGAATTTTTACTATACTATAGTGGATTGTTTTTTACTGATATTCTAATAAATCAGAATTCAGTAAAGGCACTATTGATATGTGCCTTTACTCACTTAGTTATTTCTCAATTAACAAGAGAAAACATTAATTCGCCTTTGGCTGCGAGCTGACCGTCCACTTCGGCGCGGCCTTGCATCTTACCAAAACGACGACGCTTGACCCACAACAGTTCCAAGGTCATTACGAGTTGATCTCCAGGAACTACTTGACGGTGAAAACGTACTTTATCAATGCCAGCAAATACAAAAAGTCCGCCTTCATACTCGGGTAGTTGAGTCATTACGACACCACCGACTTGTGCCATCGCCTCAACAATTAGTACGCCTGGCATAATAGGCTGTCCGGGAAAATGCCCTTGGAAATGAGGCTCGTTAAAGGTAACATTTTTTAGACCAACGGCTTGCTTTCCAGGAACATAGTTGGTAATTCTATCTACCAATGCAAAAGGATAGCGATGCGGTAGCAGTTTCTGGATTTCTTCTACTGTAAAAATTGTTTTGTTCTCCGCTTGGGTTGTACTATCACCCAATTTATCTTCAGTAGATGCAGGCGCGTCCGCTTTGTTGGTATTAACTTCGGTAACAATTGACATTTGGTTTCGTTGGGTTGAATTTTTTCGATGGGTATTGAGAGTAGGCGATTGTTTTACGAAACTCCCTCAAACATTTTTGATTTTAGAGCCACTGCGTTGTGGTGAGTCTAGTTGGGGGTGTCGGTTTCCGTCCCCCAAACTAGCGAACCCGAAGGGAGGTTCCCTTTATTGAAGCAAGTGGCGTGATTTTAGCGGTTTTTAGTCGAATCAAATCCAGTATGACGGAGATGGGCATCCATAAAAGTCAGAATTCTATAAACTTTTTTGTATTGCACTCAACCGAGAAACGCGCTTGGTTTTCAAATCGAAAAATCTGAGCTTCTCAGTTCTAAGATTCTATGCGCCAGTTGAATATGTAAATTGTGGCTGGCTTTGTAAGCTAAGAAGTGAGCGCGAGGGAAAATTCCTAATAAACTTAAATCTCCTACTAAATCCAAGATTTTATGACGTACAGGTTCATTTGCAAATCGTAGTGGTGGATTAACCCAGCCATCTGGGCCGCATACAAGGGCATTTTCTAAACTTCCGCCCTTAATTAATCCAGCTGTTTTTAAATGTTCTATTTGATGCATTAAACCAAAGGTACGGGCCGGAGCTATTTCTGTAACAAAGGTTTCATAGGAGTTCTGCTGTTCGCCATCGGGCTGCCAACTGTGCCATTGATTACCAATCGCGGGTAATTCAAAATCAATTCCGTAGCTAAAACGAGTTTGTGGTGCTGGTATAGCACTAACAAAAGCATCTTCGTCACTTACCCAAATGGGTTCTTCTAAACATAAAGCGTTTTCAGAAACAGTAGAATCTTGCTCCACCGTACCGACTAATCGTATATTCTCCGCCCATATTCGTGCCGAACCATCTAAAAGCGGTACTTCCGGGCCATCAATTTCAATACGGGCATTATCTACCCCCATACCAGCCAAAGAAGCCAACAAATGCTCCACAGTACGAACGCTGGCTTCACCATGCCTTAATTGAGTCGAGAGAACCGTCTGACTGACCGCTGCAATGGTCGCTGGAATAGTCGGTGCATCAGGCAAATCCACCCGTACAAAATAGCGTCCGCTTCCCGGCTTTGCTGGTACTATGCTGACGCTAGTAATTATCCCACTGTGTAGCCCAGTTCCTGTTTGATTGATTGAGGAGGCTATTGTACGCTGTTGCATAAGGCACCCTTTACTTCAAGAATATCCCAAAATTGCTTGCTAATTGTGTATAAAAAAGTATTCGCCTCAAGAACCACAGCTAAGATTCTCAGAAGCAATGCTAATGGTAAAAATTAGCAAGATAAACGGCAAACAGAATAGTTGGGAATTGGGAGATAGGGGGACAAGGAGACAAGGGGACAAGGAGACAAGCAGAAGAATAACTAGTTCGCTACTTACTTTCCCAACTCGCAACTCGCAACTCGCAACTCCTAACTAACAGTTCCCAATCCCTGCATCCCTGCATCCCTGCATCCCTGCATTCCTAAAACCTTTCCCCAATACCAAAGTTAATTCGGCTGTCTCCATCATCGTTGAGTCCGTAGTCAATGCGAATTGGGCCGAGTGGTGACTGTACCCTTACGCCAAGTCCATAACCTATACCAGTACCGCTTTTATTAAGTATTTCTGCTGGTTCGGTTGTGGTTCCTAAGTCACTACCAACATCAACAAATAATGCGCCGCTAAGTACTGAGAATAGTGGGAAGCGATACTCAACGGATGCTTCTACATAACTGCGTCCGCTGCTTAATGCACCTTCGTCATAACCGCGAACTGAGTTACTACCACCTAATGAAAACGCTTCATAGGGAGGTAAGTCACCGAGAACTGTTCCAGCTTGAAAGTTAAAAGCTAGGGTTTCGGCTCCTTTACTAAAGTTGGTCAAGTCTACAGGTATGTATTGACTGTAGCTACCCCTTAATTTTGTCATCGCAATAGTACCTTGTCCGATAGGTACCGACTGATCTACACCAAGACGTAATAAGGAGCCTTTAGTTGGTTGTAAGGGGTTGTTTCGTTTATCGCGAGATGCTCCGAGCTTAACTAAAAATAAATCATCTCTACCGTCTCCAGAAGCGCTGAGTTCAACTTGTCGCGAATCTATGTTGTCACCATCAAAAATTGCACCTCTTGCTCTAGTATCCCCGTCTCCATCCGTGATGTTAACTCTTTGATACTGCAAACCAGCAGAAGCTACCCATTCTGATTTTTCATAAGGATTTTTACCTAGAGGACGAGTAAAGTTTACGCCACCACCAGTACGGACAACACGAGGGCGATCGCGTGCGTCATTGTTTCCGCTGGGGTCATCTAGATCGAATGTTTCAATTTCTTCTTCGTCGCCGTCAAAAATCAAGGAAATTGACCGACGACGGAATGCATTAACTGTATAAGAAGTACGGAAAGGGTCGCCTGCTATCCAGGGGTCTGTAAAGCGGAGGTCAAACAACAATTCCCGCGCTCCGACCTGTAGTTCTGCACCTAAATCTTGATTTCTTCCGTTGAGGTTTTGCTCTTGGTAGCTAATAGTACCGAATAGTCCGCTCGCAGAACTAATACCGGCACCTGCGGCGATCGAACCGCTGTTTCGTTCTACAACATTGACGATAACATCTACTTTACTGGGGTCAGTACCGGGATCGAGAGCAACGTTGACATCTTCAAATAAACCCAACCCAAATACCCGCTGCAAGTCTCTTTGTACCAAATTTCGGTTAAATACTTGTCCTGGCTTGAGTTGCAATTCTCGCTCAACAATATATGGTTTGGTTCTTCCTTTTACGGGTTTCCCATCATCGGTAGTCGCTTCACCATCTTTGTTGCGGAACTGGACACGAATATCTTCGACCAAACCTTCAGCGACTTGTAGAGTAACTACCCCATCAGGAGATACTTGGGGCGCTCCAATGACGTTAGCCAGTACGTAACCTTGGTCTTGATAGGTTTTAACTAGCTGTTTGATATTTTCCTGTAATTCGCGCAAATTGAGAATTTGACCGTACTGTTCGTCGAATATGTCATTAACTGTTTTCTCAGGTAGTACGGAGGGAACGTTAGCACCGGGATTTGCATTTATTTGCACTTTTTGTAAAACGGGGTTGGGTTGAACAACAAAGCTCACCCTGACTCCCAATGGTGTATCTTCCGGTGCAACTTGAACGTTAGAGAAAAAGCCGGTTCCAAAAATAGCGTTTATATCTTCTTGTAATTGCGAACGGGTTGTAGTTCGTCCGGGTTGAGTGCGAATAACTCTATAAACTTGTTCTTGTAATTCTCGTGTTAATTGTCCGCTCTCCGATCTTACCAACACTTCTGAAACTAATACTTGAGTTTCATCTGCTGCGGGCTGCTGTTGTGGCGTTCCCGGAGTCTGGA
The DNA here is from genome assembly GCF_963920925.1 of Calothrix sp. CCY 0018. NCBI lineage: Bacteria > Bacillati > Cyanobacteriota > Cyanophyceae > Nostocales > Calotrichaceae > Calothrix > Calothrix sp. CCY 0018. The sequence continues at coordinate 182,928 of NZ_CAWUDI010000008.1, read as the reverse complement.
ATTGCGGCTGCTGCTGCTGCTGTTGATTTTGCTGCGTCGTTCCCGGAGCCTGGAATTGTTGCTGCTGTTGCTGCTGTTCTGAAGGATTTATTCTTGGCTGTACCGGAGCTTGGTTTTCGGTTGGAGGAATTTGCGGCTGAGTAGAAGGAACATCAGTAGGAGATAGTTCTGGTTCTTCGCTACCTTCGGGAAAATTATCCGGTGGGGGAATTTGTGGAGTATTTTGTGCTGTTGTTGAATTAGAAGTCGAATTAGTTGTTGGTATAACTACTTGCAACTTTTGTGCATCTGAAGATTTCCGCGATATTCCTACAGATCCGTCTTTTTCATCGATGCTCGCTGCTTTGAAAATATTTTGTGAGTCTTTAGAGGTATTGGCAGTTTGTGCATTTGCACCATAAGAAACTCCTAGTGGAGTCGCAAAAGCCATCACCGCCACCAAAAAGGGAGATAAGCGCATTTTATTTAAATTCCTATTCACTTCCACACACCATCGTTCAATATGATAATCATTTGTCATCAGTCAGCAGTTATTTGTCAAGAACAGTCATAACTCATAACATCAACCAAAATCCAGTTAACTAGACACTCGCTTCTACTGTTCTTAACACTCTTTCTAAAACTTCTTGGTAAGCATTTTCCACATTCCCTAAATCTTGCCGAAAGCGATCTTTGTCTAAAACCCTGTCTTTGAGGTTATCGGTAGAGTTATCCCATAAACGACAAGTATCGGGGCTAATTTCATCAGCTAGAAGTAGTTTTTGTTGTGAGTCCACACCAAACTCTAGCTTGAAGTCCACCAAAGTAATGCCACATTTGCCAAAAAAGCCTTTCAAAAAATCGTTGATTCGCAATGCTAGATGAATAATCTCCTCAACTTGTTCCTGGCTAGCGAGTTCTAACAATAGTAGACGTTCTTTAGTTAACAATGGATCGCCTAATTCGTCATTTTTGTAATAAAACTCTACTAAGGGCTTGTTTAATACGGTTCCCAACTCCAAACCTGTTTGCTTGCAAAGGCTTCCTGCTGCTATATTCCGCACAACTACTTCTAACGGAATTATTTTCACAGCTTTTACCCGCATTTGGTTTGAACTCGGATTATCCAAATAATGAGTATTAATACCGTTTTTTTCTAGCTGCTGAAATAACTTGCTAGAAATACTACAGTTCATTGTTCCTTTGTTACTGATGCTGCCTCGTTTTTGAGCATTAAAAGCAGTTGCATCATCTTTAAAATCAGCGAGTAAGATTTCTGGTACATCTGTCTGATAAAGAATTTTGGCTTTTCCTTCGTACAACTTGGAGGTAACAGACATGGTAGAAAGATTATTTAGTGCGAAAGGGAACTGATGCCAACAATATGGCTTAACTATTTTATATGACGTTATTGATTAATCAGCATTAAGTAAGTCGGCGTTGCAAATCATAGTTATAAGGAGGGAGTAGGGAATTGGGAATTGGGGATAGAAAATGTACGCTTGTCTTTTATGCCTTCCGGGCACGCAATACCTACGGTACGTTCAGCTAGTATTCGACCACATTAATTCTGCTAGGTTCGTAGTAGCGCTTTAGTGCATCCGGAATCCGGATGCGCTGTAAACTAAGTTTTCTCGTTAGCGAAGCGTCTCCCTCCGGGAGATAGAGTAGCGCTACTACGAACAATGACTTACTTATAACCGTTTCCTATTCCCTGTTTCCTGTTCCCCCAATCTATCTAAACGAAATATTAAATTAATTTGGCACGGGTACTTATTCGTTTTTCGTAGAAATTACTATATATCAAACAAGTAGAAGCAAAGTTAAAATAAGGTTAACTAGCGGTCTTTGATTTAAACTTGAGACGAACAGTTTTGATATCTGGAGACGGAAAAATGGAAAAAGAAGATTTTCTTTACCCTCGCAGTCGTTACTACGGTGAGTTTAACCCAGAAAATTTAGTATTTAATGCTAACTTGCAAGAATTTGCTCAAAAGATAAGTGTAATATGTAACTTAGAAACTTCAGGAAAACTGCCTCCTGGAGAAGCTTATGAGCAAATAAAAGCTTTATGGAAAGAACTAAAAGAATCAAAAAAAGGACTTCATATCGGTCAAAACTCCTCTGAAGGAGATGCAGGAAACAGTTAAAACTAATTAGAACTAAACTCTAACGTTAGACAAATTGCAGAATTACTCAAACATTTTAACTAAGTGTAATTAAAGTCTAATTAATAACCCATAATTGATAACTGTTCACTGTTCACTGTTCGCTGTTCGCTGTTTACTTATCAACCATTGTCCAAACTCCACTCCAAGATTCTTCGGGAGGTTGTCTTAAAAATTTGTTGCAACGGGCAATGTGAATATTGACGGCTCTATCTATAGGTCGAATTTTTTTTGCAGCTTCAAAACAAATCAACGCTTGCGGAAAATTTCGGGATGAATAAGCAGCGCGTCCTGCATGATAATGAGACAAGAATTCTTGAGTATTCGCATCCAAATAAGCAGTGCGATCGCCAATTAATTCATAGATTTTTACTGCTTGATGTTTTCCTTTAACTCGTATCTTGTCTAGTTCGCGCACAACAACACGGTCGCTACATAGCTGATACGTAAATTCGCTTAAAACAATATCGCAACCATATTCCTTAGTCGTTCCTTCCAAACGGGAACTTAAATTAACTCCATCTCCAATTACGGTGTAGTCCATTCGCTTGCGAGAACCGATGTTTCCTGAAACGACTTCTCCGGAACTAATCCCAACTCCAATTTTGATTTGTGGCTGTTCTTGAACAATTCGCCGTTCGTTAAATTCCTTGAGCCGATGTCGCATATCTAACGCTGCTTGTACCGCTCGCCAAGCATGATTTTCTGTTAAAGGTAGGGGCGCACCGAATACGGCCATCAAGGCATCTCCAATAAACTTATCTAAAGTGCCTTCATAGTTAAAAACCGATTCCACCATCGTTTCAAAATACTGATTGAGTAGCGATACGACTTCAGCAGCCCCAAGGTTTTCGGTAAGTGTTGTGTAGCCTCGAATGTCCGAAAATAAAATCGTGACTTCTTTACGCTCTCCCACCATCAAGCCGTCTTCCCCTAAAGCCATAACCTGCTCGGCTACGTGAGGAGTTAAATAACGGTACATAGTAGTTTTGAGGCGCTTTTCTTGACTGATGTCTTCCAATACCGCCAGCCCACCACGCACGCCACCTTCTGGATTAGTTAAAGGATTAACAGTAAGATTAATACTTCTTTCTATTGGTTCGACTTGAGAAGAATGTACGAACTGAGATTGGGGAGTCAAAGGTTGATTCCAAGGAATAAAAACTTCTGGATTAGTCGAGCTTGGTAATGCCAGAATATATTCTTCCGATTCTTCCGATTCCCCCGGTAGATAGTACAGTCCTACCATTAAACTTTGCTCTGGAACGTAATGTCTTGCCCCATTTTTTAAACTATCTTCCAATCGAAACTGTAAATTTTCAATTGGTACAACTTCCCATAATGACCTACCAACTAAATTTTTTTCCCAAAGAATTTTATTATCTCTAGTACTTGCATCTCCTGTCAGCGGACAACCCAACAACTCTAATGCTGCATCGTTGATGGTGACTATTCGACCTTCCATATCTGTAGAGATTACAGCATCGGATAAACTTTGCAGAATATCTTTTTGATATTGTTTTTCTAACAATACACTTTCAAATAAACGGGCATTTTCTAAAGCAATTCCTGCTTGGATATTAAAAGCCCGCATAAATTCTTCGTCTGATGCAGTAAAACTACCTTTTTGTTTATTAATTAACTGTGTAACGCCAATCAATTCATTGGCTGAATTAAAAACCGGCAAACATAAAATATTACGAGTATAATAACCCGTCTTTCTATCTGTTGTCGGATCGAAACGAGGATCTTTATAAGCATCGGCAATATTTAAAGCTTCGCCAGTGGATGCAACATAACCAACAATTCCGCGATTGCCGGGAATGCTAATTTCCATCATAGTTTCACCATCAGCGGCTGCAACTTTTGTCCACAGTTCGCTCATTTCTTTACGGTACAAAAATAGCGTACTGCGATCGGCTTGCATCAAAATTCGAGCTTGTTCCATAACTATTTGCAAAGTTACTTCTAAGTCCAAACTTTGGCCAAGCGTTTGAGTCGCTCGTAAAAGAGCTGTTGCACCCCTTTGATTGCGGGCTGCGACATAAAAAGATTGACAGCTTTCCAGAATAATTCCAATACTTGCAGCAAATTCCCGAAAACAGGTTTCATCTTCACTATCAAAAGGAGTGTCCCCTGCTTTATTTGCTAGTTGTACAACAGCAACAACTTCATTTTTACTGCTGACAACTGGCATACACAAAATATTGTCAATTTTATAGCCTAACTGCCTTTCTAATTCCGGGCTAAATAAAGGATGAGTAGTTGTTTCGGCGATATTCAAATATTGTCCGGTAGTCGCGACATGACCGGGAATTCCTACATTTACGGGAGTACGAATTTCTAACACCTGATTAACATTATTTTGCGGCACTTTTGACCATAGCTGACCTTTATCACGATCAACTAAAAAAATAGTCGTATGTTCTGCTTGCAGAATTTGACCGATTTTGAGCGTAATTGCCTCAAGAACTTTCTCCAACATTGTTTCTAGAGCTTCATTATTTATCAGTTCTATTGCTCTAATAAACTGTTGGAATTCGGCAGTGATAAAATCCAACAAGCAAACAAATTCATTAACAGAAAGGTCTTTGACACGCCGTAATAGAGCGTGGGTACGATTAACCTGTGTAAGCTCAGTTAACGTAGCTAGTACGCTACCTGGATTTAAAAGTGTCATGGGAATTATAAATTCAAGATAATAGAGGTTCGATTATGGGTACAATTTTATACTTACACCAGAATGATAATCTAATTTTTACAATTTATAACTATATAAATGCAGATGCTTGCTAGGCTATAACTCCAAACAAGACTTATTTATCTATTTTTGAATTAAAAATGTATCTGAAAGCGTCTTACACAAGTTTAATAGAATCATTTAACACCAAGTACTAAACAACTCCGCTAAAAACTTGTTGCAATTTCAAGTATTTATCTGAAATGCGAAATGTGCTGATAATAATTTAAAGAAACTGGCTAAATTGCAGAAAGAATTAGCAAGAAAGAGAAAACTTGTAAAAATCGAAATATAAAAATTGTATTTGAATTTGGTAGGGACAGGTTTTATTTACCGCCCCTACTAAATAAAAAATAAATTAAGCTGCTGTTGGCATTTGAGAATCAACAACTTTTTCGTAAAAACTTTGTAGCTGACGAGTAGCAGCAGACCATCCCCAACGTTCTGCTTCTTGACGAGCATTTTGACGGATAACTTCTCGCTCATCTTTTTTTTCTAAAAGACGCATTGTTGCAGCGATCGCACCAGCATCATCGGATTTTGGCTCGAAAAGATATCCGTTGACTCCATCAGTAACAATATCTGGAATGCCTCCGGAACGTGCCGCAACCACCGGACACCCAGCAGCCATTGCTTCTAATAAAACTAATCCCAAGGTTTCCGTGCGAGAAGGAAACACAAAAGCATCAGCACTAGCAAAAGCTGAAGCTAAATCCGTCCCGGTAAGATATCCCACAAAATAAGTATTAGTTCCCATGAAATGTTTTTCTAAGGCTTCGCGATGGGGGCCATCCCCTACTAAAGCCAATCTAGCTTCGGGAATACCTTCTAAAATCGGCTTAATCCGCTCAATTTCCTTCTCCGCAGATAAACGCCCTACATAAAGCAGTAAAGGAGCTTCTGAATGATTTTGCGACAATTTATCACGCATTTGCTCGCTGACAAGACTGGGATGAAATAATTCTGTATCAACTCCTCGCTGCCACAAATCTACACGTTCGATGCCGCGAGCAGTTAACTCTTTTACCATTGCCGTTGAAGTACATAAATTTAAAGCAGCTTGATTATGACCTGCCTTAAGCAACTCCCAAAGCAATCCTTCTAACATTCCCAAACCGTAATGTTGCAGATATTGCGGCAAGTGAGTATGATAAGAAGCTACTAAAGGAATGTTATGTATTTTACTATGAACAATCCCAGCTAAGCCTAGAACAGCTGGATTGACCACGTGAATAACATCTGGGTTAAATTTTTCTAATACTTCACCAATAGCCGGACGAGGTAATGCTAATGTTAACTCTGGATACATAGGTAAAGGGAAGCCAGAAATTCCATAAATTTTAGCTCCTTTGTATTCCGTTATTCCACCATCAGGACAAATTACTAATACTTGGTTGCCGTGACGCTGCAAATGTTCGACGGTATGACGAAGGCGCGTGACAATTCCGTCAACTTTAGGTAGAAATGTTTCGGTAAATAAGGCAATTCTCATACAAAACTAATCAATACAAGGTAGCAGGACAATTGCATTTAGCATCAGTAATAAAAATATAGATTGTTGCGAAGGGATATTGTGGAGGCAATCATATTTTTTTAGAAAGCCGAATATCTTCGTCGCGGAAAGCCGCCATTCAGCTATCGGAGCTAAAATATTTCAATTTGAATAAAATTTAAAGCCATAGCGCGGACATTAAGTCATATTAATCGGTGAAGAAGTAGCGATGAAGAAATTTTTAGCAGCTAGCAGTTAGTACTATTGCTTCACAACTAAACAACTAACTACTAAAAATCCATTCCTGCTATTTTCTATGCCAAGAAACTTTCGGCAAAATTTGGTTGTTATCAACTCTAGAGTGATATTTAACAGCAAAATTGAGCAAGGAATCTAACAGTGAGTCAGAAAGCAGGTGAGGCTCTAAACCCAAATCTAAAAGCTTGGTGTTTTTAGCATTAAAGTAGTGTTGCTCTGACTCTACTCTGGGGTTTTCCAAATGATTGATATCAACATTCAGTCCGATTGCGTTACCAGCTTTCTTCACCATCATTGCTAAGTCGTTGATGCTGAAAAGCTCGGTAAACTGATTAAATACCCGGAATTCTCCGGATTGTGCTGGGTTGGCGATCGCCAATTCAACACACCTAACTGTATCTCGAATATCCAGGAAGGCTCTAGTTTGTCCACCTTTACCGTAAACGGTTAAAGGATGATTAATAGCAGCTTGGATACAGAAACGGTTTAGTGCGGTACCAAATACACCATCATAGTCAAGACGGTTAATCAGCATTTCATCCATACCCGTTTCTTCGGTTAAGACACCGTAAACTACCCCTTGGTTCAAATCTGTAGCTCGCAATCCCCAAATTTTACAGGCAAAGTGGATATTGTGACTATCGTGAACTTTACTCAGGTGGTAGAAACTACCTGGTTGCTTGGGATAAGGTAAAGTATCTTTCCGTCCGTTATGCTCGATGGTGATATAGCCTTCTTCGATATCGATGTTAGGCGTACCATATTCACCCATTGTCCCCAACTTGACTAAATGGCAATCGGGGAAATCTTCACGCATTGCGTAAAGTATGTTCAAGGTGCCAACAACATTGTTAACTTGTGTTAAGACAGCGTGTTCGCGGTCAATCATCGAAAAAGGAGCCGAACGCTGTTCGCCAAAATGCACTACGGATTCTGGCTCAAATTCATGCAGAGCTTTCTGGACAAACTCATAGTTGGTAATATCGCCGATAAACAAATCGATAGATTTACCTGTTAAATCCTTCCAGCGCTGGATGCGTTGTTGAATTGGTGCAATGGGCGTTAAAGTCTGTACACCTAATTCATTATCCCAGTGCCGACGCACTAAATTATCTAAAATTCCAACTTCATAACCACGATTTGAAAGGTAAAGTGCGGTTGCCCAACCGCAATAGCCGTCTCCACCAATAACCAGGACTTTCATTTTTACGCTTTTTATACTCGCTGATAGCTAAATCTATCAGGTTTGTGTCCCCTCTCAACCATCATGGCGATACTAACTTGAAGTTTTTTGGCAAATAAGCCTGAAAAATATACTCTCACCAAAAAGTAAATTATTTTTAACTTTTTAGAGTCACGCGATTATTTATGCCGGAAAAGCCTTCTATTCTTGCTTTTCACTCTATTCCTTCATGGCTAAAACTGGAATGATTCTTATCCTATTGTAAAGAAATATTACGAAAATAGCGTCAAAACGCTTTGCAGTCTTGACAAGTAATGGGAGAGCAGATATCGTGAGATACATACCCGGGTAAGAACGCATTCATAGTTATATGCAAGCTAAGCAAAAAGTTACTTTGTATCTATCCCCAGAACTGCACAAAAGTTTAAAAATACGTTCAGCAGTTGAGAGCGAACCAATGTCAGAGCTTGCCGAGCGTGCCCTCGTATTTTATCTAGCGAATTCAGAATTAGTAGATGAAGTCGAAGGTTCTTACGGAAGAACTCACAGGGTTTACTCATGTCCCAACTGCGAAAGTTCACTAGTCTTGCGTGAAGGGGAATTGGTTGCTCTAGGCAATCAGCCAGGAGTGATTGGTAAAGATGTTTCTGTCAACGAGATAGAGCAAGATTGCGAAGTTAACCAAGAAGGCTCCGAGGAGTTAGTTCCTTGTTAACCAAGCTTGAATTATGGATAGTTAATTCATAATTCTATCTTTACCGAAATTTAACTGAAATTTGAAATGATGAACGATGTCTGTAGTGTCTTTAGGTCTCAAGTAGGTTGATATATGAAAGAAGAGCTCAGTATACTAATTCAGGCTCAATATCCCTTAATCTACCTTGTTACCTCCGAGGAAGAGCGGGCCGAGCAAGCAATTTATTCGATCACTCAATCTTCAAAGCCACAGCGTCGATTGTATGTATGGACTGTAACCCACGGTATCGTGGAGTATGGTCAAGGTAAAAGCGTAACTCAACACAATACCGTTTCTCCAGAAGCGGCGATTGAGTGGATTATCCGTCAAAAAGAACCTAGTATATTTGTTCTTAAAGATTTACATCCGTTTATTGATGCACCTGCAACAACTAGGTCTTTACGAGATGCGATCGCCAGCTTTAAAGGTACTCAAAAGAATATAATTTTGATGTCACCAGTGCAGCAGGTTCCCATCGAGTTAGAGAAGGAAGTTGTGGTACTTGACTTCCCGTTGCCAAATATGTCTGACCTGAATAAAGTTCTCGATAGTCATATAGGTCAACAAAATGCGCGGAAATTAACAACCGAAGCAAGGGAAAAGTTATTAAGAGCGGCTTTAGGACTTACCAGAGATGAGGCGGAGAAAGTATATCGCAAAGCTCAGGTAACTAAGAAACAGCTAACAGAAAAAGAAGTAGATATAGTTTTATCTGAGAAGAAGCAGCTAATCCGACGCAATGGAATATTAGAATACATTGAAGAAGATGAAACTCTCGAAGCTGTTGGTGGTTTGGAAGAATTAAAAAATTGGCTAACCCAGCGTTCGGATGCTTTCACGGAGAAAGCGAGAGAATATGGTTTACCGCAACCGAAAGGAATGTTAATTCTAGGGGTTCCGGGCTGTGGAAAGTCTTTAATAGCAAAAACAACTTCAAAACTATGGGGATTACCGATTTTACGCTTGGATATGGGGCGAGTCTACGATGGCTCAATGGTAGGACGAAGTGAAGCCAACTTGCGTAATGCCCTAAAAACAGCGGAATCTATTTCTCCAGCAATATTATTTATTGATGAATTAGATAAATCCTTTGCTGGTAGCTCTGGTTCTGGTGATTCTGACGGAGGAACCTCCAGCCGAATATTTGGATCTTTTCTAACTTGGATGCAAGAGAAAAAATCACCCGTGTTCGTGATGGCTACTGCCAACCGGGTTGAACGCTTGCCAGGAGAGTTTTTAAGAAAAGGTCGATTTGACGAAATTTTCTTTGTGGATTTGCCTACATCTCAGGAACGGCAAGATATTTTTACAATCCACTTAAACAAGCGCCGTAAAGACATCACTAGATTCGATTTGGAACAGTTATCCAAGATGTCTGATGGCTTCTCTGGGGCGGAAATTGAACAAGCGATTGTAGCGGCAATGTATGAAGCCTTTGCCCAAGACCGCGAGTTCACCCAGCTAGATATTATTGCTGCACTCAAAGCGACGTTACCGCTGTCTCGAACGATGCAAGAGCAAGTAACCGCGCTTAGAGACTGGGCGAGACAAAGAGCGCGTCCAGCCGCAGCCTCCGTAGCTGAATATCAGCGAATGGAGTTTTAACAAGCTTTCTCCTGTTAACGCAGGAGCAAAGACTAGCAAACCCAAAGCTAGTAAATAAAAAAACCGCGTAATTATAAACGCGGCTTAGCCTAAAAAAAACCGTTGTCTTAATCTCAATCTTCTTTTTGGAGGAAACCCAAATGTCTCATTTTAGCACTCTACGTACCAAAATTACCGACGCTGAAATTCTCAAAGCTTCTTTAAGCGATTTAGGTATCACCGTTAAGTCTGAAGCTGATGTTCGTGGTTATAACGGTCAGCGCGTTCGTTCTGACATCGTTGCAGTTTTAGAAGGCGAATATGATTTAGGTTGGTCTCGCAACAGCGACGGTTCCTTCGACTTGATTGCCGATTTATGGGGTGTTGCTAAGAAGCACAACCAGACCGAGTTAATCAATTCCATCAACCAGAAGTATGCTGTTAACAAGACTTTGACCGAAGTCAAGCAACGCGGTTTGCAAAATGCTAACGTTAAGTTGGTATTGCAATAGAAATTTTCTGCGCGTTCCCAAAGCTGCACGGGTTAACTCAATTAAATAAATAGCGGTTAACCCGCTTTTTCGGGATTGGGACTTACCCAGTCCCTTTTGCATTGCTTATCTCTAAATTAAATTTAACATCTTTTAACGCTAACTTCAGTTGCCTGCAATTCAATATTAGGTAAAAACCGGACTTGTTGATTAAATAAGCCCGGTTTTTAATTTTTTAAGCTTCGATAGCAGGAAACTTTTTTATGTAAGGGACTTGCCTGAAAATAAAATACCACTTTCAAAGTCTGAATCAAGCTAAAGATGGTAAACCTAGATTCGTCTATTGCTACATTATTAAATCGCAAGTTCCTAAGTATTGATTTTAATTCGCCAACAAGCATCATTCATTTATGGGGAATTAATTACGAATTACGAATTACAAATTATATTCACTAACGCAGTAGCTTGCCAATGCCCGATGCTCCTCCAGTGACTAAGGCAACTTTACACTGAAATATTATTTTGTTTTCCTGTTTCAACAAAGACTGAAAAAGGGATACCTTACCTAATCGGCGGTGTAATCGTTGGCCAACGCTCAACAAGTTTGTCATCTGCTAATCTCCAAAGTACAAAGCCCTTAAACTCCATCTTCTTTCCTGTAGAAAAATCGGTTCCGCGCCACAGACACCGCACCATAACCTTATCACCCTCAGCGATCATGTCCTCGACTGTAACGTGCAAATCGGGATACTTTACATATGCTTTCTCCATCGTCTGCTTAACCAGTTCGGGACTCACCAATCCTACAAAAGGTTCTTCATGATCTATAAAGTTAGGTGCGAAGTTTTGGTAAGCAATGGCAGAATTCTTGCGGTTCACAATCTCTTCAAAGTGATTGCGGATGAATGTTTTATTCTGTTCGAGTGTTTGTTCCATAATGCTCTTGAACTCCATGTTTCGAGTTGTGTTGTGTAATGTTCTATGTATACTGAAGTATAGTAAGTCTCAATGCTGGACTACTTTCAGATTCTTATGGTGTTTAGCGAACCCGTCGCTCTTGGTAGCTGATAAAACAACGGTTTCAACATTGACCGCCTGTATTGTTCTATATTTCGATCCACTGATTTACAGCACTAACAACCTTAAAGAAGGATTCATACTCGGCAGGTTCGCCGAAAAGTCCTCGTTGAGTAATCCCACGCACAAAATCTTCGTACTTAATCATTTTATCCACCACCTTAAAATTGTAGAGTTGACCATAACTTCAAGGAAACATCGTGATTTGTTTATGGATCGATTCACTGTGATTCGACCATCAACAATCAAAAATTAACTCAGTTCCCCTACTTTACATCCAGTCCTTGTATGCATCCTTTTTGATAGTTTTAGGTGGAAATTGTGGCGGATGTTCAAGTTTGGACTTGTTCAGGTTCGTACTTATTGCGGAGACCTCACATCGAGCCCAGTCCAGTGCGCGGCAAACGCCCACATATCTGCCGTCTCCTCGATGATCTTGTCGGTGGGCTTGCCTGCTCCATGTCCCGCCCGCGTCTCAATCCGGGCAAGGTGGGGCTTGTCACCAATCTCCGCCGCCTGGAGTGCAGCGACATATTTGAAGGTGTGCCCTGGAACCACGCGATCATCCGTATCGGCAGTGGTAGCGAGAATCGCGGGATAGGTTTTGCCGGACTGGATGTTGTGATAAGGCGAATAGCTCAAGAGGTTACGGAAATCCGCTTCCTGCGCCGGAGAGCCAAATTCGTCTACCCATAATTTCCCGCCTGTGAACTGGTCGAAGCGGAGCATATCCATGACACCGACACCGGGCAGCGCAGCGGCGAACAGATCCGGTCGCTGATTGACCACTGCGCCGATCAGGAGTCCGCCATTCGATTCGCCCTGAATCGCCAAGCCGTCTTGGGTCGTGACTCCCTGCGCCTTAAGATACTCGCCCGCCGCGATGAAATCGTCGAAGACATTTTGCTTGTTCTGACGACGACCTGCTTCGTGCCATGCCTTGCCATATTCGGAGCCTCCGCGAATATTCGCGATCGCGAATACTCCGCCCTGTTCGACCCACCCCAAACAGTCCGGCGAGAAAGCGGGAAGTATGGGGATTCCAAATCCTCCATAGGCATAGAGCATGGTCGGTGCCGGACTGGTCACATCCTTGCGTCGGACGATAAACATCGGGATACGGGTGCCATCCTTCGACCTGTAGAACCGCTGTTCGACCGCGATCCGGTTGAGATCGATGGCGACCTTGGGTTGTGCCCACACCCGCGCCGTGTTGCTGGCGACATCGTATCGATAGATTACGCCCGGAGTGTTGAAGCTGGTGAAGACGAAGAAGGTTTCCTGATCGTCTTGGTCGCCCTCGAAGCCGATCGCGGTGCCGATACCGGGCAGCTTTACAACGCCGTCCGCTTTGCCATCTAGCGTGTAGCGTCGAATTTCCGTCTTCACGTCAGCCAGATAGGAGATCAGTAACCGTCCAGCGACCAGCGACGCATTGAGCAAAACTGAATCCTGCTCCGGCACTACATCCGTGATCACTGGGTCGGCGGCAGCGATGTCCATCGTCACGACCTTGAAGCGAGGCGCGTCCTGGCTAGTCATGAGGAAGAACTTCGTCCCCACATTGCCGACGACACTCCATTGATGATCAAGATTATCGACCAGCTTGCGAGGCTTCCAATCAGCGCTCTGGAGATCCACCACGGTCAGTGTGTTGGTCGCTGAAATGGGCGTAGAAGCGATCGCGAGATAACGCCCGTCTTCGGTGATGCTCAAGGTATGCAGCATATTCGGCTGATCTGGGGTTGCATAGACCAGCCGATCTTGCGCCTGGGGGGTGTTGAGTGCATGAAAATAGACGGCATGATTGGTCACGCTCGCCTGGAACGTTTCGCCCTGCTTCGGTTCAGGGTAACGGGCGTAGAAAAAGCCAGAGCCGTCTTTAGCCCATGCGATGCTGGTGAACCTCGCCCATTTGACTTCATCGTCGAGCACCTTGCCCGTGTTTACGTCCAGTACCCGAATCGTGCGCCAGTCTGTGCCGCCATCCTGCACCGCATAAGCCACGCGCTTGCCATCATTAGAAGCTGACCACTCGGCAAGTGCGGTCGCCCCGTCCTTTGCCCAACTATTGGGATCGATCAGCACGCGCCCTGCGCTATCCACGCTGTCGCGGACATAAAGAGCCTGCTGGTTCTGAAGTCCGGAATTATGGAGGTAGAAATACTGCCCCCCCTTTTTGACCGGAATGCTGAACCGCTCATAGTTATACAACTGTTTCAGTCGGTTCTTGAAAATATCTCGACCGGGCAGCGTATTGAGATAAGCGTTGGTAACTTTGTTCTGTGATTCGACCCAGGCGGCAACTGACCTGTCGTTGCGGACATCGTTTTCCAGCCAGCGATAGGGGTCGGCGATCTTCTGCCCGAAATGTTCTTCGACGACATTGACTCGTTTGGTTTCAGGATAGGTGACTGTAGGCATCATTGCTGTAGACTCCGTGCAGGCGGAGGCGAAATGAGTGGTAAAGAGTAGCGCGATCGCGAAAAGGGCTACGCGGCGCATCGGTATCTTTTGAATCCTTTTTGGGAATGACATTGCTTTCTCCTTTGTCGTCTGAAATGGTTTGACTACATTTTTGTGGCAGCTTCTAGGGAAGAATGCCGTCCTTTTGTAATTGCTTCTGGAGCGTTTTCGGCAGGCTTTTAATGTTACAAAGTTTGGCAGAATCGCCGTCATAGCGCCAGGATTGAATCTCGCTGGAGCGATCGAACTCGACATTGATCTCACAGAAATCGCGATCAACAATCGTGTTGCCTCCGGTAATCAGCGTAGTTTTATCGCCTCGACGGTTCTCAGACTCATTCACATGGATTGGCTGCTTAAACGCCCGTTCTCGATCCGTTCTGTAAGAATAGATTGTGTTCCCATTGGGTAACGTGAGTGTCGTCGTGGGTGTACCATATTTGCGAACAAACTCATTGATATCCCGACCAATCCAACTGTTCATCGTGCTATTCAATCGCTCTTTCGATTTGCTATCGTCGCACCCGAACAAGCTCACGCTTGCTAAAATTAGCAGCATCAAAATCCAAGTTTTCATATTCATCCCTCTGTGTTGAAAAGTTCTAATGTATTGGCCTTTGAAAGGCATGAGGCTGAAATCCTCTGCTTCCCTCAGCATTAATCTCGTGTTGATCTGGAGTGTACTAAGTTCTAATGCTTGATTTCTTCCAGATTCTTATGGTGAAGAACGAGTTCGTTTCGGCATCGTCCGATTGAAATATTAACGTTCAGAATTCACTTGCCACGTAATCACAATGAGTTCTGCTTGCAGCAAGACAATTAATATCCACGAAAGCGCTTGTAAAATGGCTGCCATCGTCCAGTTCTGACTCTGAAGCTCCCAGATCGTCCAAATAATAATGAATCCAATCACCAACCAGGGTACGATGACCAGTGAATTCCGTCTGCGATAGAAGCGGATTGCCGTCTCACGCCAAAATGGGAAGGTGCTGAGGATACAAGCGATGTAGGACATTCCTGCACTGCTAAACAAGCTTGTTTGAAGTCTCGAAGCCAGGTTGGGGTATCCAAGCGCGATCGCACTCAGACAAACTCCCAGCGCGAGATATAGGAAAGTAAACAAGGTAAATCGTTTCATTTTTTTCTCTTTTCGATAAAGCTTATTCTCTGTACCAGACACGTACACATTGAAAGTAATTGATTGCAAGACCCTGACTGATCATCACTGGGTAGAAAGCATTACTGGTCGTCACTCCGTAGTCACCATCACCCATGCCTTTAATCCGATCGGGTAAAACAACAGTTTCAACATTGATCACCTGTATCGTTGTATTTTCAATCCACTGATTTACAGCACTCACAACCTCAGAGAAGGATTCGTAATCGGAAGGGCCACCGAAAGGTCCCCGTTCAGTAATCCGAGGCGCAAAATCTTTGTACTTAATCATGTTATTTACCACCTTAAAACTGTAGAGTTGAGCATCAATTCAAGTAGTAGGCATTGCCCACCATCTTTAAAACCTAGGACTTACGCACTAACTACGTATTTCCGTCATTGCGACGTAAGGAAGCAATCCCAAAACCTTGATTTTCTGACAGATTGCGTAACTCCTAAAACCTTTCTTTGTAAAACCTTTCACGGTAAAGCTTTGTGGGCAGTGCTAGCCCTACGAGAACTATTCCAAAACTTAAGCTAACCTTGCCAGCAAAAGTCTAAGAGCAAAGGAAAAGGCATGAACGCTGACATGGGATAACATCGCAGTCTCAAGCGAGTATTGCCAAAAGAGCCAACCAAACGCAATCCCCCCAATCCCATTCAGTAACAACGCCCGAATAATCACAACTGGAGTGAGGGGAACAATCGCGGCAGTTGCTGGCAGGTGTAGTAGTCCAAATACCAGCGCGGCTAGAACGATCGCACCCTGGTAAATCCCTTGACTTGGCAACGTAACGCCTTGTTTTAGCCCTTTCCACGCGATCCAAACCAGCAGCGACATTAAACCCCAGCGCATCAAAATTTCCTCAGTGATGCCGCCATAGAACATTGCTGTGAGCAAATTCAACCAACTTGGCTCTGTATTATTGGCTGCCCGTAGCGCTTCAGGTAGGACAGGTTGCATCAACCGATCGAGCAACAAGAGAATGATCGCCGTTGCTGCACCTACACCCAAACTCCACTTCATCTCAACGGCAAAAGATGGAGACTTAGCGATGTGAAACACCCAATGATCAATCAAATGTGAGCGTAATCCAACGCGATAGGCACAACCAATTCCAATCAGAATGCTGATTGCCAGTAGAACTGTAAGCTGTAGTCCTTGTAGAAGCATTAAAATCCACAGTGGAGACACTTTTTCCAGTGTTTCTGGAGACAGTTTCGCCAACTGTTGCTCAACTAATGGAGCCGACGTAATCGTAACCATCGCAATTCCCACACTGCCCAATACAAATAAAATCGCGAATTGTTTCAGAGTTGCCATTGGTTTAATCTCCAAATGATTCGTCATATCAGCCTATGCCAGCAGCTACCATTAACGGGAGTTGGGGCAGGTTGTAAACAATGTGGACGACGACAGCGGGCCAGACCGAGCCGCTGCGGCGGTAGATTTCGGCGGTGATCAGACCCACGAGCAAGGCTGCGGGGAAGACGGTGATGCCGTGAGCGATCGCGAAGGTCAAGGCGCTGCCCACGACCGCGATAACCGGACGACCGTGGCGGAGCAGGACGGTGGTGATGACACCCCGGAAGAGTAACTCCTCGCCAAGGGGTGTGAGAAAACTGATAAACAGCGTCGCCAGGATCAAGGACAGCACCCCGCCACTGCCACCTTCGGCGTACATGGTCTGATAGGGGACGCTATTTCCGGTGATCTCGATGTAGGCCAAGACCGCCAGACTCTTGACCACGAAGGCAACTAGTCCTGCTCCGGCCCCAATGAATAGCCACCGCCGAGAGACCGGACGCACGCCGAAGGCGCTGAGGGAACGGATGCGTAGCAGCACAGCGGCTGCAAACCCGGCGATGCCAGCGACACCAGACAGCGCGGTGAGAACCAGTCCATAGACCACAGGATCGAGTCCGAGCCGCGAAAGTTGTGAGCCGCCGCCGAACGTGACTACGCCAAGGACGACAAGACCAACAATGGCCTCGGGCAAAGTCGGACGTGTGAGCCGGTTGTGTGCAGGCCGACTAGAGAACTCGGCGGTATCTTCTGATTCCTGCGGGTGGTTAGAAGAGAATTTAGACATGATGATCAATCCTTTAGTGCATTTGCTTGTGGTTTTACGAACTTTCAAAATCACTGACGACCTGCGGTGGCTCTGGGAAATGGGTTGGGGCTTTACGCTTGAATACTCCGTAGGCGATCGCCAGAAACACGGGTATTGCAACCAGCACCGATAGCGCCACGTAGGTCGCGTGGAACTCGCTGATTGTGAACAGAGCCGGTGTGGTCACGGCGCTTCCGGCTATGTTGAACAGGAGTATGCCAATGATGTTGTTCGCGAAGTGTGCGCCGATGGCGAGTTCAGTGGTTCCGTCAATCAACGAGACCACGGTCCACAACAGACCTGTAGCGAGGAAGTAGTTGGAAAAGACCGTGAGCCAGCCGCCTGCGATCGCCTCTGGGTTTAAGAGGTGCGGCAGGGTGAAGATCACGGCCGCCACGATCGCCAGAAAGACGCGGTTGGCCCAGATCATGCTCGCGCCCTGCACGATGTATCCGCGAAAGAAAAGCTCCTCCGTGGTCGTCTGGATCGCAGTGAAGACCAGTGCCAGTGGCACGAAGAGCGCGAACGTCGCCAAGTCGAAGTTGAAGGTAAAGGTGTCGGGGTAGAAGAGGTACTGTCCCAGCGCGCCTATCAGACACGCTGGAACGGACCACGCCACAAACCCCTGACCGACGCGACGCCAATCGATCCGCTCCCGCGCCGTCACCAGCGTCCGGGGGTAGCGGCGGTGGATACGGGTAACGGCGATGAGAACCCCCGCGAGGAAGAACGGGAAACCCACCATAACAAACAAGAACTTCCCGAAAGGACCAAGCACGGAGTAATCCGGCTGGCCGCTGAGC
The DNA here is from genome assembly GCF_963920925.1 of Calothrix sp. CCY 0018. Classification (NCBI taxonomy): domain Bacteria; kingdom Bacillati; phylum Cyanobacteriota; class Cyanophyceae; order Nostocales; family Calotrichaceae; genus Calothrix; species Calothrix sp. CCY 0018. The sequence goes on along the minus strand of NZ_CAWUDI010000008.1, from coordinate 164,681 downwards.
GCGAACGCGACGAGTACGCTGGCACCAGTCCCGACCACCAGCCACGCAAAGAGGATGACCACCAGTCCCAGCAGGTACCGCCACCTCCGATGCTTACCTCGCCGGGCGGCCTCTACGTAAGTCGCTTTTTCAATCGTTTTTCCCGGCGTTCTTTCGGTGCCTTGCATCTCCATCTTCGTTTCCTCCATTAGTGTGTGTATGTGGTGCTTGGCTGCGGTTGCCAATGGCTTCAGGGATCGACCGGGTTGCCGACGGCTCCACCAGTGGCTACGCGCACGGCGTGAGCCATGTGCTTGAGCGGGTTGCCGATAGAGGCGCGATCGGCTCCCGCCATAAGGGCGGCACTGACATCTTCACTAATAACGCGCAAGACTGCGGTGGCAGCCGCCGCGTGCAGACGCACCTGGATATCATCAGCCGGGCGGCGCAAACGATCCGCGATGATCTCGACCAGATCGCGCTCTATTTGATCGTGAGCCATTAGCCAGGCCGTCCGCAGATCCGGCTCTTTTTCAGCTAGCACGGTCATCTTGATCACGGCATCGTCGTAGGACTGCTGATCGGGATCTTTGGAGCGATTCGTCGCCCACTCGACGAGGTGATCTTCGAGGGAAACCTCCCGAGGCCAACGGCGCAACACCGCCACACACTCCTCTGCATCCTGCGCTAAGACCGGCTCGACACAGCTCTCCTTGTTGCGGAAGTACCGCCAGAGGGTACGTACTGAAATGCCTACTGCATCTGCAATCTGCTCGCCGGTTGTAGCAGTGACACCTTGCTCCCAGAACAAGCGCGCTGCTTCACGGGAGATTTCCAAACGCATCCGCTCGCGCCGCTGCTCACCCATCCTTTCCTAACTCTTGATTGCTTGTTGTTATACCAGTTACGGTGATACTCCACACAGTGAGCATTTTTTCCATTGATTGGCATCAGGTTCTATTTTTTTGTCACTAAATGTCATTATGGCACTAAGTGACATATTTTGACAAGGGGATGCTGCACAATAGTTACTTTTGCCGCACCGCAGCAAGCCAATGTATAAAACTAGAGAAATTTTGGTCGCTAAGGTTGAGGCGCTGAACTTCTACGACGTGGACGACAAAAAACAAACAAGAATAAAGTTTCTACTGCCGTTGAACCCTCGTAAATTGGCAAAGGTATTGGTTAATGGCTCCGAGTTTGATAAATAATTATGACGGTAAACATCCTCCCGCAACAAAGCAGTCAATATGCTTCTGAGATTTTTTGTGTAAGTCCTGATTTATATGAGATGCTGATTAATTAATGCTGAAATTTTTTATTTAGTTAAATTTATTTGATGTCTGTTGTTTCTTCTGTCTGCGTAACTGTTCCCGCAACAACTGCGAATTTAGGCCCTGGGTTTGACTGTATTGGTGCAGCTTTAACGCTTTATAATGAATTGAAGTTTATTCGAGAAGAAGTTAATCCAAACAAAAAGCTAGTTATTACAGTTACCGGAAGCGAATCAGCAAAAGTAGCAACCGATGAAAGCAATCTTGTATATCAAGCATTTGTAAAATTTTTTCAACATATAGAACAAACACCACCCCCAGTAAAAATTGAGATTAAATTAGGGGTTCCACTAGCGCGGGGTTTGGGTAGTTCCGCCACAGCTATTGTTGGTGGATTAATCGGCGCGAATGTATTGGCAGGTGAAGTTTTAACACCAACGCAGGTAATGGAATTAGCCATCATAATGGAAGGACACCCGGATAACGTGGTTCCGGCGCTTTTAGGTGGATGTCGTTTAGCTGCCACAAGCGATACGGGATGGGAAATTTGTGATATTCCCTGGTGTAGTGATGTCGTACCAGTACTAGCAATTCCAGATTTTGAACTTTCAACTAGCGAAGCGCGGCAAGTATTACCAACTCAAGTAAGCCGTGGAGATGCGATTTTCAACACGGCACACCTGGGGTTGCTATTGCGGGGATTGGAAACTGGTAATCAAAATTGGTTGCGGGCTGCTTTGCAGGATAAGTTACATCAGCCCTACCGAAAAACCCTGATTAATAATTACGATGCAATAAACGCCGCAGCCTTATCAGTTGGTGCTTACGGCATGGTTATCAGCGGTGCGGGACCAACATTACTTGCATTAACTAATACCGCTAATTCTCAAGCTGTAGCGGCAGCTATGGCTCACGAATGGGAAAATCAAGGAATTAAAGCACAAGTACAAACGCTCCAAATTGATAATCAAGGAGCAAGAAGCGTCGTTCAAGGATAAAAAGCAATTATGCAAGATGTTCGGGCAGAAATTGAGGTGATTCGTTCTCAAATCGATCAACTGCGCCGAGAAGGTGCTTCTCTTGCCGTGAATATTACGCCTTCTGAAGATAATGATAATTCACCCCAAGCAATAGCAGAAGCTTATCGTCGTCAAGCAAGAGAAAATCCTCAACTGTTTGCCGAGCTTAAAGGTATAGATGAGGCGATCGCAGCTTTAGAATTTCAATTAGCAGAAAAAGAAACAATCATAAAAAAATCTCGTTCGGGATATATAACCCGTCTTTCCGAGCAGATAGAACAATTGGAAGAAGCTAAAACCAAAGCTAAAGCTCATGCAGAACGAATAAATCAGCTAGCATCAGAACTTGCTACAGAAGTCAATAGTCTCAAAAATTGTGCCGACAATCTAACTCCGCTTTATTGGCAGGTATATTACAAACCGTTTATTACAGGCTTTAAAACTATCTCCGTTCCTTACGTTCGTTCTGATGGAGAAGTTTGGACGATTGTTAACCGGATTGTTTGATTAGGAAGTAGGGAATGGGGAAGGAACAGTTTAGAATACGTTGGCTTCCAAATTTTCTTTATTTATAGAAATTGCTTTTCGCTTCAAGCATACATTTCTATATTTTTGGTTAGTTATTGAAAAACTTTACTAATTTTCAACTCCTACAAGACAGAGTTTATGTTACAAATTGCAACGGTGGCTGTAGTCGCCGTTTTTTGTTTTATTAACAATTATTTATGATTTGGATCAAAAACACCGTTTTTTTTGAGTATTTATTACTAAAAAAGGTCTAAATTTTCATTTTATAGGGGTAAATTCTGTTTACAAAACTATAAATTGCTTAATATAATGTAAACATTAAGAGAAATTGTAAAGCGATTGTCAGTAATGAGCGAATTTCCTTGGCTAACTTCTATAATCTTGTTGCCCGCTTTGGCAGCACTAGCGATTCCCGTACTTCCTGATAAAGATGGTAAAACCGTTCGTTGGTTTGCTTTGGGAGTGGCGATCGCCGACTTTACATTAATGATTTGTGCCTTTTGGCAAAATTATGATTTTCAGAATGCATCATTGCAATTTGTTGAAAAATATGCTTGGGTACCGCAGTTAGGTTTAAATTGGTCTGTGGCAGTTGACGGTTTGTCAATGCCCTTAATTTTATTAACAGGCTTAATTAATACTTTGGCGATTTTTGCGGCTTGGAGAGTCACAAATAAGCCACGTTTATTTTATAGTTTGATGATGGTGATGTACGCCGCTCAGGTTGGCGTATTCGTCGCTCAAGATTTATTAATGTTCTTCTTGATGTGGGAAATTGAGTTGGTTCCCGTATACCTGCTAATTTCCATCTGGGGAGGACCAAAACGTCGCTATGCGGCAACTAAATTTATTATTTATACAGCGGCAGCATCTATATTTATTTTGGTAGCAGCGTTTGCAATGGCATTCTCTGGCGATACCGTAACTTTCGATATGACAGCTTTGGGAATGAAGCAATATCCCAAAACTCTTGAAATGCTTGCTTATGCAGGTTTCTTGATTGCCTTCGGCGTAAAACTGCCAATTTTCCCTCTTCACACTTGGTTGCCGGATGCTCACGGTGAAGCTTCTGCACCAGGTTCAATGATTTTGGCTGGCGTATTGTTAAAGATGGGTGGTTATGCATTAATCCGCATCAACATGGAAATGCTGCCCAACGCTCACGTTGTTTTTGCTCCCGTATTAATAATTTTGGGTGTAGTTAACATTATTTACGGTGCTTGCTGTGCCTTCGCACAAAGCAACTTGAAGCGTCGTTTGGCTTATTCTTCAATTGCTCACATGGGTATCGTGTTAATCGGAATCGGTTCCTACACCGAAATTGGGATGAGCGGTGCCATGTTACAAATGATTTCCCACGGTTTGATTGCAGCAGCATTATTCTTCCTTTCCGGCGTAACTTACGAACGCAGCCACACCTTAGCGATGGATAAAATGGGTGGTATGGCGAAAGTAATGCCCAAAACCTTTGCTTTGTATACCGCTGGTGCAATGGCTTCCTTAGCGCTACCAGGAATGAGCGGTTTTGTTGGCGAATTAATGGTATTCCTCGGTATGTCTAGCAGCGACGTATATAGCTCCAGCTTTAAAGTTGTAGTTGTATTGTTAAGTGCCGTAGGCGTAATTTTGACTCCGATTTATTTGCTCTCTTTGTTGAAACAGGTATTTTACGGCAAGCAGAATGAAGAATTACAAATGGAATCAATAGTAACCGATGTAAAACCCCGCGAACTTTTCATTGCCGCTTGTTTATTACTTCCAATCATCGGTATCGGTTTGTATCCGAAATTGGCAACACAAACTTATGATGTGAAGACGCAACAATTAGCAGTTCATGCACGTGAAGCCCTACCAGTAATTGCATCCAAACAACCATCGAGTTTGTATTCTAAAGTTATTTCCGCACCAACTTTAGCAGATTCAAATGTTGCTAGTTTGGTTAAAATTGCTGAGTAGTTAAGTACGAAATTCCGGGCTGGTGCTATTAAATCGTTGTGTAAATATTTGGTGGGGGTGATGAATGCATCACCCCCATTAATTTTGGTTAGTTGTTAGTTGATAGTTGATGAGCCACACCCTTCGGGTGAAAGTTGTTGGTTGCAAATCAACCTTTTCTATAAACATCTTTTCGATGCTTACATTGTAAAATTTGTATGTAACGAACTCTGTAATCACCAATCCGGATACGATACTCATTATCGTAACCTTTTAATTTAACAACTCCATCAGGACGTGGTTCTGAAGCAAGATTTTTGATTTTTTCAATAACGCGCTCAACAAAATCATTTGGCAAATTGTCAATCTGCTTTTGTACTGATTTTTAAATGAGTATAGTGTACTCGCTCATAATACTTAATTTGAGCGATTAGTAAGATATTTATCTATAGTAATGGACTCACCAGCGACATACTCAGCGCGAACAGCTTGTATTTCTTTATGTGTTTCTAAATTATCTTCATAAACCGCTTCTTCAGCTTCAAAAATTTGTTGTTCAATTATTTCTTTAAGTTGACATTTCTCTTCTAAATCTAAGGAAGAAATAGCTTCTACTAAAGTTTCTAGAGAGAGTTGTAGTTTAACTATAGCTGGCATTTTTTTCTTGCTGATTGTTTTGTTTTTCGCTTAAATACACCATAATGGTAATTTTAACATTTATATGATTGATATTCATATTTTCAGTGTATTCGACTGCAATATTTGTGATTGATTCCTTGGATTAAGCCATTTTTAGTTAAAAGTTTAAATATTTGAACTTAAACCAAGCCGAAAAGTAAAACCAGGACTATAAATTCTATTTACTCTTTCGTACTGTTCTCCAAGTAAATTTTCAAAATAAAATGTTAGTCCTAAACTTTGATTGATAGGTACGCGAGCGCTGAGATCTAAGTTTATATAAGATGATGAAAAATCGGTGTTTTTGTCATTTGGATTGGTAAAAAATGCTCGACGAGCGCCACTGGAATAATTTGCATAGAAATTTGCTTGCCATCCATCTTTTGCGTAACCAAATCCTGCTTGTAAATTTGAGTAAGGAATTAAACCTAACTGTAACCCGGATTCAGTTCCGGTTTTGATTTTGGCATCGGTATAAGTGTAGTTTAAAAATGTTGACCAATTACGCGCTACATTCCACCGTAAAGCAGCTTCAAAACCATTGGTATCAACTAACCCAATATTTTGCCATTGACCTTGAACTATACCTAAACGGTCATCTAAACTACTGCCAAAATAAGTAAATTGTCCCGTCAAATTTGATGCTAAATTAATATCAATTCCCGCAGTCCAATTAGAACCAGTTTCTGGTTTTAAATCACTATTTGGCAACCATCCATGTACAGTATCATAAAGATATTTTTGGTCTAAACCAGGATTTCTTTGTACAGAAGACCAACTTCCACGCACAGCTAGATTTGGTGATATTCCATAGCGAAAACCAGCGCTAGGATTAAAGTAATTTCCATATTCTGAATCAAAGTTTTGTCTTAATCCTAAATCAACTTGAAATGCATCGCTAATATTAATAGTATTAACGGCAAACAAAGCTGTATTTAACAAACTTCTATTTTCTGATTCATTTAAAACAATTCTATCTGGACGAGTACTATCTGTAATTCCATCTAAGTTAAGGTTATTTACATCTAAACCCCAACGCAGTCTGTAAGTTGGAGAAAGTTTCCATTCATGATCTAATCTGCCAGTAAATTGTTGAGTATCTAAAGTTCCAGTCCGATAAAATTGTGCGTTTTCAAAAAATGTCGGACCGTATGTATTAAAATAATCTTGGTTAAATCCTAATGTAGTTGTGAGTTGAGAATTATTAGCTAGTTGAGATTTCCAAGCTAAACCAATATTTAATCCATCATGGTCTAATCTGTCTCTTTGTAAAGGAAAACCAAAATAAACTAAACCACGACGACTGCTGAGCGTTTTCACGTCTAAACTCAGAGTGTTTTTTTGATTTAAATCAACTGCAATACTACCAAAATAAGTGCTGGTGGCTGTGTCGGCATTAAATAAATTACCATTTGCATCGCGGTTAGCTGCACCTACAGGGACTTGATATTTATTATCGATAAAAAAGCGTTCAAAACTTAAGTTGTAGCGAACTTTTTCAGTTCCCCCACTAAAACTTGACTGTTGATTATTTGAATTTAAAGAACCAAATTCGGCAGTAGCATTTAGTTTTGGCTTGCCCCTACCTTGCTTAGTGATGATATTAACAACTCCACCGACTGCTGAGGAACCATACAAGCTGCTGGCTGCACCGCTATATAATTCTATTTTTTCTATTGCTTCAGTGGGAATACTATTTAAATCTGTGGCACCATGATAAGTATTAATATTAGTATTTATCTGTCTGCCATTGATGAGAATTACCGACTGATTGATAGATGCACCGCGATAATAAGTTCCTGTATGAATGTCTGCTCCATGTCCAACGTCATTAATTACAAATCCCGGCATTCTTTTCAAAACATCAGCAACACTAGATGCACCTTGCTTTTGAATTTCTTCTTTTTCAATAATGTATATTGGTGTTGATTCTGGTAAGGTATTTCTTTCTCCAATAACTTCTAATATAATATCGTAATCATCTGTTTCTTTTTCTTCTATACGATTAGTTTGAGATATTTGAGTCGGATTATTTACTTCGTTTGCTTCGTTGTCTTCATCGGTCTTTTTTACTTTAATTTCTAGTGGTTGAAGTAAACTGGCATTAGTTGCTGGTAATTCGATTTCGCTGAGGTTGGGGATATTTAATTGAGTTTGAACTTTTAATTCTGTGTGATTAAGTTCAGCATCGTTTGCAAGTGAGGGGTAAGCAACAAACAGGTTAAGAAAACAGATTGAAAAAAAGTAGAAATTATTTTTCATTAAATCGAAGTGTGATTTTTTGCTAAAAATTACTGTTGAGATTAGCTGAGCTAGATTTCTGATTGTGTATCGCGATTTTTGCACGGGAAAATTATCGTACTCGCTCCATAACTTGCACAACTAGTCCGCGATTTAATGTTTAAAAATGGCTATTTGAGCTTGCGATTAACTGAAATACGGCAAGTTGATAATATTTTTTGCCTACTAGAAAATTTCCATAAAAACCATTAGACGTTCCACAATCAACATTTCTAATAAATTATGCTGAAAATAAGCAGAGGATACATAATTATTCCACCTGCTGACATAAATTTTTTATTGCCATTTATTTAACTTGAAAGTTCGTTTTTTAAACTTTCTTTATATTGCTGAATACACAAAAGATTATCGGTATTTAAAATAAATTGTCAACTAATTTGAGAATAACTTTAGTATTTATTTATCTTTGACAAGCTGTCTTATTAAGTATTTTTGATTTAAGAAACTATGACATATAGTCATATGAAAATATTTTTACTTTTTGACATTTTTTTGGCTATAGCCGTACTTGTTGTCCTAAGTAGGTGGAATTAATAAAAATCATCTTTGGGGCTTGAGTAAGTTCTCATACTATCTAACTCATAACTCCTAATTATTCCCTACTCCCTTCCAATAGAAAAAACCCGGCTGTAGAAGACAGCCGAGTTTTTACTTTGATTGAAGTTGTTGTTTAGATGGATGTATTAGTCTTTGCCGAATTCCTCCAACAGTTTCTTTTTATAAGTGACTGCGGCTACAGTAACCGTCTGACCTTTGATACGGTAGATAATTCGATACATATAGGCAAACTGTTGTCTGACATTATCGTCATCGAATTCTGGTACAACTTCACCAGCAGTAGGACAGTGATTCAAACTGCGAGTTACATCAAGTATTTTCTTGACTACCGCAGCAGCATAGGAAGCAGAATCACGAGAGATATATACGGCGATCGCTTCTACATCATCTAAAGCTTTAGGCGACCATTCTACTTGATAAGCCATTTGCTTAAACGTTCTTTGGCCTCATTGTGTGTCCTTGTTCCTCTAGTATCGGCTACTTCTATGCTACGTCGCACTTTTTCGCTGACATACAAATGATATTGAATATCTTCAACAGAACAATTATCTGGTAACTGTCTCAAAATAGATTGGATGCTTTCCTTTGGAGTACTCATAATCTTATTTTTTGGGTATTTATATAAATTCGGTAATAGCTAGTGGGCTTTAGCCCACTTCTATTCTCTCCTAAAAGTTGCTGTAATTGGTAATAGCATTCTTCATATTGTCCAGTACTTCGGATACGGACATGGTTCCTAAATCTCCGGAAGCACGGGTACGAATACTTAAAGTATTGGATTCTACTTCTTTTTGTCCGACTACAGCCATTACGGGAATTTTCTGCTTTTCGGCATTACGTATTAGTTTACCAAGTCTGTCGCCACTGGTATCTACTTCCGCACGAATACCTAACATTTTCATTTTGGCAGCGACATCTTTTGCGAAATCTAATTGTACTTCTGTAACAGGCAATAACCTTGCTTGTACTGGTGCTAACCATAAAGGAAAATCACCAGCATATTCTTCTATTAAAATACCAATTAATCGCTCTAAGGAACCAAAGGGCGCACGGTGAATCATTACTGGATGCTGACGAGTACCATCTTCAGCAACGTATTCTAAATTAAATCTTTCTTTTGACGGCAAGTTGTAATCTACCTGTACAGTTCCCAATTGCCATTCTCTTTCTAAGGCATCGCTAACAATAAAATCTAATTTAGGGCCGTAAAAAGCAGCTTCACCTATCCCTTCAAAGTGAGCCATTCCTAACTTTTCCACAGCGCGACGAATCGCACCTTGAGCTTTTTCCCATGCGTCATCGGAACCGATATATTTTTCCTTGTTTTCTGGATCGCGGAAACTCAATCTGGCTTTAAAATTCTTTAGTTGCAGTTTGTTAAATACCGATAAAATCAAATCTACAACATTGAGGAATTCTTCATCAAGCTGTTCGGGAGTAGCAAATATATGAGCATCATCTTGAGTGAAACCCCTTACCCGTGTTAAACCACCCAATTCTCCAGATTGTTCGTAGCGATAAACCGTACCAAATTCAGCTAAACGTATTGGTAATTCCCGATAGGAACGCAGTTCGCTGTTATATATTTGAATGTGAAAAGGGCAGTTCATCGCTTTGAGAACAAAACCTTCTTCCTGTGCTGCGGCTTCCTCGTCTTCCGCCATCATGGGGAACAAGTCTTCCTTATACTTCTGCCAATGCCCGGATTTTTTAAATAAATCTACTTTGCCAATATGCGGCGTTACAACTGGTGAATAACCGCGTTTTACCTGTTCTTCCTGAAGAAAATCTTGTAAAAGAGTCCGCAGTAAAGTACCTTTAGGAGTCCACAACGGTAAACCAGGCCCAACTAAATCAGAAAATATAAATAATCCTAACTCTTTACCTAATTTACGATGGTCGCGGCGCATTGCTTCTTCTTTACGCCGCTTGTATTCTGCTAGCTGTTCGGGGTTTTCCCAAGCAGTACCATAAATACGCTGTAGCTGTGCTTTATTTTCATCTCCGCGCCAATAAGCACCGGCAACACTTTCTAACTCAATCGCTTTCGGGGTTAATTCGCTGGTATTTTCTAAATGAGGCCCAGCGCATAAATCCCACCATTCATCACCCAAATGGTAAATAGTAATCGGTTCTTGTTTAATATCTTCTAAGACTTCTAACTTATAAGGTTCGTTAATTTCTTTGATTCGACGTTCGGCTTCTTCGCGACTGACTTCTTCTCTGATAACGGGTAATTTACGATTAATTATTTTTACCATCTGCTTGTAGATGGCTTTCAAATCTTTCTCGGTAAAAGGTTCTGGATTCTCAAAGTCATAGTAGAAGCCGTTTTCAATCCACGGCCCAATTGTGACTTGCGCCTGGGGAAACAACTTTTGTACCGCCATCGCCATGATGTGAGAAGTCGTATGGCGAATTTTTTTTAAATCCTCAGATTCGCTGGTACGCGGTAGATTAATTTTTTCCGGTTCTGCCGATTGATTATGAGAGTCGGGAGGTGATATTGGCTGTTTAACCATTGACGAAGAAATTACTCTATATATTTTGGAACTCCATCTATATTAACGACCTTGGGGTAAGCTGCATCACCCAGTGTCAAATGTTGTTAACAGTATTTACATATTTTTTGAGAAAACAAGCTATATCAACCTCGAAGGTTAAATATTACGTCTTTTGGATATGTACAAATTACAAAATAAATATATATAATAAGTAAAGTGTAATAAAACTTACAGATTGTTTTAAGGTTCTAGCTTTGAAAACACACTGCTTAAAATGTTAAGAATATTAAAGAAGGTTAATATTAGTAATAAAAATTGAATTTTTCCTCTCATTTATGCGAGACTCGAATTTACCGGAGCCAGAGTTGCCCAAGACAGTCTTGCAGCCATTGTTGGAAGACTTTGAGTACTGGGAAGGCTCGATCGCAAACCTTACTAGAAACAGAGCATCTACCATTTTTGGATGAGCAGGATCAATCTGACCTGTTGACGCGAGTGAAAGTTGCAGCTGATGAAGTTAAACACGACATAATGTTGTTTAGAGTCGCAGAAGGAAAGGTAGGGATTGATATGGCAACGCTTATACCAAGGCATAAGTTAGTTACAGAATGCTGGAATGTTGCGATGCGATTTCGCTCCCAAGAGGATGTTTCACAAGAGCAACACAAATCATAAAATCATAAATATTTTTTCTTAACTTCTTTAAATTTAATGATGTTTAAGAGAAAATGTACTTAATGCTACAAAAATATATTTTTGTATTGACTGCTTTACTTGAATTAAATATGGGCGTACTCATTTAAACCGTGGAAGCAATTTTTACATTGCAGCTGGAAGCGAACGGTATTGATAAGCCCAATTGAAATGAACGTTTAAAAACTTGCTGCCCCTAAAGGAAAACGAAGATGCTGTTACAACTGCTTTACATTCTCGCTTTTACTACTCTCGCTTTTATAGCTGTTGCTAATTTGATTCGCAATTTAATAATGTTTAGTTTCGATAGACAATCAAATTATCCGGCGCGATTCTCAAGGATGGATCGAGGAAGCGTTGGAGGAAATCAAGGCAATTATTCACTATCTACAAGAAGACAATATGTACCTCACCCAGAACTTTTAGATAATTCTGGCAATATTGTTAAAGAACCGCTGTTGGTAATGCGTTCGATCAATGTTGAAGATGCTCGCCGTTCTCTTGATGCTCTTTATGAATCATCTCCTGGAAGGAAAGCTGATAGTTCTGAGGAAGCTTAATTGGTAATTGGTAATTGGTAATTGATAATCTAAAACGTTTGTAGAGACGCGATATAATGCCTTGTCGGGCACGCTAGCGCGTCTCTACATTTTTAATTGAATTATGCTTCGATGACAACTCGGAGATTTCCACGTTTCTTAGCAACACGACAAGCTGTAGTACTGCCAGAGCGCTCGAATTCTAGATCGAGAATTGTCGCACCAACTCTTAAGTTATGAAGAGAAAGACTATTTATCGACTCAGGTAATGCCGGATCGATAATTCTCAAGCAGTTGTTTGGCGCATCGGGAACTAAGTTAACCATCATTTGCAACAATTGGAAAATAGAACCAGTTGCCCAAGCTTGGGGAGTACAAGCTACGGGATATCTGACAGGAGCTTCATCACCGTGACGTTCGTAGCCGCAAAATAGTTCTGGCGGACGTTGATAGGGCTGCATGGAAGTCATGTCAAATAAACCTTGGAAAATTTCCAAAGCTTGATCGACTAATCCCAGCGATCGCAATCCCATCGCGATAATAGCATTATCGTGAGGCCATACCGAACCGATGTGATAGCCCATTGGATTGTAAGCTGGAGACAAACTGCTCAAAGTACGGATACCCCAACCATTAAACATATCGGGTGCCCGCAATCTCTCGGCAACGCTATAAGCATTTTCAGGAGTAAAAATCCCCAGTTGCAAGCAGTGACCTGGGTTAGAGCTAATACTGTCTACTTGCCTACCTTCACCGTCTAAAGACAAAGCACAGAAATCTTGGTCTTCAATCCAAAAATCACGATTAAAACGAGCTTTTAAATTTTTAGCATCTTCTTGCCAACGATCTGCTAGATCGAGTCGCTTTTTCATCCGAGCAATTTCTGCAAGACGCATTTTTGCTGAATAAACATAAGCTTGCACTTCACAAAGAGTAATCGCCCCGCTCGCCAATTCTCCTTTACGGTCTACAATACAGTCACCAGAATCTTTCCAACCTTGGTTAAGCAAACCGCGCTTAGATTTACGGATGTAGCTGAGGTAGCCCGTCTCCTTTAAATTACGGTCGATCCAATCCATTGCGGCTAAAGCATTTGGCCAAAGTTGCTCTAAGGTTTCTCCATCATGAGTCCATGCGAAGTACTCAGCATAAAGCATTAACCATAGAGGGGTAGCATCAACCGTACCGTAGTAAGGTGTATGGGGAATTTCTTGAGTACGGGCTAATTCTCCGAAGCGCAATTCGTGGAGAATTTTACCGGGTTCTTCTTCGCGCCAATCGTCCTCTACTTTACCTTGGTAGCGAGCTAGTAAACCTAAAGTCTCCTTAGCGATTTCCGGATTTAACATTAAGGTTTGGTAAGCGGTAATCAATGAATCTCTACCAAACAAAGTCGAAAACCACGGTACTCCAGCCGAAACAGTCATCGACTTACCGAAAGACTGGCGCAACAAATACATATCTTGTTCGCCGCGCTCGATAACTCGATTAAAAGTACCTTTATCCGAACGAATTTGAGTAATCTTTTGTACCCAATTTTGCTCCTCCATCATCTCGGCGGATCTAGCCTGAACCAAAGTTACCGGGGCGCTAACCGTAGAGGTGGGCTTATTATTGGTAAACATATTAATCCGATAACCCAGCTTTTGGGTTTCGTGGCTGGCTAGCTCCAACTGCCAAACAGCCGTATAACCTTTAAAATAATCTGGTTGCCGATGCTGAAAATGGATTCGGGATTCCATAATCATGTTATCCAAACCTTGATAAGCAAGGGTTAAAGCCTCTTCTTTCGCCCTTCCATTTTCATCTTGTACCGATGCTACATCTTGGGTAGCTTCTTCCGATTGCGGCTGCACTAAACGCAGCAGCCTACCGCGTTCATCCCGACTGAAACCCCTGACTTCAAATAGATCGACGTAATCCGCGTCATAGCTGATACTTAATTCAAAAGTGACAGTAGTCGTACTGTAGTTAGAAACTTCTATTTCTTCAAATAAAGCACCGTTAAGCACTAGCTCCCTGCGAATCCCTACAGTATCCGCTTGCAGGCGATCGTCAATCCTGGGATTCGTACACAACACCGAAAGCGAGAACCCTTTATCCGCAGTACTGCTCAACAATATTGGCGATCGCCCTTCAATTTGGAAATCCAACCGACTTAAAAAGCGCGTATCGCAGCAAAACAGCCCCATGCTGGGATTAATATCGTTAAGCGAGCAACCAGCAATATTACCCAAAGTGTCTGTGACTAAAAATAGGTCATCGTCTTTAATTGTTAACGATGCCTGGGGTCTTTCGCTGAGAACGCAAGGCCACTCTGGGATGGGGATTTGGTCGGCAGGTACAAAAGTTTTTCCGTCTAGTGTGATTTTGTCCGGTGTCATCAGGGTATCCGGTGTCATTAGCAAAAATTCCGTGTACAGGTGTAGGTGTATGCTTTGTGTTAGGAATACGTCAATCTGAAAAACAGACGCTTTCTTAAACTCGTTTGAGCCATTGAGTCAAAACATTAGTCGCGTACAGATGAGCAAGGGAACGCATGGCAGAGCCAATATATAAAATCTTTATGAATATGTATATTTAAAAAAGTATCCTAAATAGCAATATGCTTATTGAATAATATCAACCATCAATAGCAGTTAATTTGTACTTATTATTTTTGAAAGCGCTCTTTTTCTAAAAAATAGATATACGATAACTATCTCGGACTGTTGCTAACACTAATAGAGCAAGTCGGCGAAGGTATATTTTATCTATTAACTATTACCGTAAATTATTTAAACATATTATATAATTCTTATCTATATTTTTTTATATGTACGTAAAGCAAATATAACCATACCTATAAGCATTATTTTTTATCTTAAGCAGAGAAAAACAATGCATTTTTTTATATATACCATAAAAAGCTAAGTTAATTCCAAATTATTAAAAATTGATTTTTTCTAGTATTTTAGTATTTGTTAAAAAGTATCTATTCCGATATTGCCTAAGTCACAATCGTTATTTAATACTTTAACCATAAGTACTATAAAATAATGCTATTCAAGATTCCTCTAATATACTTATAAACTTAAATACCTATTGAAATTTTTTTAAGGCTTTGATATTTTCAATTTGCGTTAATAAGCTATATTACAGTGAAAAAGTCTACCTATAGGCAGACTCCTGTAATAACATATTATACTTCTGCAGCAATTGCGAGTAATGTCAGAGTTGTATTAGAAAACAATAATCCCTTTATAGTTTAGAGCTTATGTAGATTGGCCCGAATTCAAAATCATCGAGTAAGCTTTCTCATACCCGTCAGTCATCGATTCCACACTAAACCGACTGACAACGTATTCCCTGCAAATTTGACGGTCTAATTTCGTAGCTTTTGGAATCATCTCAATCATTTTGTCCGTAGAGTCGCAAACAAAACCTGTTTTTCCATCAACAATAACTTCTGGTACGGCACCCAAATTCATGGCGATTACAGGAGTACCAGCAGCCATAGACTCAATCATTACTAAACCAAAAGGCTCTCGCCAGGTAATAGGGAACAATGTTGCCATTGCTTCACCCAAGAGTCTTACCTTGTCGTCATGGGAAATCTCTCCAAGGTACTGAATCTGTTCGCCATCAACTGATGGTTCTACTTTCTCTCGAAAATAATCCATGTCTACTACATCAACCTTGCCAGCCATTTTCAAGGTTAAACCAGTAGCACGAGCAATTTTAATCGCTTCTACCGCTCCTTTTTGCGGCGACATTCTACCTATAAAAGCTAGATAAGCAGGCTGTACGGGTTGAGAATAGAAGGGATAAACAACCGTATCAATTCCGTTATAAACCGTGTGGACGTAATTTAAGTCCAGGCAAGGTTCTCGCTGCGAAGAGGAAATACTAATTAAAGGTTGCTCGCTAAAACGGTGATGTATCTTGATGGTATCGGATGTAAATGCTCCGTGGAGCGTATGCACGGTGGGTGTTTTGACGAAACCGCTGTAGGGAAGAGCGGTATAACCAATGTGGGAATGAATGATATCAAAATTGGCGTATGCTTCTTGATAAACTTCAGCGAGAATCATTTGATGGTAGATATCTGGCTCTTGAATAGAAGAGTCGAGCCGTAAAGCTTTATCGTGAACTGAGTGCAACTTTGCGTTTGTAATCGAGTCACCAGAAGCGAACAAAGTTACAGAGTGGCCTCGCCGAACTAATTCGTCCGTGAGAAGTTTGACAACTAATTCTATTCCGCCGTAGCGAAAGGGAGGAACGCGCTCCCATAAAGGAGAAATTTGAGCAATTCTCATGTTTCACCAATTTTGTGGGAAGTAAAGCATATTAACCTCGCATAGATCCTGCTTTTCTAAATGAATAGAAAATCCAGAACGGTTATTCTCGCGGGGTAGGTATGCTATGCCTTGTTTTGCCTTAATGCAGGATTGCTGCACCGCTTAAATAGCTGCATCTACATTAATAATAAGACAGGAAGGAACATTTAAGCAGCAATTAAAGTTAAATACTTTGGAGTCTTTTTCGAGTCTTTAACTATTTGTTGCTAGCATTGCCGATTATTTCGCGAAAATTAAGCCGATAAAGAATATTGACTCCCGACTTAGTTTTAAGGAAATAAGCATATGTCTCTAAGCATTACTTCAAAACTGTTTAATACTGCTTAAACTATCTTGAAATACAGACAAAGCAATATTACATGAAACATTAACATGATGCAATATACTTAATATTTTTATGTATATTTCAGTGTTGCTATTAACTTAGAGATAGTATGTATTAACGATTGTTTTTCTAAATCGAATTTTTAAAACTGATAAATAATATACAGACACCACTTAATTTAAGATGAATAGCGAATCAAATTAAAATTAGGATTTTATGATATTTGAGGAACTTAAAGACGAATAAAGAAAGTTAATGTTTAGAAAGAGACTATTTAATAGTAGGACTTACGCAATTGCGACGATAAATTAAGCTTTTCAGACGTTTAAATGCCCCCAACCCCCCGCTAATTTGGGGGGCTTTGCCTAAGTCCTAAATAGTATTCTTTAAAATCAATGATTAAGTGCGATTGCTTAACTAGTATATAATTATTTTACCGCAAAATTCATTAACTAATAAATTATCTTATTCAAAAATATTAGACAGTTTTCATGGTAAAATATGTATAAAGAAGAGCATCACAAATATGTTATTTAAAAACCTTCTGAGGATATTAATATTATCTTAATAAACAAAAGCTTCAAATCATTTCGTGAAACATTAAAACGAATATTTAATTATATTTTGGGTTAGGATAAATAAAAAAGGATAATTATTTTAACAAAATAAGTAGCGGGAACAGCATTTTATATTCTAAAAATAGTAAATTAGCGCAGATAAATTAGCTGTACAATTTTAAGAATTATGTTTATTTATAGAAGATTATATAGAGCGTTTTACACTTGGCCAAAAAACTGACGCTACTTAGATAAGTATAAAAATAGAAATTCCAAAGTAGTCATAGATTCTTTTGTCGAAATATTACTCAACAGCAAGGTAGAATGTTTTCATGGATTCAATCTTATTTGTTTGCCATACAGCTGCGTTATCGCTGCTATTTGAAGCCTACAGAAATATTGTTTACAAATCGCAACAATTTGCCTGCCCTGAGATTCCCTTGTAGTTTGTACAATGCAGCTGTGACGTGGATTTAAATCCAGATTGTGGCTCCTTAACGACATTCATGAGCATTTCGACTTCCGTGCTGAGTGATTTGCTACAAGTACTACCCTACTTGCGGCCTCAAATATACTTTAAAGCTTCATTAACAGCGCTCTCCCACGCGATGGAAGACCAGGTTTTGGCTGCCACAATGGAGCAGCCTTTAGTGATTGCCAGTTTTCAAAGAGAAAGATTCTACCGTCAAGAAGCTCATCGGTATCAACGACTGGCGCAAATCAGCAATCAAATATACGTTTTATCTGCTCCAGAAACAGATTTTAGTAGCAGTTCCGAACATTATGAAAAGGTAGCTTTTGAGCCGAAAGATGCCCTTTCTCAAGAGTGGCATTTGGTAGTTATTGCTTTTAATTATGCGACTTGCTTAGTTTGCCGAGAATATCCTACTTCCATATTTAGAAGAGAAATATCTCCAGAATTAATTCCGAGTCTTGATATGGACACGGCAAGGAGATTTGAGGGAATTTGGACCGCTGAAAGGGGTGTAAGCCTCAAAGCGGCCGACTTGTTACTAGATAAAATACTTATTTATCGTCCGGAATTAGCCGATAAAGTAGAGCAGGCACGCCAACGCTTTGGTATTGGCGATAATTATAGCGAGCAGATTGTAGACGATAAGAGCGAATATGCTTGCGACATCGATACCAATCCCTTCGTGCAGCGTTTAGTTACCTATTTACAAGCCAGCCAATATAAATTACACAAAGCTTATCGCTCGATCGCCGCACAAGCACGAAAAGAACGATTAGTCAACTCAATTAGTACGGCAATTAGGCGATCGCTAAATCCGCGAGAAGTCTTAGAAGTTGCCGTACAGGAGCTTGGGCAAAATTTGGCAGCTAGCCGATGTTTAATCTACCGCGCTCAAGCAGCAGATAAGAACGCCATTATCGAACATGAATTTATTAGCCCTAGTGTTTTATCGCTTTTGGGGCAAACTAGAGAATTACAAAAGAATCCGATATTTCAGGAAGTATTACAAATGGGGGAAGGTGTGTGTGTTTCCGATACTTTTGAAGACTCTCGCGTCGCTGATTCTCCAGAAGTTGCGGATTTTGTCAAAAGTTTTTCTATTCGTTCGTGGTTGATGGAACCCGTATGGTTTCAGGGGCGAATGTTAGGCATCATAGAATTACAGTATTGCAACGATAAACCCCACGAATGGCAAGCTGAAGAACTAGACTTGGTAACAGCGATCGCCACTTCCGTCGGAGCCGCTTTAATTCAAGCCGAAGCCTACGCCAATTTAGAAGATTTTAATCAGCAATTAGAAGCATTGGAACGTACTCGTAGCAACTTGATAGCGATTACTGGACACGAGTTGCGTACTCCGCTTTCCACAATTCAAGTGTGCTTAGAAAGCTTAGCTACCGAACCAGATATGCCGTTGGAATTGCGTGAAATAATGTTGAGTACGGCGCTTTCCGATTCAGAAAGAATGCGGAAGCTAATTCAAGATTTTCTGACTCTTTCCAACTTAGAAAGCGGCCGAATTGAATGGCATCCAGAAACACTGACTTTACAAGAATGCGTAGATTTAGCAGTTAGTAGAATTAACGCTCGCACCAAAATAGAAGAGTTACCAAAAGTATCCGCAGAAATATCAGAAAATTTGCCTTTGATTAGAGCAGATGGCGATTGGTTAGTAGAAGTGCTAGCAAAACTGATGGATAACGCTTGTAAATTTACGCCACCCCAAGGAGAAATTACAATCATTGCAACTCGCAACGGCAATCAGATGGTTGAAGTTACAGTTGCCGATACCGGAAGAGGAATAGAACCCAATCGTTTAGAAATCGTTTTTGACCGTTTTTATCAAGAAGAAGGAGCATTAAGGCGCACCACCGGCGGAACGGGTTTAGGATTAGCAATTTGTCGTCAGATAGTCATTGGGTGGGGAGGAAAAATTTGGGCAGAATCATCAGGTAAAGATAAAGGCTCCAAATTTCACTTCACCGTACCGAGTGTTGAAGGCAGTCAGGAGGAGAGATTGTCGGTGGCTGTGGGGAAGTAGGGGGATGGGGTGATGGGGAGATGGGGAGAGGGGGTAGAGGGGGTAGATATTTTTCAACTCATAACTTATAACTCATAACTCATAAGTATTACCAATTACCAATTACCAATGCCCAATTACCAATGCCCAATTGCCAATTTCCATTATTTGTTAAAGTTCCTAACGCAATCGTAATATGGTCGCCGTTGGAGTGTTAGGATGCCGTAAAAACGTTTCAACGTTGAGAGAATATATTATGGCAGAAACACTCTCCGGAAAAACTCCATTATTTGGTGGCAGCACCGGCGGCTTGCTCAAAAAAGCGGTAGAAGAAGAGAAGTACGCGATTACTTGGACTAGCCCCAAGCAGCAGGTTTTTGAAATGCCTACTGGTGGCGCTGCAACAATGAATGAAGGCGAAAATAAGCTGGAAATTGCTCGTAAAGAGTACGGCATCGCTTTGGGCGCTATGTTCCGGAAAATGAAAATTACTGATTACAAGATTTACCGGATTTATCCTAACGGTGAAACTCAGTACTTACATCCGGCTGATGGTGTCTTCCCTGAAAAAGTCAACGAAGGTCGCGATAAAGTGCGTTTTGTTGCCCGTAAAATTGGTGACAATCCTAGTGCTGCAAAACTTAAGTTTAGTGGCGTAAAACCTTTTGACGCTCCTAATCCGTAGTTGAATCAGTTACCAGTAACCAGTTAGCAGTTAATAAGTTTATCGGAAATTGAACAAAGATTATGGGGAATAGATTGTCGGTTGGAGTTTTTAAACTGTATGTCTATTCCTTGTATCGCTGTATTTAACCGATAAATAATAACTGTTTATTGGTTACTGGTAACTGTTAAGTGGTCACTCTTGGAGAGTAAGCGGTTGGAGCTAGAGAAAACACCTAGCGGTTTCAACTATGCGGGTTATAGATGAAATTTCAAACATTCTCTAAATTTATTCTTTAGAAAGAATCAAATTGAGTACGTTTAATTCGTTAGAAGTTAATAAATATTTATCTGTAAAGCTCTTTTTTCTAATTTCTCCTAAACTGTAACTTCTAAAAAGTACAAAAGGAAATTCTCTGTAACCATCACCAATTGGTAAAATATTATTAACGGGATAAAGTAAACGAATATAAATAGCGAGAATATCGCGAAAGCGTTTGTCTTCTGGTTCTTCTGTTAAGTTTTGAAAATATTCTTTGAGTATTTCACCACTTATAAATGTAAATAATGGTAAAGCATAATATTGGTCTGAATTTTGACTAAATTGTTCGAGCTTTTGAGTTTTACCGACTTCTTGTTTAAGCTTGTTAATTAATTCTATGGCATCTTTAATAGCAGAGCGTAAATTTTCGGGATAAGATTTACGACGACTAATTATTTGCATATTCTGCCATAATTGTTCGTTAGCGTAAGTGGCTATATCTAGCACTCGCATTTGATAAGTTTCTTCTAAAGTATTTTTAGGAATTGGTACTACTAATAAGCTTCCGCTGATATAAGCTAATTCAAGATTGCCGAAGTCTAATAATTGATCTAAATTACTGCAAATTCTGGCAAAGCTATTGTTAAAAGTTTTATATAAATCGAGATAATTGGAAGATACGGTATCCTTGACGGTAAATTGTGCGCTACCTAATAATTGTTCTAAATTTGTATAAACTTGTTCTACTAAAATATCGCTTCTATTTCTACGTTGTTCCTGCTTTAACTGTTTGATTAGATTTGCTATCCGAGTAGAAAATGTTTGACTAGCAGTAAATATTGATTTACCACCAATGGGAACGATAATAAATTTTTCTCTACCTATATTTCCATAACCAAATATTCTGGTATTTATGGAAGCTTTTAAAATTAATAATATATTTAATAAAGATAAAACGCTTTCTTGTATAGCTATGTGTTGATTTTCAAAGTCATCTTGATAGTAAACTGACTTTTGAGCTAAGTAAAATATTAATTGTTTATCTTGATTATCAATTTTATCGTCTCCACGCCCTCGATATATTACCTGAATGACTTCCATGAGGTTTTTCTCAATTTCAAATCCAGGAATTTCAACTAAAATATGTTTTGTTTTGGGAAAAGATAAACCTCTACTTCCGGAAGCTGTCATAAAAACGATTTTGACATCATTTTTACATTGATTTATTTGCTCTTTTTCTGGCTCGGATATATTGGCGTGAATTTCGATGTAATCTTCAAAGGGTTTAAACTGTTCTCTTTGTCGCTCTATCTTTTCAATTAATTCCCCTAACCTTTGTTTATCTTGAATGTAAACTATAATTTGTTCGACTTCAGAAGAATTCAATAAAGCTTCTATATCTTGAAGAATTTCTTTTTGTAAGCTTTTAGTTAAACTATTTTTATCTTGAAGCTGAAATTTTTCTACATACTGACAAGATTCAACTATAGCTTTATATGTAATCGATAAAGTTTTTGCTGGATAAGAATTAGCATTGATGAGTGTAGATGGTAATTCTTTGAATACAAAATGCTCGATTGAAAGAGGTTCGGAAATTTCCGAAGTTTTGCGAAAGTAGATTTTATCTGGTTCCGGTGTTTTATCGGCAAGATGCTGGTTGATAACATTTTTATCGACTATAGAAGCATCAGCAATAATTACTTTGGTGTTGAAACCATGTTGAGAATCTGTCAATTCATATTTCTTTAAAATCTGATTGATACGGTGTAAAAATTCAACACCGCTATCATCACCAGTTATTTCATCTATCATGATGAATAAATGTTTGATTTTGCTGGAAATAGCTTTCAATCGTTCGGGTATAACCAAACCTTCTCTTTCGTTATAAGCATTTCTAAAAATCTTCTCAAAATGCTTTAAAGTATCGTTCCCATCGGCTGTTTTTTTCAGAGATTGAATTGAGGCTGTAGCAACAATATTATTCGATTTTTGACGTTCTATAATTGTGTAAATTGCCTCACAGATACTATTTAATACTCCTTTATCGCTGTTTGCCGCATCTTGAATGGTATCTTCTGCTTTTCTATCAAGTCTATCGGTACGCTGCAAACGTAATTCAACATTACGACTATCGCGAAAATGTACTGTTTGTAATCTAAAATCTCCCTGACGCTGATTAGATAAATACTGTACCGTATATTCTCCTTGATTATCGCTAATTAAATTACCATGACTATTAATAGCTAATATTCTGTCATCGCATAATTTATCTGAATTTTTATGCTTAAATTTTTCAATGATATCTAAATTTACTTGCTTGCGAGGGCTGACATAAAAGAATAGAAAACCATCATCAACATGACTTTTGAGAAAATTGGCGATCGCAGTTGTTTTACCGATACCGGGATTACCAGTTAAAAAGATGTAATTAGAATCGGAAATAAGCTCTCTTTTAATTAATTCTGCATGAGCATTTCGTAAATCTAAAGTTCCAGCTAATCCCAATTTATCCATCAATTCTTGAGAAACCGTACCTACAGAATTGAAAAAGCCTTCAATTATTTCTTGATGAATTACAGTAGTAGTATTATTAGCCGGAATATCTAAAAGAGCATCAACAAACTGTTTCCCATTAATAAAACTACTGTAAGCACTACGTCTGATACGATATAAAACCTGTTTGCGAGCTTCATTTATCTCTGGAATACTAGAATCTTTAGTATATATTTCATAGCAATTTTTTAAAACAGTTAGATTCTCCGGGTTAACAGACATAGCACTTACACCTCTATCGCTATATCCAACCGGATTAAATATTATTGATTCATTATTAATGATATTTCTCTCTTTAAGAAAGTTATAAAAACTATAAGCATAACCACCAGCTTGAATTAATTTAGCGCTTTCTTTATCCTTATATTTAAAAGCAGTAAAATATTTTTTTAAATCGTCATTAAACTCAAAACCTAAAGACTGTGTATCGATACGAAGCTGTGAAAAAACACTTTTAGAACGTAAATAACTGATATCTTTAACTAGCAGATTTCTTAAAATTTCTACAAAATCAAGATTTATCACCTCTTGATTTGATTTAATCGAAAACACCGATAAATCTACACAGACAATTCTTACTTGTTTGCGATATCGTAGCAGCATCAAAGTATCTGCATTGACAAACTCACCTTTTTTACCTAAATCTAAGTCTTCCCAAAAATATTGTTTGCTAATACGTTCAATTTGATCTGAATTAAAATTACCTAACTGACGTAAAAGTTCTTGAAACCACTGTATTTTATTTTTACCTTCATAAGTTCCAATACTGTTATCACCGCTAAATTGACATTGATAATATAGTATTTCTAACTTACAGATAATACGTGGTTTATCCCAATCTATAGATTGTAAATATTCTGCAAAAAAGTTTAATCCAGATAAAAAACCTTTCTGTAGATAAAACGTACACCACTTTTGTACCATCTCTCTTTCAAGAGTACTGATAACTTGACTGACAATACGCTTGAGCATCTGAGGAAACTTCAACTGCTGTAATTCCTCAACATACAAATTCCCAAAACGGTGGTTTATCTGCTTCTCTTTGATATAAGCCAGAATTCCGATATTGAAACCGACTTCAAATAAACGCCCTAATTCTTCCGAAATTTTAGATGACATCCCGATTCAACTTCTATCAAAATTACTCAAAATATGACTCAAAAAACTCAGCGTTACTTTGCGCTAACCTTAGCGTTACTCTGCGTTTAAAAAAATGTTTTATCTTTAATTAGTCTTCTGTACATTTAAAATCTTCTTCACTTCAGTCAAAAACGCTAACAAATTAAATAAAGACCTTCCTCTCATATGATTAAATAAAGAAAGTGCCCCAACCGAATCATCACCAATCAAATTTTCATAAGGATTTAACTTGAGGCTGATATCTTTCGCTTTTTCGTACCGCGAAAAATGGAACAAAGTCAATAAATTTAATATTTCATTTTTCAAATCGCCGTTAAAAATCAAACCTTTGTAAATATCTTCATCATCTAAAATACCTTGGTAGATATTCGCAAAAGTAGCGTATGAAATTACACCATTATAATTGCGATCGTCACCTTTACCAATGGTGACACCATTAAATAAATTGAAGAATACCACAGATTTCTTACTTGGATCGTCTACAATATTTGCTAATTCTACTGTATCTTGAATATATAAAGAATCGACTCCAATCTTTCCTACAAATTTACTAGCATAATATTTATCAAAAAACATCGGATAAATTTTGATATTATCATGTGTCGATTTGAAAGCTCTAATTACTTCTTTTGACATGAAAAATAATCCATCATCTTCTTCCTTTTGCGTCATGTATAAACTACTGGTATAAGGTGCTTTAGCAATATAAATAAAGCGTCTATACCCTTGTTGATAGAGATGAGCAACTTGATCGATGATTACTGTTGGATGACTAAATACCTGTTGTTGTTGGTAATTATCGGAAAAAGTTTTAATTAGTTTTACTTTGACAGCACCATTTTGATAGGTAAAACCTAAAATTTCTCCCATGACGTTAGAAACTTTCTGAGAGCTTTTCCAACTTCTATCGCTTTCCCGACTTGATACTATTATTATTGCCAGCTTATCCACTATTTTCGCAGATTCTGAAGCACCGTTAAAATTAAATTTTTTAGGAAGTACCGAATATAGCGAACTAAATACATTAGGTAACTTATATTTTAAACTTCTAATATCTACACCTTGAGAATTAGAACGATGTTCTTCGTTTAATAAGTGAGACAATGATTTAGATAAACATACTATCGACTTTTCTATTGGCGCATCTTCATCTTTATTATGTAAATGCAATCGTAAAATTGGAATGAATAATGGTTGATGCCCGTGCAATAATACTTTTAAACTCATGTACGATAACAGAGAAAAAGTAAAATTATAAATGAATAGTTGCTGCGAATCTAACTGCTCGTCTTCTAATCTATAAGGAAATAAAATTAATTTCCGTTGTTTTAAATCTTGATTATAAACTTCCTGACATTTGCTATCTTGAAGCGGTAAAAGCAATACGGGTAAAGCGCGAATATTGTTAATATCGTACTCCATGTTAAAACTTTGCTGCTCGTCGGATGAAGCGTAATGAATATCGCTGACGGTGATTTTAGCGGGGAGAGAGCAAAGGGTATTCGTTTTAGTATCAGCTTCACCGATGGATATATATTTAAGCAGTTGTTTGGGATTACCTCTCAAAACAGGTTTAAAAAATGTATTGCTATCAGTTATCTCCTGAATATCTCTTTCAAGAATGCTTTTACTAACAGAAATGTGTAAAGGATATTCTCTAGCAGGAAAATTTCGCTTCGATTTAATTAGTTTGCTTAAAGATTGCTTGACAATTTTAACTTTATTATAGATATTATACTTTTCAAAACCCTTGAGAATTCCTCTAAAAAGTTTTCTTTTCGCTTCATCGTCATCACCCTTGAGAATTGGTATCACCTTTTCATCAAATCCCGGAATTGGATTATATTCTAATTGCCAATTTTGATTGTTATTACTTGTTACCGGATTTGGACGATAGGCAAACATTAGATAATATAAAAATACGATTCGTAAAACTTTTCTCGCAAAAGTCTTTTTCTTTAAAACATCGTTTAATTCTTCTTGATGTTCCTTACTATCTGGATTTAGTAAATTAAGATAATATTCAAATACATTTTTACCACCATAAGCCTGCACTTTGCCATCAAATTTGAGTTTCAAACCGAAAATAAACTGAATTTCTCCCTTATCTTCATCCTTCGTCTCTCCCAAATAACCTTCAACTTTGGGAATAATCGGTAAACTATCAAAAGCTTCACCACGAGAGAAAATATCTCTGTAATTTATGTCAACTCCTGCATAATTCACCAAATAATCACCATCAGCTTTATTAATATCGTTAATATACTCATCAACTAAGCGTAAACGTCTGATAGTATCTTGTAAATAAACCGCAGCTTGAGCATTATTACTAGTATCTACATTCAGATTTTCATGTAAAAACTCTAAATAATTTATCTGGGCTTGTTTTTTGAGTTTTCCTAAAGTTTCTCTATCTATAATTTGTTTCAGTTTATAAAAATCCGATTCCGATTTATCTTTATCTTGGTATAAATCATCGAGAATATAGCTTAAATCTTCCCGCTCTGTTTCACTTCTATCGCTAAATTCAGCTTTGATATACTTTTCTAAACCCGCTCGTAACTGCTCGCTAAATTCTTTGGTTTTCTGTACGCTAATGGTTAATTTGTGAAATCGTAAAACTTCTTTACCTTTTTCACTCTTCCCCGATACAGTTAACCGCTGTTTCTGTAAATTTTTATAGTCGCTGAAAGGATAGCTAAAATCTAATTTAGAACTACTCCCTTTAAAACTTTGTAAATCTGTAGTTAAATTTTCGACAAACTGTTGAATAGATAATGAATGCGGCTCAACTTGAGATGTTAATAAATGCTGCAAACAATCGTTAATCTTTTCAATTTGTTGGGGAAACTTTGTTGCAAAACCTGGACTAAAATTAACCGTAGCAGTCTTAGCACTATTACTAGAAGCACCCAAAGGACTATTTATTGGTAAAGTAATAACTTGATTAGCAACATTATTGATACTAATTAATAATCGTTGTTTGTCGTCAGATATTTTAAATAAATTTTGATGCTGCGGACTTTTTAAAACTTGTAAAATCTTATCTAATAAATCGCTGTAGTCTACATTAACTAATTCATTGTTTCCAGATTCTAGACTATTCACCCCGGTAGCTCCTATTTTTCTTAATGTTGCAAATAATGACTATTTAATAAATAATCTTTATTTATACCCAAGCGCTACCGCGATTTGACGTATAAATTATACGAACATTGCTACTTTGTAAAATCTTTAAGTCAAAGTATGTAATTACGTTTGTCTAAATAGTAAGAGAATTATCAGTTAATGCAGCAGCAATTTCTAAGCTTTCGGTTAATGCAGCAGCGAGCAACGGTTGATTAAGATTATCCACGCATTCGTTGTCTAAAACAAAGTCATGGGGAAGTTTTTCCCAGGTAATTTGGTATTCGGGAGCAGTGGAAAGCATAGGAGAAGATGGGAATGTTTAGTTTTAGTTTAGCGGTTGGGATGTTAGAGCCAGAATTGGCGATCGCCATCTAATGCACCGGGATAAATACCTTGTAACCGTCGATAAGCCATAACATCGGAGCCAAATTTTTCAAACAATCTATTAACGACATTAAAGCAGCCTCTAAACGGCATTCCAAAAAGATTAAAGGTTCAAATAATCGGGAACGCACCAGAAAAAATCTAGTACGTAAGCATGAAAAAATTGCTAATCGCAGACGGGATTGGTTTTGGAAATTAGCACATCAATTAACTGATAAATTTGATATTTTGTGCTTTGAAACTTTAAATCTTAGAGGAATGCAACGTTTATGGGGTCGTAAAGTTTGTGATGCGGGCTTCGGTGAATTTCTTCAACGCTTGGAATGGATTGCTAAGAAAAAAAATAAATTAGTCATATATATTGACTTGGATGATTACACCACCCCCCAATCGAGTACATTAAAAGCATTGGCGCACAAAACCAGCAAAGAAAACGCGCTTTGTAATCGAGAGATGAACACAAAAGTCTAAGCCTTTGCTTAGACTTCTAAGGGATGAAGAAGATAAGAAGGAACAATTTCCGCTTGCTTCCTCATCTCTTGTCAGGCAATTTTTGCAACGGTACTTAGGAAAATGAATCATGGCAGTACTTCGTATCCTTCATTTAGTTGGATCTGCATACAATTATTTTTATTGTGAGTTGTCACGCAATTACGCCCAAAGCTGTCTAGTAGCTACAGCGAATCCATCGCTCTATGACTTTTTGATTGCATACATCACACTTGATGGCCAGTGGCGATTTCCTGACTCTCTGAGTCCAGAAGATATTGCTGTCGCTAAACCGATGCCTCTAGCAGATGCTATACAGTTTATAACAGCGCAAAACATTGACCTTATGTTGCCACAAATGTTTTGTCTCCCTGGAATGACTAACTACCGGGCACTATTCGACTTGCTAAAGATCCCTTATATAGGCAATACTCCAGATGTGATGGCAATCACGGCCCACAAAGCCAAAACTAAAGCAATTGTCGCAGCAGCAGGAGTGAAAGTCCCTTCTGGAGAACTGCTCCGCCAAGGAGACGTTCCAACAATTACACCTCCAGTAGTGATCAAACCTGCAAATACCGACAACTCTTTAGGGGTGTCCTTGGTCAAAGAGCCTAGTGAGTATGACGCTGCCTTGAAGAAAGCATTTGAATTTGCTTCAGAGGTAATCGTAGAAACATTCATTGAAGCCGGTCGAGAAGTCAGATGCGGTGCTATTGTCAAAGATGGGGAGCTAATCGGTTTACCCCTTGAAGAATATCAGATAGATCCCCAAGTAAGACCCATCCGCAGCTATACTGACAAATTCAAAATACCAATTGAGGGCGACTTGGCTTCAACTGCTAAAAATTATGTTCCAGGTTGGATTGTAGATATTAATGACCCGATTACCCAAAAGGTTCAGCAACAAGTTAAAAAGTGTCATTTGGCTTTGGGTTGTCGCCATTATAGTTTATTTGACTTCCGGATTGACCCACAGGGACAACCTTGGTTCTTAGAAGCCGGGTTGTTTTGTATTTTTGACCACAATGCGGTAATTGCCTGTACGGCAAACGCAGCGGGAATTTCTTTAAATGAGTTATTTATGGCGGCAATCAATGAAGCGTTGAGCGCGAGATAATGTCGGGTAAATCACCTTTTTAGCTTTCTTCTGACTTAGAATAAGTAGAGTGATGCCGTCTAAAGCTAACTAACAAGAATCGTCATTTGTCATTGGTGAGCCAGTGCGCCCTCGCGGGTTCCCAAGGCAGCGCGTTGCTCTGGAACAAGCGAGTTGTAGCGACTGCCGCCGACTTGTAGACGCGCAAAGCGGCGGCTTCTCGCAGAGTAGCAACTGGCGTTAGCGACGCAGGAGCGTCACCCGAAGGAGCATATATTATGTCACAATTACAACTATGAAGGAGCAGATTTTTGCAATATTCCAAAACTTGGGTACTCTGGCATTACTAGCGATCGCATTTCCCTTTAACTGCACTGTTGTACTTACATTGCTGCTGTGGAATTTTTTCAGCCAAAGCTATGCCAAGCAAGTGGTTTTGAACGAGAATCCGAAAAATATCTTGATCGGTGGTGGTAGAATGACCAAAACCCTTCAGTTGGCGCGATCATTTCACGCGGCAGGGCATCGAGTCATTTTATTCGATCTCGACAAATACTGGTTCAGTGGTTATCGATTTTCTAACTCTGTGGCTAGATTTTACACAGTTCCTGACTCGCACGAAGACTTAGAAGGCTATACTCAAGCGGTGCGAGCGATCGCCAAAAAAGAAAATATAGATTTTTTTGTGCCCGTAGGTATTTTTGCTGCCAACTACTTTGATTCCGAGCGCAAACCAGTGTTATCAGGCTATTGTGAGAATTTTCACTTCGATGCTGATACAATGAAGATGCTGGATAACAAGTTTACTTTTGCTGAAATTGCACGCTCGCTATCGTTATCTGTCCCGAAAACCTTCCTAATTACAGATCCCGAACAAGTTCTTAAATTCGACTTTGCCAACGAAAAACGCAAGTACATTCTCAAAAGTATTGTCTATGACTCTGTTTTACGCTTAGATTTGACCAAGCTACCAATGGAATCTTACGAAAAAATGGCGCTTCATGTTAAAAGTAAGCCAATTAGTAAAGATAACCCTTGGATATTGCAAGAGTTTATTCCAGGAATTGAATACTGTACTCACGATACAGTCAGAAATGGTGCATTAACGGTACATTGCTGCTGTAAATCATCTGCTTTTCAAGTCAATTACGAAAACTTGGAACATCAAGCAATTAAAGAGTGGGTGAGTCATTTTGTCAAAGAATTACAACTGACTGGACAACTTTGTTTTGACTTCATTCAGGCAGAAGATGAAACGATTTATGCCATTGAGTGCAATGCTCGCGCTCACTCTGCAATTACAATGTATTACAACCATCCAGGTTTAGCCGACGCCTATCTTAGTAAAGAGCCTCCGGCTGAACCTCTGCAACCCCTGAGTGATAGTAAGCCTACTTATTGGCTTTATCACGAACTTTGGAGACTTAATGAAATTAGATCGTTAAAGCAGTTACAAAAGTGGTTTAATAATATTTGGCGAGGAAAAGATGGAATATTTGAAGTTAACGACCCACTACCGTTCTTAATGGTACATCACTGGCACATTCCTTTGCTATTACTCGATAGTTTGCGATGCTTACGAAGTTGGGTGAGGATTGATTTCAACATCGGGAAACTCATACAGTTTGGAGAAGACATAAAATATAGCAAATCTACCTCTGCAACCCCTGAGCGGATCGTAAGCTGACTTATTGTTGTCTCAAAATGAGTTTACTTATGTGGGCAGCATATTGCTTCAAGGGCAAGTTTACTTGCGATCGCGCGATCGCAAGCGCATCGTCTTGATATAATTCCCGAAGAAGAGCAAGTAAGCTAATAATCATTCAACCTACAGAAGCGCGTCTCTTAGTCTCCGCGTCCCCGCGTCTTTTTGATACTAGAGATTGTGCAACTTAAAAGCATATGAGCTTACCCTGGTACAATTCTAGACGGCTTGACGATTATATATGCAAGTGTAGTTAATTGACACTCCTCGGCATAAATGCACGAGGATTCTTGGCTCACCGAGACCACTTAAACTAGATACCTTGCAGTGTCTAGCCCAGAGGTGGGACTCTCCCCAAGCGACTTCGGGTATGCCCTACCCGGCGTTGGATTTCTCCAAGTTCTTTTTTGGATTTGAAACATATTGCTTCAAAAAACTGTTTGCCTAGCTCCTCTGAATCTTTTACCTACTGCGAGGTGGAGTCTAGAGAAATGCAGCTTTATCCGCATAGATTCAATTTTCAAGGTTCAGCGCTTTGTCTTTCGACGGCTAGGTTTTTTAAGTGGTTGTGTACCTTTCCACTTCTTAACAATACCATAAAAGCCGTCCTATAAGGACGGGGCTTTATACCCAATTTTTCGGTAAGGCAGCAAGGGCAGGCTCGCATCTTTTTGTGCCGCTTCATTTTTCTGTGCCACCAGCTACTGATTCCATTATCATGTCACAATCATAATATTATCATCTCACAATCATAATTATGAAGGAGCATATTTTTGTAGTGTTCCAAAACTTGGGCACTCTTGTATTACTGGCGATCGCATTTCCCTTAAACTGCATCGTCGTCTTAACATCGCTACTATGGAGCTTTATAGAGCAACCATTTGGCAAGTCAATTGTTGTCAACCCTAATTCTAAAAATATCTTGATCGCTGGCGCTAGAATGACTAAAACTCTTCAGCTAGCGCGTTCATTTCATGCCGCAGGGCATCGAGTTATTATAATTGACATCGAGAAATTCTGGCCAAGTGGTAACGAATATTCCAACTCTGTTGCAGGCTTTTATACCGTTCCCGATCCGAGCAAAGACTTAGAAGGCTACGTTGAAACCCTACACGCAATAGCCAAAAAAGAAAAAATCGACTTTTTTATCCCGGTAGCCATTTTTTCCGTTATCTACTACGATCGAGGCAAGCCGCCATTACCAGACTTTTGCGAGTTTTTCCACTTCGATGCTGATGTCATAAAGATCCTGGATGACAAATTTGCCTTTGCCGAAACAGCGCGATCGTTCGGTTTATCAGTCCCCAAATCCTTTAAAATTACCGATCCCGAACAAGTCATCAACTTTGACTTTTCTCAGGAAAAGCGCAAATACATTCTTAAAAGCATTCCCTACGATCAAATACGTCGCTTGAATCTCACCAAGCTACCTTGCGATACGCAAGCAGAAACAGCAGCATTTGTCAAGAGTCTGCCTATCAGTGAGGAAAACCCCTGGATTATGCAGGAATTCATCCCTGGAAAGGAATACTGCACTCACACTACCGCGCGAGATGGAGAGTCAAGAATGTACTGCTGCTGTGAGTCATCCGCCTTTCAAGTCAACTACGAAAACGTCGATCTGCCAGAAATTATGCAATGGGCGAGTCACTTTACCAAAGAGTTGGGAAAAACCGGGCAACTTTCCTTTGACTTCATTCAGGCAGAAGACGGAACTGTTTACGCGATTGAGTGTAACCCCCGTACTCACTCCGCCATTACTATGTTTTACAATCATCCAGGAGTAGCGGATGCCTATCTTGGTACAGAACCTCTGGCTGAATCTTTGCAGCCTCTTGCTGATAGTAAGCCAACCTATTGGCTGTACCACGAAGTTTGGCGGCTGAATGAGATTAGATCGTTTAAGCAACTGCAAACTTGGGTAAGAAACATTTTGCGAGGGAAAGAAGCAATTTTTGAGGTGAGCGATCCCTTACCCTTTCTGATGGTACATCACTGGCAGATTCCCTTACTGATTCTCGACAATTTACGAAAACTCAAAGGTTGGGTAAGAATAGATTTTAATATGGGCGAACTGATAGAGTGAGAACGGAGAAATTCGGCATTCATGTAATAATTCAAGAGCCAGAATCCAGGAGTCAGAATAGTTAAATAATCATTCCCAGTTCGCCCATTTTTTTGTGAGTTAGGAAAATGGTTGGATGTATACTTTAAACGGTCACAAACTGAGCTTTGCTAAAGTTTAAAAGTTCGTTGTCTAAAACAAATTCGGGGAGTTTTTCCCAGGTAATTCGGTATTCGGGAGCGGTGGAAAGCATAGGAGAAGATGGGGGATGATTAGTTTTAGTTTAGCGGTTGCTGTTGAAAACTAAGAGGATGTTTTAAAAGTCGGATTTATACATTACCTGGCACCAGGTGCGCGCCACTTGCTACAACGCGCTTATCCCGCGCAACGCAGTGGCTTGGCTACACAAGCAAAACCCGCCGTGGCAGCGGGTTAGTAATTAATTAGTCCACGCAGGTGGACTTTGCTTTTGTAATAGCGGTAATAAAGCGCCGGATACTTTTAAAACATCCTCTAAGGTTGTTCTTTAGAAAGAATCAAATTGAGTACATTTAATTCATTGGAAGTTAACAAATATTTATCTGTAAAACTCTTTTTTCTGATTTCTTTTAAACTGTAACTTCTAAAAAGTACAAAGGGAAATTCCCTGTAACCATCACCAATCGGTAATATATTATTAACGGGATAAAGTAAACGAATATAAGTTGCGAGGATATCGCGAAAGCGTTCGTATTCGGGTTCTTCGGGTTCGTTGGTAAAATATTCTTTGAGTACTTCACCACTTATAAATGTAAATAATGGTAAGGCATAATATTGGTCTGAATTTTGGCTGAATTGTTCGAGCTTTTGAGTTTTATTAACTTCTTCGTTGAGTCTATTAACTAATTCTATGGCATCTTTGATAGCAGAACGCAAATTTTCAGGATAAGATTTACGACGACTAATGATTTTGCTTGGCATTATCCTATTAATTTAGCACGTTAAGTACGCAAGAACCTGTTAGAGCCAGAATTGGCGATCGCCATCTAACGCACCGGGATAAATACCTTGTAAGCGTCGGTAAGCCATAACATCGGAACCAAAGAGTGGTATAGGTAAACGTGGTGGTTTAAGGGAGCCATAATGTAGCAATGTAAGTTTTAATGTCGTGTCTACTAAATCTTCAATTGATACTATATGTCCCGCTTCGTGAATTCTTAAACGTAATGGAACAGGTAAACCCATATTTTCATTTAATTCTGTTGTTACTAAAATCACTTCACGAGAAGATAAGCGCAATGCTAAACCTTTTGTAGGTGCTTTAATAACTTTTTGCTCCCAGTTATACAGTCTGGGTATTCCAGATTTATAGCATTCAACTAAGATAAACCGAGAATCAATAGCTTTTGCCCATTCTTTTAAATATAAAGCTTCATCACCGCAAAAACGTCCATCTCGATAAATTAATACTGTCTTTCCCTTAAGCTTTGCTCTAGGAAGAAATTTCTCTAAGATTCTCTGGGGAATTTCTTCACCTTCAATTAAAGCATCTTCGAGTTTATAGCCGTTAAATTCACCTTGCTTTCCGTAAAGTCGTAAACTAGCGCAAGCATTCATGGTTCCAGCAAGCTTCTTTTTAGAACCTCTAGAAATATCTAAACCAATAAAATAATCGGCAATTTCTAATGGTTCAGCTAACACAAAAGGTAAGTTACCTAATTTAGCTAATATTCCCGGAATGACTTGATTGAGAATATTATTAACTTTTACTGTTTTCAAAGTATCTTCATAAATTACTTGGCTGGCAATTCCTCTTCTTAATAACCGCGAGTAAATCAAAGAATAAAGACTGTCACCTGTATCATCAGTACTTCTATCACCACTGGGCAGAAATACTAAAACTATATCAGGATGTCTTTCCATTAAATCGTCTATAGCTTCTTCAATTTGTACTCTAGCTTCGATACTAGTGAAATTTTCTGTAGACACTATCTTCATATTTTCGGGAGCTAGTATGCTTCCGAAATAGTATTTTTGTAAACGTTGTTTAACTTCATTTAAAAAAAGTTTACCAACCTGAAAATTACCTATCTTCAAAGCAGCTATTTTAATTTTATCTGATGGGTCTTTATAATCTTCGTGACGGAAATAAACTCCACCTTGATAAAGTCCTTTTAATATACTGTTTTGAACGCCAATAATATTTTTACCAAACAAAAGCTTAGTTTCTGAAAGCTTTAGTGATGGTTGCCAAAATAATTGTGAATAGCTAGAACTATTTATACTTTGTCCTAATTTTAATCCATAATTAGCTAAAGCTATATTTGCTTCCTGCTTATAAACCCCTAAAAGGTCTTTTCTTTCTCTATAAGCTACTTTAGTTGCTTTAAGTAACTTTCCATAATCTACTTCAAATTTATCCGCAGTTTCAGCAGTTACGCAAGGACGTAAAGCTGCCATTGCATAGCGAAATTGTTTATTCTTTTTACCAAATTGTACGGTGACTACTGGTTGCTCGTCGGGAGCTTCTTCTAATGCTTGCTTGCTAATTGCACCAGTTGCGTCTTCTTTTAACCTTTTTCTGTGTTCGCCGATATTACCAATAATTCCAGTTATTGTAGCAAAGCTATTATGCTCGATATCCCGAACTTTTAAACCCATTAAAAGCTTTTGTGGGTCTTGTCTAAAAGGATGATTTTCAAAAAATTCAGCTAAATTACCTTTATAACTAAAATTACTCTTAACAGTTATTGTTAAAGCTGCAAAAAACTGATTGTTTATTTCTATAGTTTCAGCCCAAAAAATAGCTCCGCGTTTTACCTCTACCTGTTTTTCTGATAAAGCTACTTTTGATGAAAAGGGACGAATAAATTTTAATATTCTAACTGCTAACTGAGCCAAGATAGAAGCTGTTAACTGTGGCTGACGTACCCATTGAATAAAATAATCACAATCGCCGATATCTTTTCTCAATTCATCACAAATTTCTGTCAATGCTTCTTGCCATTCTTTATGAGTTGGCATTACTTGATTTGGTTTAGCTAAAACCCAAAAAAACTTTTTATCCCAAATTACAATAACATCTGGAAACTTGTGGCAAAAACGCCAACTTAAACGGTTCCCAATTTCTCGCTCTACTTCCGGAGATAGTCGAAAACAGATAAAATTTATTTTTGAATCTTTTAAGATTATTAATGGTAATATTTCACTTAAAAACTTTGTTTCCAAAGCAGATTGCGGACGCGATGTAACCATAGCACCATTCATACAGCACCCTCAATAGCAAATTTACAAATAGAACTAAAAGGACAAAATCGACAGCTTATGCCAGGATTTTGCGGAAATACATCTTGAAAATAATCAGATTTTTGTCGGTAACGTTGCAAATCTTTTTGATGCTGTTTTGCTATCCTAGACATCGTAATTTGAAAAGATTCTAACGTTTCAGGTGTAGCTGTAATTTTTTTTGATTGCTTGCAAGTTTCTAAGTTATAAAACGAAGCAACCGCTTTATTTTCTGGGTAAAGATAGCTAGCTGCTAATAAATAAATATAAGCCTGTCTGCGGTCAAAGTCAGACTTACCAGTCTTAAAATCTAAAATATGTAGGGTCTTATTTTCTTCTAAAAAAATGCAGTCAATTGCTGCATATAAATTAAACAAATAATTACCCTGCTGAATTAAGATTGGTTCCGGAAAACCTTCATCACCTCGACTGAGCTTAATTATTTTCTTACTTAAAAGAATCGGATTTTCAAAATAATTTTCAATTATATTAATTACCCTTTCTCGAACTAGATCGGATTCTTTATTTAACTGCAAAATGTTTACTATTCGATTCAGAGCATCTTTTTGAGAAAACACTGAAAAGTCTTGATGAATCTCGTAAACC
Organism: Calothrix sp. CCY 0018; assembly: GCF_963920925.1. Classification (NCBI taxonomy): domain Bacteria; kingdom Bacillati; phylum Cyanobacteriota; class Cyanophyceae; order Nostocales; family Calotrichaceae; genus Calothrix; species Calothrix sp. CCY 0018. Next base: position 127,597 of record NZ_CAWUDI010000008.1, on the reverse strand, counting down.
GCTTTTTGTGCCAACAAACCTATTGTCTGAGCCGTATTATCTTTATCTAAAAGTGCTGCTACTTCCGGTTCTCGCTTTCTCGCTTTAGCAAAACCTCTTTTCATATCGCAGTGAAGATGTTCGAGTCCTACTGGTGGGGAAAACAAAGACAATAGATTGTAGCTAGCAAAATTCCAAATCTTTTTCATTAAAACTTTTTATTTAATTCATTTTGTGAGAATTTCGTAAATCGCTTGACTGGTTCTAGCTGATTTAGATACACCAGGTTTATTAGCAGTTTCAAAAGTCTCTAAAGCTTCTAACATCTGCTCCGCAGCTTGTTTCAAGTTTGTATCACTACTTAAATTCTGAACTTCCTCTAGAAGAACTGCTAAAGGTCTACCGATAGAAAAACTTAGCTGATTTGAATTGATTGGTTGTTTTTTATTCATGTGACTAGAGATTAACGAGCGATTGTACTATAATGCATTTATTGCACAAGTTGACCAATTTAGTCAACATAGATTTATTTATAGATATGAACATTGAGAAAAGGTAGAGTATGATTCTTGGACTTAAAGGAAAAGAACCGTGAACGAGAGCTTTGGTAAAATCATTCGTCAAGCTCGTAAGGAAAAGGAATACAGTCAGCGCGAGTTAGCGAAATTAGTAGGAGTTAATTATACCTATCTATCCAAATTAGAAAATGACCATGCGGGTTATCCCCCTAGTGAGGAAGTTATTGACTTGTTAGCGCATCATCTAGACTTAACCGAACAAAAAGATAAGCTAAGACGACTTGCGGGAAGAATAACCCCAGAAGATGCCGAAGTATTTGAAGAACTTGTAAGAAAATATAAACAAATGCCTGCTTTACTCCGCAGGATGCGAGATGAACCCAAATTTGCAAAGGAATTATTGAAAGAAACGACTCAAGATGATGAGGAGAAATAGAGTTGAATGTTATCAAACCATATCGCTTTATGTCTAAGCAAGAAATAGAGCAAGTGGCATTAAATAACTTGAATAGGGTGCAAGCAAAACGAAAACGTCCTCTAAAAGGAAATTGTGTTGCTGAAGCAGTTGCGGATTATTTAGATATAGGTATTGTTTGGCAAAGCATAGCTCCTGATGATGAAGGATACATAGCAGCAATGATTTGGCCAATTCAAAGGAAAATTATTATTAACGACCAAATTCCAGCATTAGAGGGTGGTTTTGGGCAATCCACTATAGCTCATGAAATAGGACACTGGTTGCTTCACATCGAGCATGATGCTCTCGATATATTCAAAGAAAGAATGAGTCCTGAATTAATAATGACTATAGAACCATTTTTATGTCGTAGCGTTACTGTTCAAAAAGGAATTGAATGGCAAGCTCAATATTTTGCTAGTTGTTTGCTAATGCCTTTACATAAATTAGAAGAAGCACGAAGAGGACGTGATTTTACTAAATGGCGACATTTGTATGCTGTAGCAGATGAATTAGAAGTAACAATTTCTAACTTAACAAACCGCTTACAAGGTCTTGGTTGGATTTATATACCTAAAGGTTCTAAACAAATTTATTCCGGTCAAAAACTTTTAAACAAATAATAAATATTTGGGTTAAAAAATGAACACTTCATTACTCACGTCCGAATCTACCCTACAACTAACAATCGATTTAACCGACGAACAATTTTGGCAACTATGTCAAAAAAATCAAGAATGGAAATTTGAACGCACAGCATCAGGGGAATTATTAATTATGTCACCAACTGGAGGAGAAACAGGAAATCGCAACATTGAAATCGCATATCAACTCCAAGGTTGGAGTCGCAAAAATAATTTAGGTAAAGCTTTTGATTCTTCAACTGGGTTTAAATTACCTAACGGTGCAGATCGTTCTCCCGATGCTTCTTGGATAACTATAGAAAAGTGGGAATCTTTAACCAAAGAACAAAGACGAAAATTTTTACCTTTATGTCCAGATTTTGTATTAGAACTTCGTTCTCCTACCGACTCGCTGAAGAAAATACGAGAGAAGATGCAGGAGTATATGGAAAATGGCGCTCGGTTGGGTTGGTTAATTAATGTGGAAGCACGACAAGTTGAGATTTATCGTCAAGGTAAGGATGTCGAAATTTTAGAAGCTCCCATAACATTATCCGGTGAAGATGTTTTACCTGGATTCGTATTTGATTTAACAACAATTATGTAGAGATTTTATCAATAATATCAAAACTAAAAACCACATCGTAATTGCCATCTACCAATTCCAACTAAAATCAAACTAATAATCAGCCCTAAAATGGTAATTCGTCGTCTGCGATTTTGATTTTCGATTTCTTGATCGCAAACTAACTGCGAACTTTGAATAAATTCTGTTTCTTTAACACTAAGTTCTTCCGAGCGTTTTTGCTGCCAATCTTGGGCTATTGCTAAAGGTACACCCCGCAACAATGCACTTTTATCTTCACCGCTTTTCTCCCATTGATATATTGCCGATCGCAATTGTTCTTGCCAGCGTCGAAAGTCAGTATCAACCTGTATCCAGTGTTCTAAACGTCCCCAACTTTTAATCAAAGCTTCATGAACGATTTCTACGGTTTCTTCACCAGTGGAATCATTACGGTTTGTTACTAACAAACGAGCAGATGCTAAATGAGTTACCAAATCCCAATTATTTACTTGAGAGCGAGTTGCTAACCTGCGAGTTGCTTGAGTACCTTCTTCCAAACGCACTAACTGAATAAATATTCGTTTTGCTCTTTGCCTATCGTCTTCGGAAAGTCGAGCATATATTTGCTCTCCATATTCAGCCAAAGCACCTTCCACACAGCCGATTTCCGAATAAGCATCGTGAATCAATTGACCGTTTTGATGCTTTTCCCATAGCTGAGTTAAAGCAAATTCCAGCAGTGGTAAATTACCCAATTCTCCCCACACATCATCAATTAATCTATTTGGTAGCCCCAACTCCATTTTTACTTTCATCTTGGTTGCAGGCTTTTCAATTGCCGAGTACAATTCTTCTTGACTCATTGGCCCTAAGTTAAGCACCGCTCCTTGCAAAGCGTCACTAAATGGACGATAAGATAAAGCATGACCGTAAAAATCGGCTCTAAGAGTAATAACTAAACTAAAAGCTGGAGCTAAACTGACAGCAGCTAATAATAAATCTAAAAAAAATTGGGTTTCAGATTCAAGACAAAGGGTATAGAATTCTTCAAACTGATCCGCTATCAATGCTATACGAGCGTTTGGATTTTGCTCAATAAACTCTGCAATAATTGTTTGTAAAGCTTGGCGATCGCATTCTAATCTTGCAGCTAATTCTTCTTTAAGCAAACGCAGATTATTTTCTGAATTAGCTGCATTCTGCTGCAAAAAATTAATTGATAAGCACAAAGGTAACAAAGCACTTGCTAACGCTTCAAAGGGCTTGTTACCTGGACGAAAAGAAATGATTTGCCAATTGGTATTTTCATCTTGTCGCAACTGGGGAATCAAACCAGCAAATACAACGCTTGATTTACCACTTCCACTAGGGCCAACTACAGCTACAAATGTTTTACTTTTTACAGCTTTTAACAAATTCAAACAAAACATTTCCCGCCCAAAAAATAGGTCTGCATCTGCTTCAGAGAAAGCAAATAATCCCCGATAAGGACAAGGAGGCATTCCTCCCAAACTCAACCAGCTTGGTGGCTCTAGCGCTGGATTTTGAAAAATTACGGGTAAACAAGAAGCGCCAGGAAATTTATTTTCTAATCCTTGTAACTGTCTGCGTGCTTTTTGAAACGATATATATAAAGAGTCTCTTTCTTTAGCGAAAAATTCTAAGAAAAATTTGAAAAATACTTGTGCAACCAGATTCGGTATTGGCTCCCTCATCACAATAGTTGTAGGAATATTTAATTTTTCCAACACCGAAGCCAATCCCAAACCATTACAAGAATTAAATATTGCTAATGTCAAACCATTTTCAATTGCTGCTTTAAGAGCTTCTTCTAATTGTTCTAAAGTTAAACTGTTATTAGTTTTATTTTGATTAATATAAATTTTTCCTGCTTCATCCTCAGTTTGACTGTGGCCTGCAAAAAAAAGCACATCCCAACCTTGAGATTGCCAAAGATATCTATTAAATTCCTCGCGTGATGGTTGAATTATAAATTTGACTTCTGCATCTTGTAAACTGCCTAGAAAATTACTTTCTGCTTCTAAATCAATACCGAAACTATTACCCATAACTGCCAAAACTCTGACTTTATTCTTAGTCAGTCTTGACTGTGTAACAACAGTACTTCTTCTATACTCCGGTCTAAAAAGAGCAATTTCACAATAGGGATAATCATCAATCAAATCCCACCAACACCAAGGTATCCTTCGCAACCATAAATCGTTAGTTTCAATAACTATCTGTATTTCCTCTTCTCGACTTAGTGCAGAGCGTAATTTGCGTTCTACATTCAAGAATTCCTCTGATTTTAACCAAGCATTAATACTCAACCGTAAATGCCTAGATAAATCATTGAAGCTAACATCAGAAATATTAGTTATATCACTTTGATCAATTTCTATTTCATCATCTTCCTCCGATAGCGAACGGAATCGCAAATTCAGGCAATCGTAAAAACTCCGATACATAAATTGCCATCGCTGATACAATTCCACCAAATGCGGCGCTGGTGGTAATGAGCCGACAAATTGCTCTGGGAGGGGATGACCAGAAACCCATAATTGAGCCGTTACTTGCTCGCATCCTCCATACAAATCGCTATTTCCCAGATTAATAACAACTGATTTGCTCATGAAAAATACGTTATTATTCGAGGAGTCTGTAAAAGTTTCTAGCTTCTTTTATAGTAATCTAAAGACGCTGCAATGCAACGTCTACCTAATTTTAGTTGTAAATTTAAACTGCTGTTAAAACCTTTTCCAACAATCCTTGAAACAACTTTAATCCATCAGTATTACCCAACATCGCATCAGAGGCTCTCTCAGGATGCGGCATCATTCCCAACACATTACCGTCACGATTGCAAATACCTGCAATATCTCTTAACGAACCGTTAGGATTTTCACCTTCGTAGCGAAATACAACTTGATTATTGTCTTCCAACTCTCTTAAAGTTTTCTCATCAGCATAAAATTTCCCTTCACCATGAGCGACAGGTAAAGTTATTTGTTGGCAACTTTGATAACCTTGCGTCCAGGGTAAATCGTTACGCTCAACCTTTAGCGGGATTCTGTCACAGATAAGAGCAATCCAAAAACGATTATTAGTATCAGCTTTTTGTAAATGATATCGTTTTGAATCATCCAATTAATCAACTTCTATTTCATCGCTATCTGGTTCAAAATTATATCGTTAGGAACTTTTAAAACTTGCTTTGCTCGTAAAAGAACTACTTTCCGTGATGATAAGTAGGTTTAATTGGATATTCCCCATCTTCAGTATCGGAGATAAATTCCATAACGATAACGGGAATATCACCTTGAAGTTGTGCTGTATAAGCTAGAATTGGCGATAGCTATTTATACTGATGACTATCTACCTTTTGCTAAATCGGCATATATAAAAATTTCTATTCCTAAAATTATCAAAAGCAGCATTTCTACAATACACAGAGAAATAATAGCCCAGTGATGTTGTTGCACTAAAATCCAGAAAGCAACTAAGCCGGATATTCCTGAAAATACAAAAGTTATCTCATCAATAATTAATTGCTCTATCTTACGTCGTCTTCGACGTTTGTCGCTTCTGTGTACAATTTCCCAGCCAAAAATTGACTCAATTTCATCATGAAGAGTTTCTTGCTTAACTTTTTCTACTAATATTAAACGAATATATCTGCCAATTGCCGAAATTTTATCGTCGTTAACGAGATATGTCCAACCAAGTATGAGACAAACAAAAGGTATGACTAAGAGAGCATAGTAACTAATTTTGTTGGAAACAGCGAAAGACAGAACACCACCAAATACCCCTAGTGTCACGTAAATCATGTTGTCGCGAAAACCAATTCGCTGTGCTTGTTCTTCCTTTAGCTTCTCATATTCAAGAAGATAAATATCGAGGATTCGATTTTGTTTTTCAGTCATGATACTTCCCTACACGACTCTGGATAGTTATTGTATTTATTTATTTAGTTCTTCTGCTAAATCTTCACGTTCTATTGCAATCAATGCATCTTCTAATTCGTGAAGCCTACTTCTTTGTTCTAACCATTCCCAGATACCTTGTGGTTTTCTTCCTTGGTCAAAAGTCGCAAGTATATGTGGTGGGATATCTAACTCGTCTGCTAAATCTTGCCAGTCATAAACAAGTTTCTGACAAATAATCCTTTTAACGGATCTAGAAAAACTTTTTCTAATGGTTTTAGTAACTTTAGTACCCTCTTCCTTATTTGAAGGCTCTGGTATCAATGTGTTGCTAATAGAAGATTTTTGAGTGTTTAAAGTATCCAGTACTAACTTACTTTCAAAAGGCGCTGATTTCAATAGCCCTACCACAAACGATGCTGCTGTTTCGGCTGCGTATTCTTGCCAATCATCATTTTTGGAACCGTCAGCCCAGTCACACATTCCTTTGACAAGAAAAATTCCGGGCATAAAATCACTTTCATAAGCAGCAAGTGCAGCACCTGCTCCTTCCATTTCTATTCCAACAAGTTGTGACCAATCACTTTGTAACTCATCTCTTAAATCTTGATCGGCAATAACAGTGTTACCAGATGCAATAACACCGAAATGTACGGCAGGATTAACTCTTCGAGTTGTACCATCAGGTCGTTGAGCTTTCACACAGAAAGCCCAGTTTTGTAAAGGTAGGTTCTTTGCTGCTTCCAGCAAAACTCTTGCAGGACGATATACTTGATATCTTGGTTGATTTTGTGAATTACCTTGCTCTGCTTGAACTCGCTTATTTAACGCATAATCAACAATCTGTTCCCCTACAATAATGTCACCTAAATATCTACTATTCTCTTTAGGAACTCCTCCTGCAATTCCAGCCAGGATTATCTGAGATGGATTAAATTCATTTATTGCTCTTTGAGTTGTGATCGCAGCTTGGGAATTACCCATTGAAGATAAACACAAAATTGCGGCTTGATAAACAGTTTCTGATTTACTTGTCCTGATAAAAGCTTTATGAAAAGTTCGACCAGAATATTCTACAATTTGAGGTGATTCCAGATACTTTAGAATAGCATCTCGCTCCTTTGGTAAAGCTGTGAGAATGACAACATCAGTTTTATTCTCGGAAAATTCACTTTGCGGAAAATGACTTGTTGCCATGATCGAAGAAATTACCTTTGATTCTATTGAATGGTCATTAGTAATAGGTTCTAATTCTTTAATTTTCCCTTGAGGTGAACTAGCTGTAATGTTCTGAGGAGTAAAGGTTTCGGGTACTTCCTCTCTAATATTAGAAATAGGGGGAAAGGATTGATTATAAGATGCTTCAGTTAGATAATGCTTTAGATAATCTATAAAATCTTCAAGTGAAGCATCAGTAGCATCATATCTTTTTGTTGCTTTTTTAATTGAACTAATAAGACTTGAGTAAAGATTACTTACATATTCTCGTCTGTGCTGATATTTTTCAAGTTCGCATGAGTAATAAGCTTTCCAATGTGATAATGTTCTAAAATTGTTTGGATTCGTAATAGGTACACCAATTATTCCTAATTGTCTTATTTGTAATGCGATGTCTTTCCAAACTTTTATATAAATTTCTTCATCATCTTCTCGTTTAGATTTTCCTGTGGCAACATCAATCATGATGCTTTTAATACCCTCAAGCTTTTTCAATAATGTTTCAACTTGAGAAATATTAAATTCATCTAAATTGTTTTTTCCTTTGGATCTATCAAAATTAGTATACAAGTAATTTTCTACTTGATTAATAACATTAGAGTACAGTTCATAAACATATTTTAGACGTGCTTGTGTATTTAAATTATTGTCAGAGTAAAAATCATACCACTTCTTAAGAGTCTCGAATTTATTGAGATTTATTATATCAAAATTGTCTTCATTAAGAAATTCAATCGTTAAGTTGATTTCTTGATAAATATCTTGATAGATTTCTTCTTCATCCCAAATATTTGATTGACAAGTGGCAATATCAATCATAATTGATTGTATTTGTTCAACCTTGACTAGAAGTTCTTCGATTTTTTCAGGTTTCATGAATTGTCTAAAAATCTATTGCTAACAATATTGTGGACAACTACATAGGGAACTATATTTCTTTCTGAACTTCTAGCTGTTTTAGCAGTTCGAGAAGCAAATTGATTTGTACTTGTCTATTGTGATACCAATGCTTTGACCAAATTCTATGAATCTGCCAATTCATTTTCTCTAAAACTATTCTTCGCAAACGGTCGCGATCGCGTGCTGTTGGATATTTGTTATAAGTCAATCCATCACACTCAATACCTAATAAAAATTCATTGGCTTGCTGTTTATTCTTAACTGCTAAATCAATCGGATAATTGGAAGCACCTAAAGATGTTTCTACTTCGTATCCTTCTTTTTGAAGAGCGTATGCAATATCTTCTATTAAAAGTGAATTAGAATTATAAATTCTAGAATTTGTTTCTTCAATTCTTTCTCTTTCAACCCGCTGAATATACTCGAAATACTCTTTAAAACAAATTACACCCTGACTGTAAACTCCAGACAACATATCAGGTGTAATTGATGCCACTAATATGAGTTTATGCTTTGCACGAGTTATTGCTACATTCAGCCGCCTTTCTCCTCCTGGATAATTAATCGGACCAAATTTTCTTTCAAATTTTCCTTCTTTATCTCTCCCATATCCAAAGCTAAGAATAATGACATCTGCTTCGTCACCTTGTACATTTTCTAAGTTTCTTACGAAAATTTTATCTGAGTCATCCTGAGAAAACTCTGCCAGTTCATCATTATTTTGACTTAGTTCTTCAATTTTTTTTTGGATAGCACTTGCTTGTTTTTTGCTAAATGCAATTATACCAAGACTAAGATTCATATTCTGCCGAACATGATCTAAAGCAAGTTGTGCTACTTCCTCAGTTTCCCTTATATTATGACCCTTTCCACCACGCTCGTATACTCCGTCCCGAACGTGATGAAAGAAAACTCCTCGATTTTTATCTTTTACGGGACTTGGAAAGGTAACAAGCTTTGATTCGTAAAACCTCTTATTAGAAAAATCTATTAAGCTTTCATCTTGGCTACGATAGTGCCATTTTAAAGTGAATTCCTGCATAAATTTTCCGCATTCAGCTAAAAAACTTTCATAAGCCGCTTCATCCTGATTCTCATCATCATCATCTTCAGAACTGATACCAGAAAAAAATGAAGATGGAGGCATTTGTTGCGTATCACCAACAACTATTACCTGTTTTGCTCGCATGATAGATGAAATAGCATCTTCTGTACGAATTTGAGATGCTTCGTCAAATATCACAACATCAAAAGGAATTAACTCTGGAGGAATATACTCACTTACCATTAAAGGACTCATCAACCAGCATGGTTTGAGTGCCAAAACTAAATCACAAGCTTTGTGAATAAACTGTCTTATTTCATCATGCTTTCTTTGTTTTTGAGTTTCTTGCTCAAAATATGAAATTGTTGGTTTTACATCTTTTTCTTGAAACCAATTGTCACGCTGTTCAGCATACAGCTTTTGCAGCCTTACTCTTGCAAATTCATATCGCTTCTCATCTTGCTGAGAAAATTTTGTGATCGTATCTTCATGAATTTTAAAGTTAAAGCATCTTAGTTCAGTACTGTTATCGTAAATATATTGCAGCCAATAGTAATAAAAGCTTTTTTCAAAAACAGTAGACCAAACATTAGGAGAAGCATCGCATTCCTTAATTTTATCAAGGAAAGATTCCAATCCCATTCCCTTAAGTTGTTTGATATTTTCCTGATAATCTAACCATTTTCTAAATATATCTAACTCGTTAGCAGCTTTTTCAAGAAAGCGCTCTATTTCATTTATAGGGATATTCTGAAAATAGCGATTAGAGCCATTAATTATCTTTTCTGGATAATCAAAATAATCTTTTAATATATTAAATTCGTTATTAATTTCTTTAAAATTTTTTTGCCAATTTAATTTGTCTAAAGCATTTACCAACTCACGTCTACTATTTTCTGAATAAATTAGTTCCGATATGCTTTTTTTGCTAAGTTTATATTTTAGTAATTCATCAAACCATATAAGCGCTAGTTTTATACTAAATAAATCTGGTTTATCTCTGATGAAGAAAGTCTCAAAAGCTAGCCGAGGTTGGTAGTTATTATCTGCTAAATTTGACTTAATGTTATGAAGTTTGACCGCTTTTTCTACATCTTTTATTAGACGTTTATCAGAACAATATCTTTTTGATTTTCTATCTTTTAATATTTTGTGTTTATCTTTCCAATATTTGGAACTAAACCAACGAAAAATACCCCACCCTCTGCATATTGATAGTATTTTATGCAAATTCTGGCTAAAAAATGAACTTTCATATTCACTAACTAAATCATTAGAATACTCTTGCTCCAAATTACAGTCATTCTCTAATTCAGATAATAATCGCCATAAAAGTTTTATATTAGTGTTTGACATCCAAAACTTCGGAACTTTAGGAATATTAATAAATCCAGTTGCTTGCACAAAAACATTTTCAAACTCACCTTGTTCTCGAACACGACGTTTGTCTAAAGGGAAATTTGCTATGTGATGTCCAGCATTAACGATATTTTCTAATTCTTCTAATGTTTGAGGCGTTTGTTGACTAACTAATATAGCTAATTCATTACCAGTTTCTCTGACCCATTTAATATGCTGAGATAATTTCTCAATACCTTCATATATTTGTTCGCGTTTTTGGGAGTTTAAGGCTGTTAGGTTACTTTGTTGCCATACAGTCTTCTGTTGACATTTTATAAAAGGATGAAATTCAATAAGCTTATCTATTAAATTTTTAGCTCTAGCTAACTGAATATAAGACCATTTATTGATATTACGAAAAGTAAATCTAATTTCATAGTTACATTCTCTTTGAAGTTTTAGAAGTTCACCATAAAGCTCAAACGTAGATTTTTCTATAGGACGCCATTTTTTATGTAAAATTTTAGAATGCTGATTTAATATTTGCCTGCTATTTGTTAATTCGTAAAATATATAATTCAAATCAAACTCTTCATAGGTATGTTCGCTATCTTTTCTATAGTTTTTCAGATATTTTGCGAAATTTTTCTTTTTACCTATATCTTGATTAGAAAAATTGATAATAGCTTCTTCTAAACCAGATTTGTTCAGCCGATCAAAAACTACTTGTAGTGCAACTGGCTTTTCTGCAACAACAAGAACTTTCTTATTTTGACCAATTAATTCTGCAATTAAATTGACTATAGTTTGACTTTTACCTGTACCTGGAGGACCCTGTACTATAAAGCTCATTCCTGATATTGCAGCTTCAATAACTTGTTGTTGGCTAGAATCAGCTTCAAGAACTTGTAATACTGAGCTAGGAAGTATACAGTCATCTAAATTTTCTACTGGAATTATCTCAGGAGTACTTGATTCATATAGTTTTCTATTATTTGCTAATCCCAATAAAATTGGATTATTTATACTACCATCTACTTCTTGCTGAAGATATTCTAAGTCTTTTATCATCGAAACTTTTTTTCTTTCAAACAAGCCAAGATATGTAGTCTCTTCAATTTCCCAATTGCTATTATTTATGCGTTTACTAATATCTTTATTTTGGCTAACTCTATCTAAAAGCTTTTGATAATCTAAATCCTCATCTGTATTAATTTCCTCATTCAATATGATTCCATAGTCATTATTTAATTTCAATGCTAAAGCTGGATTTATAAAAATTGATTCATCTGTTGATAAAATACTATATTCTCTTTTCCTTGGAGGCTTATCTAATTCAACTGGTATAAGTATGATAGGAGAAATTATATCCTCTCGTGGTTTTTCCTTGGAATTCCATTTGAGAGTGCCAAGTGCAAGAAATAAAACGTTTACACCCTTCTGTTCAAAGATGTCCCTCGCATCCTTATGAAGCTTTGTTAAATTATTATTTATTTTACGATTATCTATATCATCATCTAGTAAATCATTCAGAGAAATTGGTTGTTCTTCAAGTACTAATTTCTCAAATATCTTCGCTGCTGGTATGGGAATTTCAGTAGTAGATTTTTTATCTTTCTGAAAGTGCAATAGGCGATTACGCTTTCCAAGTTCAGCAAGATCCTTCTTCCATTGTATAATCTTCTGCTGAAGTTCTGGGTCTATTGCTTTATTCATCTACACCCTCTTTAAAAACTTGACAAGATAAGCTTTTATGGACTGGCTAATATAATTTGATTGAGTATTATCTTAGCCAAACATTAATCTATACCTAAGTCAAATTTAGCATAAGTGTATTTATCTATGTTTTTCGATTATTCAAAAATGTGGTTTGTTTTAAAGGAGACGTTGCACTGCTAAGTCTCCCCAGATTTACATATAAATCTAAACTGTTGTTAAAACCTTTTCCAACAATCCTTGAAACAACTTTAATCCATCAGTATTACCCAACATCGCATCAGAGGCTCTCTCAGGATGCGGCATCATTCCCAACACATTACCGTCACGATTGCAAATACCTGCAATATCTCTTAACGAACCGTTAGGATTTTCACCTTCGTAGCGAAATACAACTTGATTATTGTCTTCCAACTCTCTTAAAGTTTTCTCATCAGCATAAAATTTCCCTTCACCATGAGCGACAGGTAAAGTTATTTGTTGGCAACTTTGATAACCTTGCGTCCAGGGTAAATCGTTACGCTCAACCTTTAGCGGGATTCTGTCGCAGATAAAATGTAAATCTCGATTTCTAATCAACGCACCCGGTAACAGTCCAGACTCAGTTAACACCTGAAAACCATTACAGATACCGAGGACAAACTTACCCTTTTGTGCGTGTTCGATAACAGAAGACATGATCGGAGAAAATCGAGCGATCGCACCGCAGCGAAGATAATCACCATAGCTAAAACCGCCAGGGAGAATCACCACATCAACATCGGAAATATCTGTATCTTGATGCCAAACCATCCGAGTTGGCTGCGACAGAATATCTCTCGTCACATAAGCAACATCGCGATCGCAATTAGAACCAGGGAAAACAACAACGCCGAATTTCATGATTTGATAATGTCAAAGGTATAGAGGGGGGGGAGAGGCGGAGAGGGGGAGATGGGGAGAAGAATGAATAATAACTCCTAACTCCTAACTCCTAACTCCTAACTTTTTTAATCCAAAATCCAGTCTTCGGAGCGTGTCCGTAAGGACATAATCTAAAATCCAAAATTCCTAGACTGCTCCAATAACTGATTCGACTTCAGTCAAATCGAAGCGATAGTTTTCAATTACGGGATTTGCTAGCATTTTGTCGCATATTTTGTCTAAATCTTGACGCGCTGACTTCTCAGAATCAGAGGTAATCATCAATTCGATGTACTTGCCAATTCTTACTTGTTCAACGTTGTTGTATTCCATCTGCTTTAGCCCGGATTGTACGGCGACACCAGCTGGATCTAAAACTGAAGGACGAAGAGTTACAAAAATTTTAGCTTGATATTTAATTGGCACTTAATCTTACCCAATGCGGCTCTGGGTATACTATATCTTTCTACGGTTACTAAATGAAAATTATATTGTCAAACGGTTGAAGTAAATTAAAAGTAGAAGTGGTAATAGAAATTCTTTATTGCAGTTATTCAAATAGTTATCGTTTATGAAACCCATACGTACCCGCAGTCAAGAGCGGCTTTTAAACTTGCTCAAATCCATTAAACAAGGCATTTCCGCTCAAAATCTATATGTGGAACTGCGTAATAGCAATCAAACTATGGGTTTAGCAACAGTTTATCGTTCGTTGGAAGCTTTAAAACTCGAAGGATTAGTACAAGTCAGAACCTTAACTAACGGTGAAGCACTTTATAGCTTAGTACAGCAAGACAAACATCATTTAACCTGTTTGCAATGCGGTAGAGAGATTCCCATCGAACAATGTCCGGTACATCAACTAGAAACCGAATTAGAAACCAACCAAAATTTCAAAATCTTTTATCACACATTAGAATTCTTTGGTTTATGCGACAAATGTCAAGTTGAGCAAGCTTGTTAAATGTTAGTTGTTAGGAGTTAGGAGTTAGGAGTTAGGAGTTACCAATTAAATTCTACCCCCTCTCCCCCTCTCCCTCAACCTAACCGCGTTGTTGATGATTCTTAACCTCCCCAAGCATCGAATTCCCATCTTGGGTTTCAGAAACAATGGAACGTATACCTTCAAGAGTACCGGGAATTGTCCGGGGATCCATAAACATGACTTTGGCGCTTTCGCTTTGTCCGATTGCTGCTCCCATGTCTAAATAACCTAAAGCTAATAGCACTTCTAATGCTTGCTGGGCTTTGGGATTCTCTTTCATTTTTAGAGCGAGAATTTCTGATGATTCGGCTACTGCGTGGGCTTTGAGTACTTGCTGCTGGCGTTCGGCTTGCGCTTTGAGGATGGTAGCTTTTTGTTGTGCTTCTGCCTGTAAAATTACGGCTTTTTGATTGGCTTCTGCTTCTAAAACTTGAGCTTCTGCTCTACCTCTAGAACTATTTACCGCTGCTTCCCGTTCGCCTTCCGATGTCAAAATTGCTGCCCGCTTGCGTCTTTCTGCGGTCATTTGCAATTCCATTGAGTCTTGCACTGCTTTGGAAGGAATAATATCGCGCAATTCTACACGGGTTACTTTTACACCCCAAGGGTCTGTTGCAATATCTAAATCTCGCAATAAAATTTCATTAACATCGCTACGAGCGGTAAAGGTTTGATCGAGTTCAAATTGTCCCATTTCCGCTCGAATTTGAGTCAATACCAAATTCACCATCGCCGCTTGGAGATTTTCTACTTTGTAGTAAGCTTTCTCCATATCCATAATCCGCCAGTAAACCACAGCATCAACTTCAATGGCTACGTTGTCGCGGGTGATGCATTTTTGCGGAGGAATATCGAGAACTTTCTCCCGAATCGTTTCGCGGTAAACTACGCGATCGAAGAAAGGAAACATGAAATTAAGTCCGGGTTCTAACTTGGTGTTGTAGCTCCCCAATCTTTCGACTAAAGCTTCGTTTCCTTGGTTGATAATTTTCACGCTACCAGCTAAGGCAGAACCACCTAAAGCTAAAGATATCAGTAAAAATAATTGTTCCATTGTCTTTATCTCCTAGTTTTTTCTAATAGTTACTAATTTTGTAGACAAATCTACTCAAGCTTTATAAGGTTTAAACCTTATAGGGCTAACTACAAGCCTCTCTACTGAGTCTCTATTAAAAACAGAATCCCCAACTACTTTTCTCAAGATATTTAAAGAAGCATTCAAATCGGCGTTTATTCTCATCCCTTGTGAAGATTTGAACAAACCTCTTTTCACTCGGTTCCCTTGATATTTACTGTGCTTTGCTATTGGCTCCATATCCAGAAAACTACACTTGCTTGTGTAACTCTCCTCACTGGTTGTGACTTTAATTCCCACCAGTTCGCATTTATAAATTAACTGATTTATAAATTTAGAGTGAGGAATCGAAACAAAGTGCTGATTATTTCTTGTACCAATTTTAATGTTCTGTTTCCAGCCTTCATTTTTACCGACTATCAAATGACTAACACCACGTTCTACCAGTTTATTTACAATAAATCTGCTAGCTGCATGGATATAATAATCCATCTTATTATTACGCTTCCGTGTGAGGGCTTCTAGTTTTCTAGAAGTATATTGATTTTCTCTTAAAAATGATTGTAATTTCGATTTAAGTTTGTTGTACCACTGGTTATAAGATTTAATCGCTTTACCACAAACAATAAAAGGAGTAAAGTTTGGGTCATTACTAGCAACAGTAGCTAAGTTATTCAAACCTATATCTATCGAAGCTATAACACCATCCGTACATTGTCCAACGTCAGGGACATTATAAACAATTTCAACAACATAACATCCATATTTTGGTACAATTCTTAATTCATCGATATTAGTGATATTGGTTGGGACTTTTAGAGTCAACCCGGAAGGACTAACAAAACCCTTATTTAACCAAGTTTTAGAAATCGCTTGGTAATTAAAAGTTAATAAATTTCTACCTTTTTCTTTATGTTTATATTTAGGTAACTTAGGTTTACCTGTAAACTTATCTGGATTTCTGGAATACTCCGTCTTTGCTTTTTGGTAAGACTTAAAAACATTGCTGACTTGTTTAATCGTCAGTTGTGATATTTTGGCGGGTAAAGTTTTATAATCCTCAGTTAGTTTAAGAAGATGATACAACTCATTGAAAGTTGGTATTTTCTCACCTTTAAAGTAACTTTGTCTGCAAATGTATAGAGCGCAATTAAACAAGTTTTTTGACGCGAAACAAGCTCCATCAATCTCCTTAAATTTCGGGTGTGTTTGTTTAATTTGATGCTTTTGGATTAGTTTCATCAGTTTTCAAGCATTTGACTTAATTTGTCTGTGTTTGACTATGTTTATTTAGTTTAAAATAAATACTATTTTTCAAACATGAAAATCAAACACAGTTGGGAAACACGAGAATTACGGATGTAAGATATTTTCGGGCATGACAATCAACGTTGTACCTTCACGTCTAACTACGTAAACTCTTTGGTAAGGGGCGATAAAAGCTTGTTCATCATCGCATCGCGCTCGCCAAGAATTGCCTTCGTACAAAACTCTTCCCGTTTTACCAGCAGGTATTTCAGTGATAGTTTCTCCTAAAACTGCATCTCTAATTTTTGATTTACGTCGTCGTGGTGAAATATATTTACGAGTAAGTACTATTAATGATGCGGAAAGCAACAACCAACAAAGTGCTAATAGCCATAAATTTCCTACAGCTAAAGACAATAACGCTACTATAAAAGCGCTGATGCCCATCGTAAAAGCGACAAAAGCAGTGGGAATAAATAATTCCGATAAACAAAAACAGGCTCCGACTATCAGCCAGATCAAAGTTATAGACATATATCATCCTAAAATCTATATTCAGGATAAATTGATTCGCAGTGAGTAGTATACAGAAGCTTTGAGTATCAAGTATGAAAGTAAAAAACTGATCCTGCAAGCCTTTTTACTACTTCAAAAGCCAAGATTTTATTAAAAAAAGCGGTACTAAAGTTAAATACACTTGGCGAACTTAAATTTTCTGAAAGCGAAAAAAATAAAATTGTTCTTTTTAAGGTAAATTTTGATTACTTCTAATCACAAAATTTGGTTAAAAGGATACCTACTTAGTCTAATCCAAGCCTTAATTCTCTGGCTGCGAAATGTCACTTAAATTTACTTGTTAATTATAGTAGATGGAATTTATACCTGATGATTTCTACTCAAAGGATAGTTTATTGCACGAATCCTCACTGTACCGATCCCATTAATACTGTAGGTAATCGCCTTTGCGCTAATTGCTTCACACCTCTTGTCTACCAATATCTTTGGGCGGTGGATACTAAAAAAAATAATTTAGAATCAGGAGAAAAAATAGATGGACGCTATGAAGTTATTTCACCTCAAATTTGGCTGGATACTCAACCGATACTAATACCGGAAACATTAGATAAATTACCGAATAAAGTTCTTCCCTATCTACGCTTGCATCAACATCGATTGCACGTACCTCATGTATACGGATTTACACAATTAACTCAAAACAACGAAGATAATATCTTGTTGCTGGAAAATGCACCTATTGACGATAAAGGCAGTCTGTATCCTGCAATTACCGATGTCTGGGATTCAACGGCAGTAAGACAAGTTTACTGGTTGTGGCAAATTCTCGAATTGTGGAAACCTTTATCCGAATTAGGAGTTGCAGGTAGTTTGCTGGTTCCAGAGAATTTGCGCGTACAGGGTTGGTGCGTGCGTTTAGTGGAACTGATCGAAAATACAAACGCGCCAACTTTACAGCAGTTGGGAGAATGTTGGCGACCAATTGTAGCCATTTCCCACACAAAAGTTAACAGTTCCTTAACAAAACTTGTTAAGCAAATGTGTAGCGGTGTGGTTGATTTTGAAGCAATTTCTAACCAACTTAATCAACTATTGCTATCACCAGCAGCAGAATTACCTTTAACTCTGAAAGTATTTGGAATTACAGATAAAGGAGAGCAACTAACCAGAAACGAAGATAATTGTTTTCCTACAAATAAAGATTCCCAAGACGATTCTTTAATACCCAAAATATCTCTTGTATGCGATGGTATAGGCGGACATGAAGGTGGTGAAGTTGCTTCCGCTTTAGCCGTGCAGTCAGTAAAATTGCAAATCAAAGCTCTACTAGCTGAAGTCGCACAGCAAGCCGAAATCGTATCCCCAGATTTGTTAAAACAGCAAATTGAAGCCAGCTTGCGAGTTGTAAATAATTTAATTTGCAGTGCCAACAATCAGCAAAGACGCGAAAAAAGAGAACGCATGGCTACAACGCTGGTAATGTCGGTACAGATACCGCAAAGCGTGCAAACTACCGGAAATTGGCGTTCGGAAAATGCCTGCGAACTTTATTTAGCAAGCGTTGGCGATAGTCGCGCTTACTGGATTACTCGCAACTACTGTCAGCTACTTACAGTTGATGACGATGTAGCAAAGCGAGAAGTAATTCACGGACGCAGCCTGTATCGTAAAGCATTACAGCGTCCCGATGCTACTGCTTTAACTCAAGCTTTGGGTACTAAAGAAGGTGAATTTCTTCATCCCCAAATCTCACGCTTTATTTTAGAAGAAGATGGAATATTACTATTATGTTCCGACGGTTTGAGCGACAATAACTTGGTAGAACATTACTGGCGCGATTATGCTTTACCAGTATTAACGGGTGAAGTCTCCCCCCAAGAAGCAGCACAAAGTTGGATTAAATTAGCAAATCAAAGAAACGGACATGACAATATTTCAGTAGTCATTACCCATTGTCGCGTCATTCCAGATTACTTAGCAATAGTAAATCCTAAAGCATCTGATATAGAAGTTTTAGAAGGGGAAACAGCACAGCCAGAACAAGAATTAGCAGAAAGTTCCCAAGCACTATTAGACTTAAGACTTTCCGACGACGAACCCGTTGCAGCCAACAATTGGGCACCCGTCAAGAAAAAGCGATCGCGCAATCCAATAATATTACTATCCATAGTATTGCTGCTATTAATCGGAGGTACAGGTTTATTGTTGCTCGGATGGTGGTTAATTCAGCCCAAATCATTTAACACAACCTGCAAGCAGCTTCCGCAGCAAGTGCGGAGAGTTTGTCCCCCTTATTGAGGATGGGGGGATGGGGAGAGGGGGGGATGGGGTAGAGGGGGTAGAATTTAATTGGTAACTGGTCACTGTTAACTGCTAACTCTTAACTCCTAACTCTTAACTCCTAACTCTTAATCCAAAATCTAAAATCC
Organism: Calothrix sp. CCY 0018; assembly: GCF_963920925.1. NCBI lineage: Bacteria > Bacillati > Cyanobacteriota > Cyanophyceae > Nostocales > Calotrichaceae > Calothrix > Calothrix sp. CCY 0018. Next base: position 108,150 of record NZ_CAWUDI010000008.1, on the reverse strand, counting down.
TTTCACCTTTCAACTAGTTGACCAATGTCTACTTTTGGAGTGAAGATATAGAGATGAAAACTCTTGCCTTCGTGTAAGGGGAGTTTTATATATGGCTTCTATACCGCATTTATAAGGCTAAAACAAAATTTAAAGTGGCAAGCGGTCTATATTTTGATAAAAAACAAATTCATTGAGGGGTAGGCGTGACGACTGTTGTGGAAAACCAAAAGTTAGATGTAAATAGTGATATGAATGTTGGCGATCGCGTCCGTGTTACGGAATCTGTAGTAATTTATCATCATCCCGAACATCGCGGTGAGGCTTTTGATATCAAAGGCTTAGAAGGAGAAGTGTTTGGTATTGCTACAGAATGGAAAGGAAGACCTGTTAGTGCTAACTTCCCTATTCAAGTGAAGTTCACTAAAAAGTTTAAAGCTCACTTACGTACTGATGAATTAGAAACAATCTAAAATTTAGCGTCTGCGGCGAAACCACTGAAATATATTCAGTTCGCCGCGCATTTTTTCTAATTCTTGACGATTGCTTTTAGCTGTAGCACGATACCATTCACAGTAACTATTAAACTCCGAGCGCACTTCAACTTCTCGGTAAAATTCATGAGCAGTTTCACTCGCAGCAATTGTTTCTTCTATCTGAGATGACCCCGACGGAACTATTCTTTGTAATTCTTGAGACATTATTTTAGTTGTTAGTTGTTATCCAATACCTATAGCTTAATCGCCGATCGGCCGCACCCTCTGGGTGATAACTGATAACTGATAACTGCTCACTGTTAACTGACTCAAACCCACCCGCGCAAACGGTATACAATCATACCTATATATTCTTTTAAAGCAAGAGTAAAATTTTCTAAATATCTACTATCTGGTAACAAATTTAAAATTGCACTTTTGGGGGTTCTACCTATTGAGTCAAATTCGTCTTTTGTAACCAGAAAATCAGTGGGTGCAGCAATTGTTTCAATATCTTGATGTTTGAAAATCGCCAGCGAACGCGGCATATGCATTGCTGAAGTTACTAATAGTATGCGATTAATATTACGTTCTAAGAGAATTTTTTTGACGTTTACGGCGTTTTGATAAGTATTTAGTGAAGTGGGATCTTGTAAAATATCTTCCGATTTGACTCCCATAAATATAAGTAATTTTGCGATATCTTCCGATTCTGGTGGGCCGCCCCCAGCCCAATCGATACGTCCACCACTAGCAATAATTAAAGGAGCTTTTTTTTGACGGTAAAGTTGAACTGCGTAAACAACTCGATCGCCTGCTTCGCTTAAGTCTACAGTTGTTCGAGGTTCGTAATTAGCCTTAGTTGCACCACCCAAAACCACAATGGCTTCTGCTGTAGGCAATTCTCCTGTAGGAATATTTTGCCATTCCAGGGAACTCACCATAAGGCGAGAAATCCAACCATTAGAGGTAAATAGCACTGCAAACAATCCTAGCGCAATGCAAAATGCTGCTACACGCGGTCTTTTCCAAAGCAAGATCAACCCTAAAACACTACAAATACAGGCAAATCCTAGAGGATATAAAAAAAGGGGTAGCAGCTTGGAAAGATATAAAAACATGGGAACTACAAGTTATAAAGACAGGAGTTAGGAGTTAGAAATTATGAGTTAGGAGTTAGGAGTAGCAAGTAAATTACCAACAATATTTTCTATTCCTACTTATTACTCATTCCTCGTTACTATGCAACTCGTTACTTGCCGGAATGTCTCCTTATCTCCCCATTTCTCAAACCCCCGATTTATTAGGAGGCTTTGCGTAAGTTTTACGATTAACTCTTAACTCTTAACTCCTAACTCTCTTCCTATTAACTTTCGGCTACTTTTCCCAAAACTTAATATTGATTCCCGAACGGCGACGGTAACGACGGGCTACTCTTCTACTTCGCTGCGAATTAGTTCTCTGTGTGGGGGCAGCTAACTCGTCATCGTCGGTTTCGACTTCTCGCTGAATCTGACCTGGTGCTTTAGTAACAGTTGGTTCCTTGCTTCCCCACCAAGCAAAAATAAAGCCCCCACTCAAACCAGCTATTCCACCTAACAAAATACTTATAGGCGGTTGATAGCCCAAAAGTAAAAAGCTAAGTAAGAAAAATAACCAGTATTTTAGTCCAGCATCTACACCATCGGAAGATGCTACGGTTTCGGGATGAGGCCCAGTTCTTGTGGATGTTGTAAATAAGCCTAGTAGTAACCCACCTAATACTCCAAGAAAGAGACTTAAGCCTAATCTATCAGAGGATAGGAAAAATACAAAGGCTAAAAATGACCCGAATATCAGTTGAGAAAGAAAGCTTTGGGAGATAGGTAAAAAATTACCAGAACTTTTTTTTGCCATAATATAGGCTATTGGCTAATAAGTTGTTTTAATTGTGCATCTCGTGGTTGAGTTGTATCTAAAATTTTAAGATATAATTTTTCTTTGTTGCTAACGAGTTTCTCTATAAGACAATTACACTTAACCAGGACTTACGCAAAATAACGTGATTGCGTCCGGGCCGAGCGACAGCGACGTAATCCCACAATTGTTGGGAAAGATCCCCTACACTTCGTTTTGGTCGCAATGACATTTTTTCCTTGCGTAAGTCCTATTAACATTTAACACTTAAGTATAGATACAAAAAAACCAGGAGCTAATCCCCTGGGATTGTAATTCATTAAAGCATAGTTTAAGTAGTTTCCGCAGGTTGAACTTCTGCTTTGCTTTCACCTTCAGCTTCTTGATCTTGTGTAGTTGCACTAACTTGTGGTGGTAAAACACTAACAACAAGTTCGTCAGATTCTGCTGTTAATGTTACGCCTTCGGGTAATGTAATTTGATTAACGTGTAAGCTGTCTCCGACATTCAAGTTACTAACGTCAATATCAATTGAATTAGGAATGTTCTCTGGCAGACAGTTTAACTGCATTTGAGTAATTACGGTATCTAATATACCGCCTTCTTGTTCTACACCAACTGCATTGCCGACAAAGTTAAAAGGTACTTCTACTGTCATTTTACCGTGACCTGCGACAGCAAAAAAGCTGAGATGGTAAAGTTTACCTGTTGCTGGATGAGCTTGAACTTCCCGCAATAAGGTTTGTCCCTCCCAGGGGATATCGCCAATTTTCAAGTCAATTAAGGTATTGTTAACCGAAGCTTTTTTGAGTAAGCGCTCGACGGTTTTAGCATTAATTACCAAAGAAATTGATTCCGTGCCTTTATGACCGTATAAATTGGCAGGAATCTCTCCAGAACGACGCAAAGCCTTTGTTTTGCTTCCTTCTGGTCGTTTTTGACATTCGACCGTCATTTCCATAGTTTTGTTCTGATTATTTATGTTTGTGGGTCAGTTTACAGTTAAAGCAGGGCAGTTTTTTACACTGCACTTCTAAAATATACAGACAAAGAAAACATTGTACCTTATACAGTCTCTAAAGAAACAGGGGTACCGTCAGCTTGCAGTAATGCTCGTTTTGGTCCGTGAATTGGATCTTCAACAATTATTGTTTGATCGCGACTCGCACCTAACGAAACAATCGCGATCGGAACCTCAACCAATTCAGCCAAAAATTTGAGGTAGTCGAGTGCTTGTGGTGGTAAATCTTCTAAACTACGACAATCACTTGTTGATCGCCCCCATCCCGGTAAGGTTTTGTAAATAGGACGACATTGTGCGAACTTTCTGGAACTGGTGGGAAAATGTTCGGTACGCAAACCATCAATTTCATAAGCTACACAAACTTTAATTTCTTCAAGTTCGTCGAGAACATCTAATTTGGTAATTGCTAAACAGTCCATACCGTTAATACGTACTGCATAACGACCGATAACCGCATCAAACCATCCACAACGGCGTTTGCGTCCGGTAGTTGTACCAAATTCTGCTCCTACAGAACACAGATGCTCTCCCATTTCTCCGGAAAGTTCGGTCGGAAATGGTCCTTCTCCAACTCGGGTAGTATAGGCTTTAGCGACACCAATCACTCGGTCGATGGCGGTTGGCCCCAAACCAGTACCCACACAAGCCCCACCCGCTACGGGGTTCGAGGAAGTGACAAAAGGATAAGTTCCGTGGTCTAAATCTAATAGAGTACCTTGCGCTCCCTCAAACAAAATATTTCGACGTTCTCTAATTGCTTGGTAAATTTCCAAGGAAGTATCGACAACGTGAGGACGCAACCGTTCTGCGTACCCTAAATATTCTTCAATTACAGCAGCAGCATCTATCGGTGGTAAGTTATAAAGCTTTTCAAGAATGACGTTTTTAGAATTAATCGTCCAGTCGAGCTGTTCGCGCAATCCTTTGGCATTCATCAAATCCAACATCCGAATACCCGTGCGTTCGGACTTATCAGCATAAGTTGGTCCGATACCTCTACCTGTAGTACCGATTTTATGACTACCCCTTCGTTCTTCTGAAGCTTTATCAATCAATCGGTGATACGGCATCGTGACGTGTGCCGTCTCGGAAATCAACAAATTGCGAGTAGAAATATTTAAACTTTCTATTTGATCCAATTCCGCAATCAAAACCTGTGGGTCAATTACAGTTCCAGAGCCGATAATACATTTGGTATCTGGATACAAAATACCAGAAGGAATTAAATGCAGCTTAAAAGTTTGACCTTTTACTACAATTGTATGTCCCGCATTTACCCCACCTTGGTAACGGACCACCACATCTGCGGAGCGGCTGAGTAAATCGGTTATTTTTCCTTTTCCTTCATCGCCCCACTGGGCACCTATAACAATGACGTTAGCCAAGAGATTTTATTAATATACGGTTTTCACAAATGATTATTATCCACACGATTAGTAACTGATGTCAAGGCTGGTAAGCAACATTTTCAAAAAAAAACTTGGTTCGTTATAAATCCGTGACAATTGTTACCTTTTATCAAATTGAAATTGATTTATATACTACATTTTCAAATTTTATTTCTGGTAAAATAATTAACACTTTAATACCGTAACTGTTTAGTAAATAGTTTGCATCTTGAATTTAGAATAAATGTATAAAATATGTATAGCTCGAACCTATTTTTATGTATCGTCTATCACTGATAATAAATCCGGATTATATAATTTATACTTGAGTAGGTAATAGCAGCTTGATAAAGATAATTGTTCAAGTAAATATTAATTTGTTGGATAAAAATCATTTTCGGGGTAACTGCGATCTTCTTTAATTTACATCTTTTGCAAAAGTTGCAATATTTCCTCAACGTTATTAAAAGTAATTATTTAAAATGATTTTCTTGTCAAATATTTTATTGATCGTAAATAGGATTTACGCAAAGTCAATTTTTTAAATTGGATGTTCCCATCTTAATGTCTGGAATATGATATTTGTCGTTGATAACCCTCAGAGCCGGACAGGCTGGGGAAACAGGGCATCGCAGCTTAAGCCCGGATTGTTACTTTCTTCCCGGCTTTATGATTTCCTATGACGTAGGTTGGGTTGAACGGAGTGAAACCCAACACCGACCTTGGGTTTCGTTCCTCAACCCAACCTACAATTTTTCGGTAATCTTAGAGCGGAATGGGAGTAATATTCTTCTATTCGTGAATAAAACTAACACGCATACAGCTTTATTTTCGACGATTTACGAATATTGTATGTATCCAAAAGAGTAAAAAGCGGCATTCTTATAGGACTTTATTTACTTTAGTTATGATGAAATTATTTAGCATAAAAATTTTGAGAATATTATTTTTATTAGTCCTTTGTTTACTATTCGCTAATGCAGTGATTTCATATAACAGTACTATAAAGTTAAATACAAACGAACAAATTATAAATTATTCAAACGAAGTTATTATTCGGCTTGAAAAAACACTTTTAGCGTTTCAAGATGCTCAAACAGCACGTTATAATTACTTAACTTCAACGAATACAGATTCTCTGAAATTATATGATGTTGCACAAAAGCAGATTGATCGAAACATTCAATCATTAAAAGATTTAACTAGACATAACTATCAAAAACAGGAGCAAGTTTTCTTGCTCAATAAAAAAAACAATAATAGATTGGATTTTTTCGAGCAAAAGTTATATTTTAAACAGAACAAAGAAGTAAATGTATCTCATGATTTAGCTTTAAGCTATGCTGTAAAAAAGCTTCTTTATAACCTTGAAGAAACAGAAACAAAGGTTTTACTAAATCACATAATTTTATCAAAAATTAGCTTCCATAAAACTGTAATTGCTTTTTTAATTGCTGGCTTTGGAAACCTAGCATTAGTTACACAACTTTATTATCTAATTAAAGACTACGCAGTCAAACTAAAAAAAACAGAAGCTGCTTTACGACAAAGCGAAAACCGCTTGCAGACAATCATAGATGCAAAACCGGAATCTATTAAGTTAATAGACAAGGATGGTACTCTTTTAGAAATTAATGCCTCCGGGATAGAAATGATGGAGGTAGAAAGCGCCGATGCAATAATCGGGCGATCGCTATGTTCGGTAATTACTCCAGAGTATCAAAAAGCTTATAGATTAATGCATGAAAGCGTTTGTCGGGGTAACAAGGAAACTTTGGAATTCGAGATGGTTGGATTCAAAGGTACTCGTCGCTGGATGAAAACACACGCCGTACCGTTACCAACCGAAAACAGCGGTTTTCTACATTTAGCAATAACTCGCGACATTACCCAGCGCAAAGCTTCTGAAGAAAAGCTTCAAACACAAGCAGCGCTATTAGATGTAGTGACAAACGCAATTTTAGTCAAAGATATTCACAATCGAATTTTGTATTGGAATAAAGGGGCTGAAAATATCTACGGTTGGCAAGCCCAGGAAGTTCATGGTGAAAAATCATCGCGATTATTACATAAAGAACATTCTTCACAACAAGACGATGCATTATTAAGCGTTATCGATCGAGGAGTTTGGCAAGGAGAATTACATCAAGTAACCAGAGAAGGTAAAGAGATTATTGTTGAAAGTCGCTGGACTTTATTACGAGATCAAAAAGGACAGCCGAAATCAATTTTGGCAGAAAATACAGAAATTACTCAAAACAAACAACTTGAAACTCAACTGTTAAGAACCCAGCGTTTAGAAAGTATCGGCACCTTAGCAGGTGGAATTGCTCACGACTTAAACAATGTGTTAGCACCAATTCTAATGTCAGTGCAATTATTAGAAAGAAAACTGTCCGATTCCCAACATCTACGATTGCTAAAAACTTTAGAAAATAACGCCCAACGCGGTGCTAGTTTAATCAAACAATTATTATCCTTTGCTAGAGGTATTGAAGGTAAACGTACTCTTATTCAAATCAAATATTTAATCGCAGAAATTGAGCAAATTGTTAGAGAAACTTTTCCTAAATCAATTCAACTAAATGTAAATATAACGTCAGACTTGAATTACGTTTGCGGTGATGCTACCCAATTACATCAGGTACTAATGAATTTAGTAGTTAATGCCCGCGATGCCATGCCCAAGGGAGGGAAATTAGAAATTTCTGCCGAGAATCTCCAAATCGATGAATATTACGCCCAAATGAATATCCATGCCAAAACAGGTGCTTATATTGTAGTCACCGTGGCTGATACCGGAGTAGGTATGCATCCAGAAATTCAAGAACGCATTTTTGAACCATTTTTTACAACAAAAGAAGTAGGAAAAGGTACGGGTTTAGGTCTTTCTACTGCTCTAAGTATTGTGAAGAACCACGGTGGTTTTGTGAATGTTTATAGCGAGTTAAATAAAGGTACCATCGTTAAAATTTATTTACCCATCCAAAAAGCAGAAGAAACAAATGTTTCCTGTTGCGATGAATCAGAAGACTTAAATGGTAGTGGCGAATTAATTTTAGTTGTTGATGACGAACCAGCTATCCGTAAAATTACCAAGTCATGTTTAGAAGCATATAATTACCGTGTATTAACAGCATCTAACGGAATAGAAGCTATAGAAATTTATACCAAATATCAACAAGAAATTAATTTAATATTGCTAGATATGATGATGCCTGAAATGGATGGTGAAACTACCATCGGGTTGTTACAAAAAATCAACCCCAAAGTAAAAATTGTTGCTATCAGCGGCTTAGTGTTAAATTACGATTCAACTTTAGATAAAAGTCTAAACTTAAAAGCATTTATGTCAAAACCCTGTACTGGTAAGGACTTGTTACATACTCTAGCTAAAGTTAGCAGGGAATTTAGATAGACTTTACTCAATTTTTTTTTTAGTATATATTTTTTTTATCTTTGTTTTTGTTACCATTAATAAAATTTTTAGTATGAAATATCAGTTATGGCTTTATACGCTGAATTACATAGACATTTGGGCGGTTCGGTTGTACCCCGGATTTTGTGGGGATATTTCGAGCGTCATTCTAACGAGTTAGTCAAAAACTTTCAGAATTATCAAGAATTTGAAGAGTTTTACACCAAACCGCGCAATACTTTAGAAGAATATCTAGAGTTACATACTTTAGTAGAAAGCGTGCAAACTGTAGAGACTCTGCCTTACTTTATTTATCGTTTGGTACGCGGTGCATATATTTTTGAAAATTTGGCGTATTTGGAATTGCGCTACACTCCTTATCTACGAACTCCAGAACATTTAAGTCAATCAGAGAGAATTGACAAAATGGCGGAGATTGTTGATGTTGTGGGTAAAGCCAGCAAAGTTCCCGAATATCCCATTGTCACCAGTCAGATATTGTGTATGCACTCGCGGCTTCCCTATGAAGTGAATAAAGCGATTGTAGATTTAGCCGCTCAAAACAGGCAGTATGTATGTGCTGTAGACGTTGCCGGAGGAGACAGCGCTTACTCCGAACGTATGGATGAATGGAAAAAGCTTTACGAATATGCTTTATCCGTTGGTTTAAATACTACCGGACACCTTTATGAAACCGAAGCTGGCTGTCATCCAGAATTATTGCCTTATTTGATGCGAATCGGGCACGGTATCCAAATTCCTTTGTTAACCCCAGATTTACTTAAAGATGTCGCAAAACGCGGGCAATGTTTGGAAGTGTGTCCGACAACTTACATTAAAACGGGAACCTTGCAAGATATCCGACAGTTAAAGTTGGTGTTTGAGCGTTGTTTTGATGCCGGAGTAGATATCGCGATTTGTACCGATAACGCCGGGTTACACAACGTGCGTTTACCATTTGAGTACGAAAATCTTTTAACCTACGATATTATCGGCTTTGAAATGCTCCAAGCTTGTCAGGATGCCGCTTTCCGTCATGCTTTTGCTTGGCCATACGGAGGCGAACGTCCGGCTCAGTTGTTAAATGGTTTACTCCATCCTCAACCTCAAAAAGCTGTCATGGCTAATAGATAATTAGCGATTAGTGATTAGCCATCGGTTAAAAAGTGATTAAAGTTGCAGCAAGTGAATTTTTATTTTTTAGTGAAGAGTGAATTTAAAAAACTTGGTTTTTACTCGTAATGATACCGACAAGCCAGGAAATAAATTTGAATATTTTCAACTTGATAAACAAGCCGGTGTTCTAAATCAATACGTCTTGACCAAATATTTCCATCCATATATTTTAAAGGTTCTGGTTTACCAATTCCTTCAAATGGATTTTCCATTACAGCAGTAACTAAATCCAAGATTTTCGAGGCAACCTTAAAATCTTGCTTGAACCACCAAGCCAAATCTTCTTTAAACCTAGAACTAAAACCAGGGCTGCGATTCACAACAACTGGTTTTATTTCATCTGACTCAGCCTTTTTCTTTTTCTTCTTGCTCAATCCCCAACTCCTCTTGAAGTTCTTCAATAGTTTGAGGTTTAATTTTTCCTGTCTTAGATTCCTCCATAGCATCCAGCAGACGACTCGCATTTGCAGGAGTTCTAAACAAATAAACCGTCTCTACCAAACTTCTTAAATCCGATTCTGTAATCAATGCTACATTCTCACCATCACGACGATTGATGATATATACCTGATTATTCTGTGTAACTAGTTCTAACAACTTAAAAAAGTTATTTCTAGCATCTGTGGGAGATGTGATTTCGTAATCAAACATCAGTTTATGTACAGGTAATGGTACATATATTATATCAATTGTGGTCTGATGGCGGAGTAAACGTTTTATTAACACGGCAGCAATAAACCATAGTTAATTATTGCCGCACGTTTTATTGGCTTTGATTAATCAATAAAATATTGAAAATAAAATACATTTCCACTATGTATAACTACTAAGCTAAAAAGTAATTTTAATTTATGTTTCTAAGATGAAAGCCTTATAATTCTAGTAAAATAGTAGATAACTCAGCAATTAACGGTTAAATTAAAAACATAATTAAGATTTTACTTTAAGTATAAATAAAATCATTAAGAATTATTTAAAAGCATGAATTTCTATTAACAAATTCAATAAAACATGGTTGTGCGGTAGAGTGGCATTGTATCCTCGCCAACACTGTACGCTATGGCATCTACTATCCAAGCTCTACCTTCAGAAGTCGTACATTTAATTACAGCCGGAGAGGTAATTGATTCTTTTGCTTCGGTGGTACGGGAATTGATCGAAAATTCCTTGGATGCTGGTGCGACAAGGATTGTGGTTTCTTTGCGTCCGGAACAGTGGCGGGTGCGAGTATCGGATAACGGTTGTGGAATGAGTCTAAATGACTTGCAGCAAGCAGCAAGCGCCCACAGCACTAGTAAAATCCGCTCTCCTAAAGATTTGTGGAAAATTAATAGCTTGGGTTTTCGTGGTGAAGCGCTGCACAGTTTGACAACCCTAGCCGATTTAGAAATTATTAGCCGTGCAGAAACTCATCCAGAAGCAAAAACAGGGTGCAGCGGTTGGCGGATTGTATACGGTGACGAGGGAGAACCTTTGCTTATGGAAGCAGCGGCGATCGCCCCCGGTACGGTAGCGATGATTTCTAATTTATTTGGCAATTGCAATGCTCGTCGTCAGGGTTTACCTTCGATATCCCAGCAAATGAAAGCAGTGCAAGCAGTAATTCAACAAACTGCTTTGTGTCATCCTCACGTTACCTGGCAAGTTTGGCAAAATGAACGCGAATGGTTCGCCATTTATCCGACTGGCAACATGAAAGAAACTCTGTCTCAGTTTCTGCGTAGAGTGCATCCATCAGACTTACAAGATTTGAAAGTTGAATTAAACGATCGCGATAATAATCCCGATTCGTCGCTTTCATTAGTGATCGGATTACCCGATAGATGCCATCGTCATCGTCCAGATTGGGTAAGGGTTGCAGTTAATGGACGTATGGTTAAATGTTTAGAACTCGAACAAACTATTTTCTCCTCATTTCATAAGACATTACCGCGCGATCGCTATCCAGTTTGTTTTCTACACTTATCAGTTTCCCCGAATCAAATTAACTGGAATCGCAACCCCGCGAAAACACAAATTTATCTTAATCAACTTGATTATTGGCGAGAACAAATTGCTCAATCGATTGATAAAGCATTCAGCATTAATCATTCGGGCATTAAGGAATCTCTACAGGTAACGCGAGTAGGTAAATTAATCAAAGCCGCAGAAGCCAAAAGCGGTTACAACTTCAACCGTAGAGATATTGAAAAAAAGAACTTTGAAGAATTTGAACTCAATGAAAATTTAAATAAAACTAATAAAACTAATAAAATTCAATTCAAATCGCACGAAACCCAAAACCCCCTCTCAAACTCCATTGCTTTAAAAGCAGTTGCTCAAATCAACAAAACCTACATAGTAGCCGAGCATCCGGGAGGAATGTGGTTAATAGAACAACATATTGCTCACGAAAGAGTTTTATACGAACAAATTTGCGAACACTGGAAATTAGTAGAATGCGAACCACCAATAATTCTGTACCAATTATCTCCCGAACAAATAGAACAGCTACAAAGAATTAATTTAGAAATAGAACCTTTTGGCGAACAACTTTGGGCAATACGTCAAGTACCCGCACTTTTACAGCAGCGCGAAGATTGTGCCGAAGCGATATTAGAACTTAGTAAAGGAGGCGACTTAAACACAGCCCAAGTTGCCGTAGCTTGTCGCAGCGCCATCCGCAACGGCACAACCTTGAGCCTGCCACAAATGCAGCAATTAATAGACGAATGGCAGCGCACCCGCCACCCCCGCACCTGTCCCCACGGAAGACCAATTTATTTATCATTAGAAGAATCAGCCTTAGCTCGCTTTTTCCGTCGTAATTGGGTAATTGGGAAATCGCACGGAATTTAAACAGTGAGCAGTGAACAGTTGAAGGGGGTTGGGCATTGGGCATGGGATAATAAGTTAGGAGTAACTAAGGTTAAAGGTTAAGAGGATGTTTGAAAAGTATTGTTTTTACCTCAAAACATGGGAAACCTAACCCCCCTGCCCCCCTTCCCTACAAGGGAATGGGGGTTTCAAAGCCTCTCTCCTCGCAGCTTTAGTGGTTTGGAGAGAGGTCACAAGTATACTTATTTACTTTCCAAACATCCTTTAAAAGTCAAAGGTCAAAGGTTTAATTTCTCCTTGTCTCCCCATCTTCCCCCTCTAAAAAAATATGAGTGCAGAAATTATTTGTGTCGGTACGGAAATGCTATTAGGAGATATTGTTAATAGCAATGCTCAATATTTAGCGCTACAGTTAGCCCAATTGGGTATTCCTCATTTCTATCAAACGGTTGTCGGCGATAATGTTGACAGAATCAAGCAAGTTATTGAAATTGCTAGTAATAGATCGGAAATCTTAATTTTTACTGGTGGTTTGGGGCCGACTCCCGATGACTTAACTTGCGAAACCATTGCCGATTTTTTCGGTTCTCCCTTAATTGAACGTGCGGAAGTTATAGAAGATATTACTAAAAAATACGCTACACGAAATAGAGTTATGAGCGCGAGCAATCGCAAGCAAGCTTTAATCCCCAAAGGTGCGGAAATTCTCCCCAATCCTACGGGTACGGCACCGGGTATCATTTGGCAGCCACGACCTAATTTAACAATTTTCACCTTCCCCGGCGTACCTTCAGAAATGCATCGGATGTGGGAGGAAACCGCCGTTCCTTACCTGAAAAATCAAGGTTGGGGCAAACAAATCATTTACAGTCGAATGTTGCGGTTTTGGAACGTTCCCGAATCTACTTTAGCTGAGAAAGTATCTGCTTATCTCAATTTACCTAATCCAACCGTAGCGCCTTATGCGAGTAAAGGGCAGGTAAAATTACGAGTTTCTGCGAAAGCGAGTTCGGAAGCGGAAGCAGAAAGTTTGATTGTACCCGTTGCAAAGCAAATTCAAGAGATAGCCGGATTAGATTATTTTGGTGCCGATGATGATACGCTAGCTTCCGTAGTTGGGGATTTATTGCGTAAATCTGGGGAAACGCTTTCGGTTGCGGAATCTTGCACCGGGGGAACTTTGGGAGGAATGTTAACTGATACTTCGGGAAGTTCCGATTACTTTTGGGGTGGTGTAATTAGTTATGATAACTCCGTAAAAATTGGGATGTTGGGAGTTAATGGGGAAGATTTGGAAAAATATGGTGCGGTAAGCGCAACTGTAGCCGAGCAAATGGCTGTAGGTGTGAGAAAACAGCTGGCTACAACTTGGGGATTAAGTATAACAGGAATTGCAGGGCCAGGTGGAGGTACAGAAACTAAGCCAGTGGGTTTGGTTTATGTGGGTTTAGCGGCAGAGAATGAAGTAGAAAGTTTTGAATTTCGGTTTAATTCCGTGCGCGGTAGAAGTTTGATTCGTCACTTTAGCGCTTGTAATGCTTTGGATAGTTTGCGAAGGAAGTTGTTGCAGCGGTAATTGGTAATTGGTAATGGGTATTTGGTATTTGGTAGGTTGGGTTGAGGCTTTGCGAAACCCAACAAAGGTGGTAGATGGTAGGTTGGGTTAGATACGAAAATCAATTTGATTTGTAACGATAAGTACTTAGGCAAAATTAATTGTACATTTGTCATTGCGAGTGGAACGGAGTGAAACGTTAGCGCAGCGTCTCCCGAAGGGAGATAGCAATCGCAAGGTGTTGGGATTGCTTCGCTGTCGCTCGCAATGACACAAATAATTTTGCATACCCACTTATATATTCATCGTGTCGTAACCCAACATTGTAATTAATAGGATTCATATCGGAGAAAGGTTGCAAAATCACAGCTAATAACAATTATCAGTTAGGCTTCACTACCGCCTTGGAATAAATTCCGAGGCTCATATACAAAGTACGTTAAAACGCACTATAATCACCGATCTAAACCTTGCTCAGTCTGATTTATCAGACTATGGCTTACGCCACGCTGCGCTAACGTGTATTAGCCTGGGAATTTATTCCAAGGCGGTGTTAAGAATGGTGCAAGATGTCAGTTAAAATGCATTCAGAGTATGATAGCTGTCTATGAAGAAATGACGAAAAGTAATTTGCTCGAAACGGCTGGGATTGCGTCGTCGTGCCTCCATTCCCTAAGAGGGAACACTTCGTGAACGCAATGACAAAAAAACAGTTATGTTTACCTACTTATTAACAATATTTATCTTCGCAAAATATCCATCCAATGAATATTATTTTGCCGTTGTGATGTTGTAATATCTTGCCATTCAATTTGTTGAAATGTATCTTCCTGCTGTGGAATTGGTAAATCTTGTGCTTCGCTTATATTTTCTCTACAATTAGCTTGAAAGTTTAATAACATTTCAGGTTGTAACCAAGATTCTCCGATGGTTAAATATTCCTCTACAATAGCGACTTCAAAATTCAAAGCCTGACATTTACGAATAATTTCAGGAGAGGAAGTGAGAAAAACTATTTTAGCTTCAAGATTTTCAGAAAGTTTGAGCAAGCTGAATAAGTAGCAATCTAATAAGCTATTAGTATCAAGATTTGTTTGGTGAAGTTTTTCATCAATAAAATAGACTGTTCCACCAGCAACGGTTTTAAATATCAAAATTTCAGGATCATCATGTTCTATTAACGAATTGATGATGAGATTTGCAGCTTCAGTAGCAGATTGGAAGTTACCTAAACTGAGATGTTGTAGTTGAGTGTAAAAATATTTTGGTAAGATAATATCTTTTGTAAAATCATTTATATATTGGGGATTGATAAGACATAAATCTGGTTCGAGAGCGTATAAAATGTTCATTCTTGTATTTCTTTTATTTGTGAAGGTTGATTTATAACTATTACAGGTCTATTTCTTCTATTAAAAGTTATTTCGCCTGAGATAATTACATTTTTATCAGTTAAGGATGAAGCATTAGGAAACAGAGAAAAACTTTTTCTAGGTACATAAGCATAAAGTGTTTCGATAC
This sequence comes from Calothrix sp. CCY 0018, assembly GCF_963920925.1. Classification (NCBI taxonomy): domain Bacteria; kingdom Bacillati; phylum Cyanobacteriota; class Cyanophyceae; order Nostocales; family Calotrichaceae; genus Calothrix; species Calothrix sp. CCY 0018. The sequence goes on along the minus strand of NZ_CAWUDI010000008.1, from coordinate 92,900 downwards.
TATTTTTGCTAAATTGAAAGTTAATTAATTTATATTCTGTATCTACAGTGACGCTGGCAATTTTTCCTTTTAAACGAACAGTCTTACCAATATTGTAATAGATAGCATTTATATCTAGAACGTTAATGTATTTTTCAACAACCTTAGTTGATGGAGACGGTATATTACTATTAGTAATATTATTTTTTAATCTTTGTTCTATATCAAGCTGGGAACGTGCAATATCTAAATTCTTTTGTGCTTCAGTATAGTTAGCTACGATAGTAAGAGCGCGATTATAATCTTTAATTGCAGCTTCTAGATCTCCTAATTTATAATAAGCTTTTCCTCGATTGTTATAAAAACTTGCATGATTCGGATTAATACGAAGAGCTTGAGTAAAATCCTTGATGGCTAATTGCATTAAACCTCGTTCATGATACGCTACACCTCGATCATTATAGGCAGCGTCATAATTAGGATTAATACTAATAGCTTGAGTCAAATCATCAATAGCAGCTTGATTATTGCCTAGATTATAGTAAGTAGTACCTCGATAATAATAAGCTTCAGCAAAATTGCTATGAAATCGTAATGCTTCAGTAAAATCTATAATAGCTTCACCATACTTTTTGTTTACAGTTTTTTTTAATCCCGAATGTAATAAATCTTCCGCAGTATTAAAACTATCAACAATTTGAGTCTGTGGGATATCTGTAAAAGTTATAGGAATTGGAAGACTATATAATTTATTAATTGAAGATTTGCACTGTTCGCATTTTTTATTTAGGAATTCCCAACTATCTTTATGGTATCCAAGTTGGCAAGGTTCACAAATATATACTTTCTCACCTGCTTGAAGAATTTCACCACTTACACGATCTTTTTGTCCTACTAAATTTTTTAGCAGTTCATTTATATTAAGTTTTTGATTTTTACCGCCGAGAAAATCGTTATCAAAACTTGTATTATTTTGCTCGCTTGTCTGTGAATTATTTGAGTAATATGTACCAACTTCCGTCCACTGAATATTTTGTGGAGTTGCATTAGTTGATGATTGAGTATTGTTAACTTGATTATTAGAAGATGAGTTCGGTGTTTGAGTAGATGGAGATGATCGAGTATTATTAACTTGATTATTAGAAGATGAGTTCGGTGTTTGAGTAGATGAATTTGAAGATTTCTTCTCTTCAATTAATCCAATCAAAAAAAATAATATTATAATAGCTATGATTATCCAGAATAAGAACTCAGAATAATAATAAATCCTAATAAGAATTTGGATCAATAAAGAAATAAATAATCCCATATTAAAAAATATTCGTCTGATTTTTATTTTTAAACAGGTAGTAGTATCGCATTTTATATAAAGCTAGATATTATTTTGTTGGTAATTTCTTAAATCTATTAAAATCAACTAAAAACTCTCATCAGTCATCTTCAGATGACTTTTGCTATTAGCCAGGGGTTTGCAACCCCTGGCGATTATCATGCTTAAACCTACAAACCAAAAAACTTTATTTCATCAACAACATTGGCTGAGATTTAACTGCTTTAACAACCTTTGCTTCCTCACCCAAAAAGTAAGCAATTTGATTCCTAACGGGGTCATAAACAATAGAAACGCACCAAGGATGATAGAAAAATGCTCGCTGCGTTCTCATATCTGTTCCCGACATAAAAACACCAATGTTGGGATGAGAATGATACCAGCCAACTATATTTGCTTCTGGATGAGTCGATTTAGCATAATCCATAATTCCTTGCCAAGAATCTGGAGTAAATTCTAAATGCGCTCCGGTTCCAATTGTCGCTGGTGCTGGTACTGCTGCGGTAATTTCTACATATATTCCATGCTCGGAATCGTTATAAGCTTGACCAAAAAGAATACCCCCTTGTTCAACACTTGTATTTGCTTCTAAATGATTTGTAAGTATTGTAAGTGCTGACTGTAAAATATAAACCTGAGTATAGGTAAAATATACTTTTCGTTCAGCTAGAAATTCTTTAATCGGTTTTTCTATTGGCTTATAAACATCTTCACATTCAACCCATTCAATTTGATTGAGTTGAGTTAACACTGATTCTTCCTGATTCATCGGTTTACGCTTCATAAACCGTAAAGGATTTATTACTAAACTTCGTTTTAAATTATTTAAAATCATTCCAAACAATTGTTGACGTTGGTTTTTTATTAGCTTTGAAAGTCTGATTATCTACGGCAAAAAGATGCATATTATTTTCAGCCCAATTTTTAGCGGCACCATTAGCTGGACTTTTCAAATTCAGAACATCTTTGGAATACTGAATAATTTTGCCAATACGAATAACTAATTCAGAAAGATTCTCTGCCATTGTCCAGTAGCTACCAAGACAAACATTTTTATTACTAAAAACATTCGGATGAAATATGTCTGTAATAAACTTAGCTTTTGGCTGATCTTTAGGGTAATTGTTGCCTAAAGTAATTTCTACGTTGTGAGTTGTACGATAAACAGGTTGATTATTTCGTACACTTTCTATTCCTTTACAGCGATATTCAATTTTGTAAATTTCTACTGGTTTTCCTTGAGTTGAAACAATGGCTAAAGTACCCCCGGAATTACCAACAAGTTGAGATAATTCTTTAAAATCATTTTCTAAACGCTTTTCTCGAATACCCATAATTAACAACCAGCCTCTAAAATTGGGTAAACTTCTAAAACATCATTGTCTTGAACTCCTGCTGAAGCAAGGTTTATTGCAGGATCTAACTGTTGCCCTGTACGCTCAACACGCATCGCGTAACTTGTATTTGCTGGTAAATTCCAATTCTGCTGGGTAGTTTGAAGTAACTGCTCTACACTCAATACAGCAGGTAAGTTAACAGCAGCTTTACGAGTTTGATCTGCTGAACGAATAATTAAAGAAAGTGAATCAGACATTGTTCCTCCTATATTTGGCAAAATTGAATTGCTATTAAACCTTTCTCGGTTTTGCAGTGTAGTATTTCGTTCTTGGGTAGACATAATTCTCCAAGGGTAATTGCTTCAGAATCCTTGAGTGAAAGATTGCTGATGACTTCAAAATCTCGTTCGTGACTGCATTTTGGACAAGTTAACTTTGATTCGGGAAATAAACGCAAAGGTGTATTAACTTGCTCTTGATAACCGCAATCTGGATTGAGACATCGCATCGTTTTGATAACTTCGTTTCGCAACCGCAAAATTGGTTCGTAAAATCCACAGTTATCAAGATGCTTAAGAATTTCTTGAATGCTCAAATTTGCATCATGTTTGATACATATTGTTGGTTCGATATTTATCTCATGAGCAATACAATCCTCTTGTCTTTGAATTTGCACTTTAAAAGCCATCCAAGGATTTAAACCCAAAAATACTTTTTCTCCAGGATTTACCACACCCGGTTTATCGTGCAAATATAAAAGAGCTTGCTGCACCTGCATTGCTCCAACTATTGAGGCAATAGTTGCCGTAGTGGGCATTGATGCTTCTGGTATATTCCGTTTCATTCCCTGACAGGAATATCTTTTGTTGCGCCGTTGCCACATCTGTTTAGAAATGCTGCATTCGTAACAAGCAGTAGATTCATGGGGATCGAAAAAGCTTACTTCCCCTTCAGCTACTCCAATACCGCCATTTATCCAAGGAATTCCAGCCCGATAAGCAAGCTGATTAATTGCCCAACGAGCATTAACGCTATCGAGACAACCGATAATCAAATCGCGATCGCGCACATCTCCGATACCCAAGTCAAATTCCAAATCACCGTGAATTGCTTGAATCTCTATCTCTGGATTAATTTCTAAAGCCCGTTTGCGAGCAACATCGACTTTACACAAGCCAACATCCGATTCCCGAAATAAAACAGATCGCGTCAGGTTAGTAATTGATACCGTATCGAAATCAATAACGGTAATATTTCCAACACCCACCATTGCTAGATTCTTTAGTACCTCATTGCCTAAAGCACCCGCTCCAGCAACCAGAATTTTAGAATCCTTAAGCCTGTTTTGATCCCACCAGTCAATTGAGTGATGCCTGTCATAGCGCTTCTCTTCAACTGTTTTTATTGCGAAGGTGTCCATTATTCCACCTGAAAACTTATACTTTTATAGTTCCCAAGAAATACTAAGAAAAATCACTTACTAAAAATAATTATTAGTGTTTTAAAGCACTTAACGTAAAATAGTTGCAGTTTTGCTTTAGCATCAAGCTCAAGCAGCGAAGGTAAATCATAAATTCACCACTCCGATACCTTGATGAGAAACCGGGTTTATTGCAAATAGCTAAAAGCAGAAATAATGTTTTCAGAAGAATAAACCCGGTTTGTTTTCACTTTCACGCGCATTGAAACGAAGCGAATTAAAAGCCCTTAAGTTTAAATATTATAGGGCTTTGCGTAAGTCCTTAAAAATATTGAATTACGATTAGGGAATTAGAAATAGATTTAAATCGGTACAGATGAAAGCTATACTGGTGGAAGTATGCTGCTATGTAAGACTGACTTCTATAAGCAAATTCATAGGAAACATATAAGATAAATAAAACAAAATTCGCAACGCATTATGCTGATTTAAACGCCGATCGTTTCACTATTTTGACGACAAATTAAAAGTGATTTGTATAAATTCATTTATTATTTAATTTATGATTTTTATACATAATGCTTTTCATGTTTTCTCGATTTTGATTTCTGCCATCTATCTAAGGTGATAATAAAAATCGCTTTAAGGATAATTCTTCTCAGTAATTGATTACGGAATCAAGGCAACAATCTGTAGCAACTTACTCTTTAACCTTTGCTGGAAACAAAAATTTACAAAAGATGAGTGATTACTTGATTTTTTTTACTATGGATTTGTAATCTGACAATAACATTTATTATTTTGGAAATAATTTTTACTTATAAGTAAAAAAAAGCTCTAATCCAGCAACCTCAAGGGTTTTGCTAATAAATCCATTAACTGTGATTAACATTTTTGTGTTTCATCATCAGCATATTTAATCTCTAGGAGGTTGCTGAGAAGTTCACAATTTGTTACAAAAATACAAAGAACCTCTAGTAACCTGTACTAAAAAAATGCTTGGCGGACTTACTGGTTTTAAAGATTCTCAAGGCAGCGACTGGGGCGAGCAGATGCTCAATACTGTCGCGAGTCAAACGATTCGCCACTTGTTTACTAAAAGCGAGTCGGTAGAAGTCTTTGTCCGCTGTTATCCCTCCAGTAAGCTTTTGCAAGGCAGTATTGACAGCTTTAAGATGGGCGGGCGTGGTTTGATAATTCGCAAGGATTTCTTCGTTGAGGAGATGTCGTTTGAAACCGATGCTGTGTCTATTGACTTCAGCTCGGTACTAAGCGGCAAATTGCGATTAAAACAACCCACTCAGGCGATCGCTCAGGTTGTGTTGACTCAAGACGGTATTAATCAAGCTTTTAATGCTGAATTAGTGAAAAAGCGTTTGATAAACCTCTCGGAACCAACTTTAACGGAATTGTCTGACGGCGAACCCGTTTCTTTTACAGATGTTCAGGTGGAATTGCTGCCAAACAATCGGTTAAAGATTTTCGCTAAAGCTGACTTAAACAACGGTGAATTAGTACCGTTGAATATGACTGTAAAAGTAGGTATTGAACGGAGACGCAAAGTTTCCTTCAAAAGTCCTGAAATCGACCTGGAGTCGGTACCAGAAGAACAAAGAGAAATTTCAGAAACTTTATGTACTGTATTGGCTAAGATTTTAGATAATATGGTCGATTTAGACCGTTTTGACCTAGATGGAGTAAAAATGCGGCTTAATCGCTTAGAAACAGAAGGTCAAAAGTTAATTTTTAGCGGATATGCCGAGATTGAGCGCATACCACGTACTTAAGTTATGATTCGCGAACAGTTATCAACCCAAATTTGATAATTGTTCCCCACCGTAATTCTTTTAGGAAAGTGTTTATATAATGTCACCAGAGTTAATACCCCCTTGTAGTCAACCAGTCTTCTGGAAGATTGCAGGGGGGTATTTATGTTGGGGAGATGGGGAGAGGGGGAGATGGGGACAAGGGGACAAGGAGAAATTTGAAATATTGCCCCATGCCCCATGCCCAATCCCCAATCCCCCATTTAGTAATTAAAAGCTTATATAAAACCAAGCCTTGAATTGTACAATCAACCGCAGGAGTGTAAAAGGGGAGAGGTATTGTGTCACTCAAATCATCGCCGCAACTGCGACGCGAGTTAGGGGTTGTAGGAGCAACTGTGATGGGGCTTGGTTCGATTATCGGTACTGGGGTGTTTGTCAGTATTGGTATTGCTGCTGGAATTGCTGGTAATGCGGTGATTTTAGCTGTAATTATTGGTGCTTTGGTTGCTATTTGCAATGGACTTAACAGCGCCCAGCTTGCTGCTAATCATCCTGTAAGTGGTGGCTCTTACGAATATGGTTATAAATATCTAAATTCTTGGTTAGGATTTACCGCTGGATGGATGTTTTTGTTGGCAAAGTCTGCTTCTGCGGCTACTGCTGCTTTGGGTTTTGCTGGCTATTTTTTGAATGCGACGGGTTTAGCTGGACGTGGTTTACTGATACCTTTGGCTTTAGCATCTGTATTTGTAATTACGGCTGTTGTTTTAAATGGTATTCGCCGTTCTAATCGAGTAAATATCGCAATTGTATCTATTTCTATTTTTAGTTTAATTTTCTTTGTACTTGGGGGAATTCCGACAGCGATCGCCACGGGTAGGGAAAATCTAACGCCTTTTAATGGTTCGTTTTCTACGGTGCTTCATGCCAGCGCTTTAATGTTTGTAGCCTATACGGGCTACGGTAGGATTGCGACTTTGGGAGAAGAAGCAAAGGAGCCGCGAAAAACTATTCCTAAAGCTATTATCGTGACGATGATAGTGACAATGCTGATTTATGTAGGAGTTGCCACGATTGCTGTCGCGGGGGTAGGGGCAGAAAATCTGGGTAAATCGGCTTTTACGGGACAAGCTGCACCTTTAGAAGTGGCTGTGCGTAGCTTCGGCATTCCCGGAGGAGCGCAAATATTGGCGATTGGCGCAATTTTTGCGATGTTGGGAGTATTGCTCAATTTAATTTTGGGCTTATCTCGCGTCTTGTTGGCGATGGGAAGAAGACGAGATATGCCCAGAATTTTCGCAAGGTTGAATACTACTGGTACAACTCCAACACCTGCTGTAATTGCCGTTAGTTCGATAATTTCTATTTTGGTGTTAATTGGGAATGTTAAAACTACCTGGTCGTTCAGTGCTTTTACTGTCTTGATTTATTATGCGGTTACTAATTTAGCTGCTTTTTCTTTATCAAGTAATGAAAGACTTTATCCAAAATGGCTGTCAATTCTTGGTTTATCAGCCTGTGTATTTCTAGCTTTTTGGGTTGAACCGTTTATTTGGCAAGTGGGTTTAGCGCTGATTGTAGCGGGATTAATTTGGCACGCGGTTGCGAGGATGAAGAATTAGGAGTTTTTCTTTGTTGTTCCCAGTCTCCGGACTGGGAATATATTTCTATAGGCTCTGCCTTGTAATAAACTGGAGGCTCTGCCTCACGTTAGAAGTTCTCAGCCAGAGACTGGGAACTAGTTACTACCTAAAAAAATGTAGAGACGTAGCACGGCTACGTCTCTATGATTTAATGCACAAATCGAATTTTAGAATCAATCTCAAATTTAAATTCTAAAATCCCTGCAATAATTAAAAATTAGAAATTAGCGACCAACACCAATGTATTGGAATCCTGCTCTAATGGTTGCTTCGGGATCGAGGAAGTTACGGCCGTCGATGATAACGGGATGGTTCATTAATTGCGCCATCTTAGCGAAATCGAGACTATTAAACTGATCCCATTCGGTGACGAGTACTAAAGCATCGCAGCCATCAGCAAGTCTTTCTGCATCGGTTTCTACCTGTACTCCAGAAAGACCGTGACGCATACCAGATTGTGAAATAATTGGGTCGTATGCTTTAACTTTGGCTCCCAATCTGTTGAGTTGTTCAATTAAATTCAAGGCTGGAGCATCGCGCATATCGTCGGTATCTGGCTTGAAGGTTAAACCGAGCAAACCTACAGTTTTACCTTTAAGAATCTTCAATGCTTGCTGCAATTTCTCCATTGCAATCAAACGCTGACGCTCGTTAACGCTAATTGTAGCTTTGAGTAGCTGTGCTTCGTAGCCATAGTCATCAGCAGTGTGAACCAATGCGGATACGTCTTTGGGGAAACAAGAACCACCCCAACCGATACCGGCATTTAAGAACTTGTTGCCGATACGGGAATCCAAACCGATACCTTTAGCAACTTGAGTTATATCAGCACCAACGCGATCGCAAATGTTCGCAACTTCGTTAATAAAGCTAATTTTGGTTGCTAGGAAAGCGTTAGCGGCGTATTTAACCATCTCAGCAGAAGACAGATCCGTGCAAAGTACGGGTACTGGGGGTAAAGATTGGTCTTCAGCATACTGACGCTCTACAATCGGAGTATATAGTTCTTTCATCATCGAAAGAGCTTTCTGAGAGTTGCCTCCCAAAACAATTCTGTCGGGGTTGAAAGTATCGTAAATTGCCGAACCTTCGCGCAAAAATTCGGGGTTACTAACTACATCAAAATCACCAGTAGGCAACTTGTCTTCACTAGGTGCGCCACCTGCGGGTACTAATTCTTTTTGACGCTCGGCAATTCCATCGAGAACAATCATTCTCACCCAATCACCAGAACCAATAGGTACTGTAGATTTATTAACGATAACTTTATAACCGCCATTCAAATGACTACCGATACCTTTTGCAACCGCTTCTACATAACGGGTATCGCTTTCACCTGTAGGTAAAGGTGGAGTTCCCACAGCAATAAATAGAATTTCTCCATGAGAAACGCCAGCAGCCAAATCGCTAGAAAACTGAATTTTTCCTGTTTTAATAGCATTTTGCATGATTTCCGAAAGCCCAGGCTCAAAAATTGGCGATTGCCCGGACTTCATTAACTTAACTTTCTCTTCGTTATTATCTATACAAATTACATCATGCCCGACGTGAGCCAAGCAAGCGCCAGTTACCAAACCAACATAACCAGTTCCAATTACGCAAACTCGCATTTTATCTAATCCCTCACTTTTTTAGAGTTGTCCAACAAATTATTAGTAGTCGATATTCCAGAACCCGAATGGGTTCTATAATCAAAAATTTTGAGCAAATAGTATCTTCTACTTAGTGCTGCTATTTACGACTTCTTTGCCAGTAGTTTGTACCCGCTCTCGGAAATCTTCTATAGTCTGTTTTAACCCTTCTTGAAGAGTAATGCTAGGTTCCCAATTTAACAAGGTCTGTGCTTTGGTGATATCGGGGCGGCGACGGCGGGGGTCATCGGAAGGTAGCGGCTCAAATTTAATTTTCACCTCTGGATTAACCATGTTTTGCACGGTTTGCGCTAATTGAAGAATGGTGTATTCATCTGGATTACCCAAGTTAATCGGGCCAATATGCTCTCCATTCATCAAACGCATCAACCCATCTACCAAGTTATCAACGTAGCAAAAGCTACGGGTTTGCGAACCATCTCCGTAGACAGTTAAAGGTATACCTTGTAAAGCTTGGACTATAAAATTGCTAACTACCCGTCCGTCACGTTCAAACATCCGAGGGCCGTAGGTGTTAAAAATACGAGCAACGCGAATATCAACATCATTTTGTCTGTGATAATCGAACATCAAGGTTTCAGCAATCCGCTTACCTTCGTCATAGCAGGAACGAAGTCCAATTGGATTTACATTACCTCTATAATCTTCCTGTTGAGGATGAACTTCTGGATCGCCATAAACTTCACTGGTAGAAGCTAATAAAATTCTGGCTTTTACACGCTTAGCCAACCCCAGCATATTCAGCGTACCCATCACATTGGTTTTAACTGTTTTGACGGGATTGTACTGGTAATGTATCGGCGATGCAGGACAAGCTAAGTGATAAATCTGTGCTACTTCCAACCTAATAGGTTCGGTGATATCGTGGCGAATCAGTTCAAAATACGGATTGCTCAACCATTTGAGGATATTCCGCTTATGTCCCGTGTAAAAATTATCCAAACAAATGACTTCATGCCCATCATTCATTAATCTATCAATCAGATGGGAACCAATAAATCCAGCTCCGCCCGTCACCAATATTTTCATAGTTGACCAGTTAATTACAAATATTTACGTTATTCGATTGTGCTTGTCTTTAGGATACCCAGCCTGACGTAAAAAATAGAGTAAGTACGGATTATTCAAAAAAAAAATTGAACTCGCCTATTTCCCAGTTGATGCAATTCTTACAATCTTTACTTTAAATTTAAATTTATCCCCTTGACAATTCCACTAAGAAAAATAACAAAAATTGTATAGTGACTGTGAAGTATCGTCCAAAAGTTTATCAAAAATTTAATAAGTTAAAGTTATTGTAGGGGACTACATTTATATTGAAGTTTTCAGAAATTTCACATTGGGCATTGAGAATTGGGCATTGGGAATTGGAAGATGAAGAGTATCGGATAAGGAGATTTTAACCTTTAACCTTAGTTACTCGTAACTGGTCACTGATAACTGGTAACTGGTTGACTGCTGGGATAACCGGCTTTCACTGTGGCATTATTGGTACGCTGTGATGGTTCTCCAAGCATGATAATAGAACAAGTTAATTGAGAAGCTAACTGAGTTGTCACATCACTAATAGCTAATCCCCCAGGAATAGTACGATTGCGAATAAAAGGTAAAACTACTAAATCGTATAGTCTGGCTGCTTGCAATATTGCTTGAGCAACATTTTCGTGAGCGATAATTTGAACTTCTGGTGGATTGGATAAACCTAGTTTGGATACTAATAGGGAGAGTTGCGATCGCCGATGAGATATTTTGCTCGAACTAGTGCGGCGATCGCACACGTTAAGTACGGTAACTTGGGCTTGATTTGATTCCCCTAACAAAGTTGCAAGCTGCAATGGCTGCAATATAGGTGCGGTCAAGTTTTCGACTGGTACTAGGATGCGCTGAATTTTGGAAGGTGATTCAACAAGACGGGTAACTGCTACCGGACAATGAGAGGCCCATAACACGCCATCAATTACGTTACCGAATAAACGCGCTTTCAATCCGGTACGTTTGCCCCAGCCCATTACAATCAAGTTTGCCTTTTTTTCTCTAGCAGTTCTACTGATTCCTTGAGCAAAGGCATCGTCTATTCGTAATAATGGTTCTGCTTCTACATCTAGGAAGCGACTTAATGCTGTAGCTTTGTTCAACAATCTTTCGCTTCTTCGCAGCGAGTGTTCTAACTGGGGTGCATCCATGCTCGCTGTCGCAGTGGCTATTGCTAAAGGCATAATTTTGCCTTGAGCTTGATGAGCTAATAATGCAGCCATTTCCATTAAATGTTGCTGCGTCGCAGGATTATAAACGGGTACTATGATGTTAAAAGGGCTATCGATTTGCTCGGAAACTGGTACATACGTTGCTGTTTCTTGCTGCTTTAGTAATGAAGAGTTTAAGCCTCGTGCTGCCCGACTAGTAATTATTGGCCCAATAAATGAAGTTATTAGAACCAAAACTATAACGCTATTGAAAATTTCTGAATTTAATAACTCTGCTTTATATCCTACAAAAGTTACACAGCAGGTAACTGCTACTTGAGGTAGGCTTATCGACCACATTGTTAATACTTCACGCCAATTGTAGCGATAAATTAATTTAGCTAATAATGCCGCAATAAACTTACTCGCGACTAAACCACAGACAAGAGATAGCGTCAACCATACTAAACCCATATCTTTGAAAAAGGCTGGTAAATTCAGCCTTAAACCAAGATCGACAAAGAAAATCGGAATGAATAGCACGGTACCGACAAACATAATCTTTTGTTTGACAGGCCCATCTCCGATAACTTCATTAACCGCTAATCCAGCAAAAAAGGCTGCAATAATTGTTTGTATACCAATTAATTGAGCTATCAAGGCGGCTAAAAATACTGCTGTAAGTACAAATAAAAATTGGTTTCCTTCATCTTCTCCGCTTCTTCGCAGAAATTCTTTGCCAACCCAGTCGAAACCTACCAAAACTACAACACAATAGACGGCCAACCAACCCAGTAATGCAATAGTTTGCCAAATATTAAACTGTTGTAAATGTATTGCAACGCATACAGCCAAGGTCAACAATGTGGCAATATCGGTAAAAATGCTCGCTCCAATTGTTACCCCCACAGCTTCATTAGTGGTTAATCCCAAACGATTAATAATCGGATAGGCCAAAAGAGTATAAGAAGATAGCAAAGAGCCAATTAATATTGAGCTTAACCAATCAAATTCAAAAACTCTTCCGAGTAAAGTTCCTAATAATAAAGGTATGCAGAAGGCAAAACTGCCAAAACCTAAAGCACGATTTCGCTGACGACTCAATTGTTCTAAGTCAACTTCTAAACCTGCTACAAACAATACATAAGCTAAACCGATAGTTGAGAGTAATTCCCAAATCGAATTATCTATCTTGAATAAATTCCAGCCAGACTGACCAATTAATATTCCCGATAAAATTAAACCAATTAATCCGGGTAGTCGCAGTCGTTCAAATATAATAGGTACGACTAAAATAACTACCAATAAAATAGCGAAAGGAATAATTGGTTCGTTTTCAATAAGTTGACTGTATGGTAAGACTGCAATTCGCTCTAAAAGTACCATATTTTATTTATTGCGGACAAAGCAAAAACGTGCTACTTGCTGCTGCAATCGCAGTTATGATGTACAGAACTTTAATGGCTTTTTTAAATATAATTTTAAATATAAGGTTAAATATAAAGAAAACTTGTTACCGTTAAAAAAATCAAAAATTATACTTAGAATACCTTAAAAACTGTATATAAATGAACTACCTACGGATGTATTTGATTCAAAATGAATCGCAGACGGTCGTAGTCGTCTTTAAGCAACACGCTTAAGTAGCGTCCAGCTTCAACTAACCATTGTCGATCGCCTTTGCGTAACTTGTATACATCCCGAATTGCTGCTGCGCTCAAAGCTTCAACTGGGGCACCATTAACCGAAAGCAAGGTTTGTAAAAAATCAAATTTTTCGGTGAATTTTAGCACCTCTTCTGATTGGCATCGATGAACCGCTTGATGAATCTGGGGCGGTCGAGGTGGTAAATACTGATATATTTGATTACCTTGCACCTGCTCAAATCCAACAATCGCGGCGCGGAATTCAGTTTTGAGCATGGCGAATATTTGAGGTTGTTCCTCTCGCAAATCTTGCAGGGATAAACCTAAAGCTACAGGTCTATGTACGGAATCTATAGGCATTGTGGTTGCATGAAATACAACAGCAAAAACTTTATTCGCTGATTCTTCATCTACCGAACACACCCAGCTACCGAAAGGAGGCATTGCTGGGAAGCTCAAATCTTCTGGGTCTAAACACTGAGCTAAAAAATCACAGCTAGCAGTTTCAATCACTTCGGCAAAGTGATTGGGGTGACGATTGTTGTTACTAAACTGCGGTAAAGGAAGGCGCATAAATAAATTAAGTTATGAGTTATGAGTTATGAGTTATGAGTTATGAGCTAGGAATTATCAGTTAAAGAATAATAACAAATAATAAAAAAACTCTTAACTCTAACTCGTAACTAATTTATTATCCAGCTAATAGCTTTTAACCTTTTTTGCGTCCTGCTGTGGGGTCTACAGGCTCTAACTCACTGAATCTGAAGGTAATCAATTTATCCCAATTACCACCTTCAAACAGTACAGCTACCTTACCATCGCTGACTCGTTGCACAAGCCCTTCAAAACGGTAATAGGTATCTGCGGGGTTTTTAACGCGAACGGTTGCTCCAGGCAAAATCATAATACTTACTCTTTTCAATTATCAATTATCAATTATCAGTTATCAGTTATCAATTATCAATTATTAATCTCCAGACTGCGCTAATACTCATAAGCATTGCATATTATTCTTACACAGAGAAATTAAACCCATAACGATCGGGCTTTTAGCTAGTTGCTCGTCGTTGTTCGCCTTCTAACTAGTTATTGATAATTGTTCATTGATAATTGTTCATTGGTTGCTAATACTTATTAAAGTTGCGAAAGTTCGCTACCGATTCAACTAAGCCGATGGCTAAAAAGTTAGCTAACATTGCCGAATTACCATAACTCATAAATGGTAGAGGGATTCCCGCTACTGGTGCTAAACCTATTGTCATTCCAATATTAACAGCCATCTGGAACACAATCATTGCCAAAACGCCAATTGCTAATAATGAGCCGAAATTATCTTTAGCCGTCAAAGCAACGTGGAGTAACCTTTGACAAATTAAGCAAAATACTAGCAATAATACCAAACTGCCGATAAAACCAAATTCTTCGCCAACCGCCGAGAAAATAAAGTCGGTATGTTGTTCGGGAACGAAATTTAATTGAGTCATTGGACCGTTAAACGGACCCCAACCAAACCATTTTCCGGCACCAATGGCGATACGAGATTGAATCAAGTGATAGCCGGTTCCGAGGGGATCTAGTTCCGGATTCAGAAATGAGGTGATTCGACCTTTTTGATACTCTTTAAGTACGTGATTCCAAGCGAAAATTCCTAATTCTCCACCCAAAAGATTCAAAGCTAAGGCCCCTATACCTCCTAAAGCAAATCTTTTGCCAGGAAGCGTCAAGAAGCCTAACAAGCCCATAGCGAACGACCAAATCAAACCCAAAGGTGTAAAAAATATCCATTCAGCTACCACCATTGGTTCGGACCAAGGCCATGAAATACTAAACAAAATCGCCGCTACTACTGGAGAAATTAACAGTACTAACCAGCCGGGATTGGCATTTGCCCAATACAGCATTGCTAATACAATCGCGGCAAATACCAATGATGTTGCTAAATCTGGCTGCAAAAATACTAATGCCCAAGGAACTGCCGTTACTGCCAAAGCCCGGAAAAAGTTGGGAAGACTTGAAGCCGTGCGCTTGTGTAACAGTGCGGCTAGGGTAATAATTACTCCGATTTTGGCAAATTCCGACGGCTGCACGTTGAAACTACCAATACTAATCCACCGTTGCGCCCCTTTAGCACTGACACCTATTGCCATTACTGCTATTAGGCTGGCGTTGGTTAAAGCATAAGTAACCCAGTGCCACTGTCGGAGAGCTTCATAACGACTGCGGGCTATCAATAACACGATCAAACAACCAACACCCGCCATTGATAAGTGCGACAACCACTTAGTTTCTGCTTGGCTTAATTCCGTACTGAAAATCATAAAGCCGCCGAATATGCTGACGGCGATGGGCAGCAAGAATAGCAGTAAGTCTACTTGATGCCAGGGCTTAAATAAAGACTGCCAGCGATTTCTGTTTCGTGAGTAGCGTGACTTTTTTAGTAACATCTAATCTTGTTAATAACTGAGCGATTAAAATACTTGATAATTGCGTATGAATATCTTTATTCTCAGTACTCAGCACGCCACCCAGACAGAAATACATTTCCATTTTATGTCAAGGCAGCTACTGATACTTTTCCGGCGATCGCCAAAGCAATTTCTGTTAAAGCTTTTGCTGAAGCTGAATCTGGATCGGCTACTACTATCGGTACACCGTTGTCTCCACCGACTCTTGTAGATATTTCCAACGGTACGCACCCGAGTAGAGGTACTTCCAACTCGGCGGCTGTTTTTGAGCCACCACCAGAACCGAAAATATCATACTGTTTATCAGGCATATCTGGGGGTATAAAATAACTCATATTTTCAATAATCCCCAAAACTGGTACATTCAACTGCTGAAACATCCGCAAGCCTTTACGAGAATCTAGTAAAGCTACGTTCTGTGGTGTAGTGACTATAACGGCACCGGCGATCGGTACTGATTGTGTCAATGTTAACTGGGCATCACCCGTCCCCGGAGGCATATCTACAATCAAGTAGTCGAGTTCTCCCCATTCCACTTGATATAAAAACTGGCGAATAACTCCATTCAGCATTGGCCCGCGCCAAATTACGGGCTGATCTCGGTCGATCAGAAAACCCATTGAAACTAATTTGACTCCATGATTAAAGGCAGGTTCCAAGATTTCGCCTTTTTCACCCTGACTGACTTTTATTTGCGCGGATTCGAGTCCTAACATTGTCGGGTCGTTGGGGCCGTAAATATCGGCATCGAGCAAACCTACTTTTGCTCCTGTTTGAGCTAAAGCTACTGCAATATTTACGGCAACAGTACTTTTACCAACACCGCCTTTACCGCTAGAAACAGCAACAATATTTTTGATCCCAGGTACGCCATTACGGTCGGGTAAGCTTTTCTGTTGCGGTGTTTCTGCCGTAACCTCTACCGATACATCAGTAACCCCAGGAAGTTTATTAACAGCTTTTTCACAATCTTCAACGATAAATTCTCGTAAAGGGCAAGCAGGTGTAGTCAAAACCAAAGTGAAGCTAACCTTGCCATCTTCGATTTTGACATTGCGAATCATATTCAGTTCCACCAGACTTTTACGAAGCTCAGGATCTTGAACTGGTCGCAATATTTCTAGAACTGAACTTGCCGAAAGAACATTTTGCATAGTATTTGCACTCTTAATGTTGAAAACTTATTTAACAAAAAATATTATCTAATTAATTGGGCATAGGGGATAGGGCATTGGGCATTGGGGGATAAGGAGATGGGAAGAGATGGGGACAAGGGAACAAGGAGAAAATAATTACTCGCGACTCCTAATTCCTAACTCCTAAGTCTAATGCCCAATTACCAACTACCAATTACCAATCCCCCATTCCCTTTTCAAAATAATTCCGATTGCAACGTCGATTTCCTTTTTCCGGATACTGCCTTAATTGCGGCTTCTTCAACGGCTTCGATTAAAGCCCGCGCTACTTTGTCTGCATAAGGACGAGAAAAAGACCAAACCAAGGGAGACAGCCAACCGCGTAAAGTAACCGAATAAGACAAACAACTACCGCAAACTGTGGACTCTATTTTGTAACTAATTCGTTCTTCTACGCCGGGGATTGCTAATACTCTCACGCTTAACAGTTCCCTGGGATTGACGCGCTCGACAAAAATGCGGATTGGAATTGGTGAAAGACGGGTAACTGCTTGATAAATCAATCCTGGCTTGGGTACTAATCCGTAAGGTACGTTAGTACTTTTAAATAATGGGTGCCAGGAAACATCTGCCAAGTCAACAACTTTATGCCATATTTCATCTACAGAAGCAGGACTAATTTCTCGATAACTTCGCACCAGAGAAACGCAAACTCGACGACGCTTGCGGTTGATAAATTTTGATAACCAACCTTGCATTCTCTTAATCCTCCCGGCTACACACCGAATCTGAGTTTGTCTACCGTCTTTGGGTTTGTTGGGTAACTTTTACTAGTTCCAGTTTAAGAAATTTTCGGAGCTTTCAAAAAATCGTTACCTGTGGAGTTTCTTCATACAGATTGGATAAACTGCTTTTATTATTTAGCTGATATTTCAAGCTGCATAAATATTCTTTAAGGCAAGATTTAAGAGGCTGTATTGTGCTATGCGAGCAAGATTTTTTTTTGTTAATTTTCCTTTTAATACATTAAACAAGATGCTAATATCTTCTTCCTCCAATAGGAAATGCGTGCTTATTAATGTAAGCTACGATATAGATTCTTGACTTTATTTAGCCACAATTTTAGATAAAAGGCTCTGTATAAAAGCAGTTACAGCAATTCAAGTCAGGTTTGAGTATAGAACTACAAAACCCTTATTCTCGATCGCCACTAGATAAAAGTATTCTATGCCTTCTTGAGTTAATGCCCCTTCACAGCAGCCGCTTACAGGATATTGTTACAGAATTTAGTCTCTATATTAGAATACTCAGATAAAAAAGTTGCAAAAAGTTAACCAATTTAAAAGCGTATACCTATTTGAGGCAGAATAAGTTTATCTACGTTACCGGAAAATTACGTGCGTGAGATATTTACATTCCATCCCAATGATTCGGGTGAAACCTGAGTGCGGGATTTAATACTCAAATAGTTCTGCTCGCGGAAAAAATAGAAATCGTTATTTAGGTTCAGAAAATATGTTGACATCGCCAACCTCCCCCAAATCGCCTTCTTCTCAATCTTTACCGCCATCTGACGCTAAGGCTAGAGTCAGTGCTTTTATGAAGCAGTTACAAGATCAAATTTCTCAATCTTTAGCTGAAGTGGATGGCGCGGGACAATTTCAAGAAGATAGTTGGGAACGTCCCGAAGGTGGTGGAGGGCGATCGCGAGTTTTACAGGAGGGTGCAATTTTTGAACAAGGTGGTGTAAATTTTTCGGAAGTTTGGGGAACTAAATTACCACCTTCGATTATTGCAAATCGTCCGGAAGCCGAAGGACATAAGTTTTATGCGACGGGAACTTCAATGGTGCTACATCCCCGCAATCCTTACGTTCCTACCGTTCATCTGAATTATCGCTACTTTGAAGCTGGCCCGGTTTGGTGGTTCGGTGGTGGTGCGGATATGACTCCTTACTATCCTTTTGCCGAAGATGCAATGCATTTTCACGAAACTTATAAACAGGCTTGCGATAAGCACCATCAAGAATATTATCCGGTGTTCAAGCGCTGGTGCGATGAATATTTTTACCTCAAGCATCGCGATGAAACCAGAGGTGTCGGTGGTTTATTCTTCGATTACCAAGACGGAACTGGTGCTTTGTATCGCGGCCCTCATGCAGATAAAGCAGCAGCTGAGTACAGCAATGAAATTGGCGAACTACCTACTCGTAGCTGGGAAGAAATATTTGCCTTTGCCCAAGAATGCGGTAAATCATTTTTACCAGCTTATCTGCCAATTGTGAAAAAAAGACATCCGATGGAATATAGCGATCGCCAACGAGATTTTCAGCTATATCGTCGGGGTAGGTATGTAGAATTTAATTTGGTTTACGACCGGGGAACCATTTTTGGTTTGCAAACCAACGGACGTACTGAGTCCATTTTGATGTCCTTACCACCCTTAGTACGCTGGCAGTATGGGTATCAGCCAGAACCAGGTTCCCCAGAAGCCGAATTGTACGAAACCTTCCTCAAGCCTCAAGATTGGGTTAACTGGAAACAGAGACATACCTAAATAATGTGAGCTAAACTACTAAAGATGCCATTTGTGCAAGGTGACAATTGAGGCTGTAGCAAGTTAATCTCTAGCTACAGCATTAATTATTCTTGTTACTGATGAAACACCCTGTTTTCATATATAGGGAAATACGATAGTAACTATAGATTAGCGTTATAAATTTCACCAGTATTTTGCAGAAATAGCTGTATCCAATTAGTAGTTAGTTTGAAGAGTGCTAAGGGAAACCTTTATGATTCATATAGAACAAAAAAGTTATACAACTCAGGACGGAAAAACCGTCATCGTTTTATCGCCTACTGGTCGTTTAGACATTACCACAGCTTGGCAGTTTCGTTTGAAGCTACAGGAATGTATTTCTAAACTCAGCCCCCATGTAGTTGTAAATTTAGGACAGGTAAACTTTATTGATAGTTCTGGTCTTACTTCTTTAGTTGCTGGAATGCGCGATGCGGACAAAGTAAAGGGTAGCTTCCGTATTTGTAACGTACATCCAGAAGCGAAATTAGTATTTGAAGTAACAATGATGGATACCGTATTTGAAATATTTGAAACTGAAGAGGAAGCTTTAGAAGGTGTACCTCGCAGTATTGCTAGCTGAAACTTTTTTAGTACTGTTACAGCTTGGTGTAGCGATAAGGACCTAAAATCGCTCCCCAAGTTGCTTTTCGCGTTTCTGGATCGATTCCTTTGTCATAGCTGAGAAATTCCTTTTGGGTTGCTTCAAATCCTAAAGAAACTTCTAGAGTCTTACCAGCATAATCAAACGTGCAGCGATTATCTGGTATAGGTTTTGCAATAAATTTGTATTGGTCTTGAGCTAGGATTTCTGTATTTAGACTCAAAACGCATCCCGGTAGAATATCGATTTCTTCAGTAGTTAAAGCCTCAAGTAATGTATAATTGCGACCTGCACCACGCCATGCATTTGGGTCTTTAAACATATAATACTGAACTTTAAATTCGGCATCAGCGCTACTAGGTGTAATCCGCATGATTCGCTGACGGTAAGGTTGTTCTATATTGAGAATATTTGCTTGCTCGGCAAATAAAGCTACACTGTCTTCCCCAAATAAAGAGACAGGTCTTTGCCACATCAGCAAATTAACGTACCAAGCAGGTTCTGACATTGCTTGTTGTTTATTCTCAAACTCACCCGCCAGGTATTGGGCTAAGATACTTAAATGTGGTGAAGAAGTCATAAACACTTTTTAAAGATTAAACTAATATAAATATGGGTTGATTATATAGGGAAAGGGGTTTGTATTTTCTATTGCCATACTTAAAATATGGTTGTGACCTTTTTTTTACAGCATGAAACAGTCATTTGTAAAACTGTAATTGCTTCTAATCGGCGAGTAGGATGCATTTTCCGTAGTAATTGTTTCTTAACCATTACTTGGCAAAGTTGCCTACAAGCGCGAGAATAAGTTTACATTGCCCTTAAAATTAATAAAAATTTCTTCGTGAATAACGTCCGTACCGTTTCTGAAACAAAAAGAACTTTCTACAGTCTTCACACCCGTCCAATCAATACGATTTATCGTCGGGTGGTAGAAGAGTTAATGGTAGAAATGCACCTACTTAGTGTAAACGCCGATTTCAAATACGACCCCATTTATGCTTTGGGTGTTGTGACCACTTTTGACCGATTTATGCAGGGTTATAAACCCGACGAAGACAAGGAATCGATTTATAATGCTTTGATTAAGTCTGTGGAAGAAGATCCACAGCAATATAGGCAAGATGCTCAACGGTTGGAGGAATTAGCTAAAAGCATACCGGCAAAAGATTTAGTTGCTAATTTAAGCGAAAAGCGTTTGGGTAATGATTCCGATTTGCAAGCACTATTAGAAAGCATTGCGAATAATCCTTCATTCAAATACAGCCGTTTATTTGCGATTGGTTTATATACTTTATTGGAATCGTCAGATCCAGAAATGGTTAAAGACGAAAAACTCCGCAACGAAGCTTTAAAAACTATTGCAAATAGCTTGAATTTATCTGAAGATAAACTGAGTAAAGATTTAGATTTATACCGTTCAAACTTGGATAAAATGGCTCAAGCTGCAATAGTAATGGCTGATATGGTTGCAGCAGATCGTAAAAGACGCGAGCAACGCGCTCAGAATTCCGAGACTAAAGTTGCACCTCCCTCTCAAGAATGAACCTCAAGATTTTAGATTTTAGATTTTGGATTTTAGATTTTAACAACGGATGCGTTTCTTTTGGATTTTGGATTTTGGATTTTGGATTTTAAATTAAAAATAAGTCCCTAATTCAAGTAGAAGATAATCTAAAATACCCAAATCTTAAAATCTTTAATTTAAAGCATAAAATCTGGAGTTGGTAAGCTGCTTTTTTAAAGAAAGAGAACAATCCAAAATCTAAAATGGACTAAACTGATTTCTCGATTACTCGTGAAGAAGTTAGGAGGTAAATCTTGATTTATCGCTCCTAACTTTTGAGATCAAAAAGGTAAAATATGGTAAATTATGCTGCTAACAAATGAGAGTGTTAACGCTCCCATTATTGCGCTCCAAATTCCGTAACGCAAGCGAAATCCTTGTACTAGAAAAGCTGCAAGACCGAAACAAATAACCGAAATAATAAAGGTAAACAAGCCTTGAAATAAAGTCAAGGTTAGAACATTTGGTATTAGAAAAAATAGACTGAAGATTGGTCTAACTAATACGTTAATAATACCGAGAACAGCCGCAGAAACAAAGCTTTTATTTAGAGAATCAACTTCAACTCCTATCAATGGAATTTTGCTAATAATTAAAAAGCTGACGGCTGTTACTAACCAAGCAACTAAAAGCGCAATGATATTCATTTAAAAAACTCCTGTGAATTTAAGGTTAAAAGTTAGGAGTGAGGAGTTAGGAGTTAAATAATTTTAGATTTTGGATTAAAATCTTCACCCCATCACCCCATCACCCCATCTCCCCTTGTCTCCTCCTCTCCCTCTGCCCTTACTCTGGACTATCATTACCTCCGGGCGCTGCTGGTGCAACAGTTGCGCCTGGTGCTGGTGCTGTCGGAGCAGATGCTGGTGGAACTTCTTGTCCGGTTTGTGGTTGATTGGGGATGCTAGGAAGTGGAATTTGAGTGCTGCCGGGAGGTAAGTTAAGGTTGGGGTTGTTTGGAGGTAAGTTAGGAGCGGGAGTGAGTGGCGAGCCTGGTAAAGGTATGGCTCCACCAGGAGTAGCCCCTGGATTGATCGGTAAATTGGGAAGTGGCTGTAATGGATTTGCAGGCTGTTCTTCAGAACCGGGTATAATTGCTAAAGATACCCTGTCACCACCGACTTGTCGCAGCAAATCTAATATTTCAATTACATCATTATAAGTTGCCGATCGCGAAGCATATAGTACAAGAGTACCTTGAGGATTTGCTGCAAGATAGTTCTTTAAGATATCTCCTAGCTGCTGGCGCTCTACCCGATCTTTTTCGACATAAATTTGACCGACTGCATCAATGGTAACGGGCAAAATTTCTCGTTCTGTCTGGCCTTGTACGCTTGATGAAGCAGTGTTAGCTTGGGGTAAATCGATGTTGATTGATTGTTGGCGAGTAAATTGTAACGATGCCAAAATAAAAAATGTCAGAATGCAAAAAACAACGTCGATTAACGGGATAATTTGAACTTGAACTTCTTCAGTCGGATTATTTAGGTTTATTTTCATTTGTTAATTCTCACCACGTGCTTACGGCAACAGGAATCAGATGGAAGTAAGGGACTACTAATTAATTGCAAGGCAGGCTTATTCAAGCGCGAACCCAATCTAAAAAATAAAGCTATTAGCTATTAGCTATTAGTTATTAGCTAATAGTGCTTGCACCGTCTTTACGGTGGGGTATTAAAATCGCTCGTAGCAGAAAGCTGTTAGCGCAGCGTGCGCGGTAGCGCATAAGCTCGATAAAAAGAAAAAAACACGCCGTTGCTGAAAATTAAATTTACGCAGTGTGTGTGTGGAGCGTGTATTATCGTTTTGGCAAATGTAAGCGATTATTTATCTTCAGATTCGGGTGAATCGGATTCTGTTGTTTGAGGAGGTTCCGAAAACTTATTTCTCCCTCGCTTACGCGGGCTTCTAGAATTTTCCTGCTTGGTATCTTTATCTCCTACAACTACTTCAGATAGCGCTCTACGAGGTCTAAGAGTGGTATCAGTTGGAGGAAATTGACGATAAAGCAACTCCATCTCATTCCCAGCCTGACGGAAAACCTTGACTTGATTAACTAGCAAAGCTTGAAAGTATCGATAGAAAATCAAACTGACGATCGCAACTACTAATCCGGCTGCCGTACTGTATAGCGATTCACCAATACCAGAAGTCGCTCCAGCAGTAGCGGAGGTACCCAAATCCGAAATATTAATTGACTCAAGAGATTGAATCAAACCCCAAACGGTACCAAATAATCCTAATAAAGGTGCAACGGCAATTACCAACTCTAAAACTTTTTCGCCGCGACGCATTAAAGATAATTCATTTTCTGCCGTTGCTTCGAGCGCCAATCTAAAAGTTTCGGGATCTCTTCTTGGTAAACTTAAAGGCGCATAGAGAAACCTACCAATAGGTTGACGATCTGCTCTTTCGGCAATTTCGGCAGCTAGTCCCCAATCATCCCGAGCTGCGTCTAATACGCGATCGACAATCTTCCTTTCTTGAGTTAAAATTCGCAGCCAGAACCATAGCCGCTCGAAAATTACGCTCAAAGATAAAATCGAGAAAAAAAGCAAAGGCCACACTACAGGCCCAATCTTACGTACTATATCTTCAATATTCATTTTACAAGTCTCCTCCGTTCATCCTCAACCAAATTCACACCACTTTAATTTTAGAGATTAATGCACAAGTTCTACATTTTTATGAAAAGAACGTATATTTAATATCTACCAGATAAGCAGAAAGTTAGTAGCATATTCCTTACCATAATAGGGCGGTTATTCCCACAGTTCGGAATGGTCATATTTTGTCAAAATTAAAGGTATGTTGAGGTAAAAAAGATGAAATACTCAATTCAATCAGTTTATGAATGGTATCGTGGTTTAATTCGTAATCCCAAATACCGTTGGTGGGTACTTTTAGGGACTCTCGTATATTTTGTGAGTCCGATTGATGTAATTCCCGATATTTTCCCGATTGTCGGACAAATTGACGACGTTTTTGTGTTAACGCTATTAGTCAGCGAATTCTCACAATTGCTTATCGAAGGCTTCAAATCACGTAAGGGAGTTACAGATACAGATACAAATGATTCAGATAGCACAACCGATGCGGCTGCAAGAAATAAAAGTGCAGATACTATCGATGTTGATGCTGTTTCCGTAAAATAGTATTAGTCGCGAAATAAAACTTATCAACCTCCTTTTTCCGCTTGCCAATGCGCCGAGAAAGGGGGATATTTTTTTTCAGTGAACAGTGTTAGCGTTAGCGGAGCGTGTCCGATAGGACATAGCGTGTCCCGAAAGGGACATACAGTTAGGAGTTATGAGTTATGAGTAGCAAGTAGCAAGTAGCAACTAACTAATTCTTCTCCTTGTCCCCTTGTCCCCCTATCCCCCCATCTCCCCATCCCCCCATCTCCCCATCCCCCCATCTTATGAAAAATCTCCCTGTCATCGGACTAATTCCCGCTGGTGGAAAGGCTACGCGAATTTCTCCTTTACCTTTGAGTAAGGAGTTATATCCTGTGGGTTTTCGGGGTGATGTTGATGATATTAAAAAAAATAATCAAAATAATCGAGCAAGATTACGTCCTAAAGTTGTTTCTCACTACTTGCTTGAAAAGATGCAGCTAGCGGGTATTGATAAAGCATATTTTATTTTGCGTCCGGGTAAATGGGATATTCCGGCATATTTTGGCGATGGTGAAATGCTGGCAATGAATTTGGGTTATCTAATTATGGGTTTACCTTATGGCGTACCTTTTACTTTGGATAGTGCTTATCCTTTTGTTAAAGATGCTGTGATAGCTTTAGGTTTTCCCGATATTTTATTTGAACCAAAAGATGCTTTTATCCAAATATTAAAACGTTTGAAAGCAAGTAAAGCTGATGTGGTTTTGGGACTATTTCCTACGGATAAACCCCAGAAAGCTGGTATGGTGGATTTTGATGATACGGGTAAGGTTATTTCGATAATTGAAAAGCCATTTCAGTCAGATTTACGTTTTATGTGGGGAATTGCTGTTTGGAAACCTGAGTTTACTGAGTTTCTACATGAGTATTTGATTGCTGTTAAAGAAGATATAAATTTACTTAATTTGCCGGAAATTCCGATTGGGAATGTGATTCAAGCTGCTATAAATCAAGGTTTGCAAGTGGAAGCGGAAGCTTTTAGAAATGGTAGTTATTTGGATATTGGTACCCCTGATGATTTGATTAAGGCTGTAAGAGGGTTTGGTGATGGGTTTGAGTAATTATTTTTTTTAAACGCAAAGTTACGCGGAGGTTTCGCAAAGTTTCGCTGAGGGGAGATATTACTTTTTTTGTCTTTGAAATAGATATATCTGATAATAATTATAAAAATATTTATGTATTTCTTAAATACTTTAAATACAACCACTATCTAAAGATAAACTAATATTCCGTCGGAGGAATGAGAGGAGCGCTAACCGAATTTTGGTATTGTAATTTCATTTGCATTTGGAGAGGGTAGAATGCGGTGAAGCTGAGAACCAAGATTCTCGCTGGTTATGGTGTTAGTCTCGCCTTAGTTATACTTTTGGGTATGTGGGGTGTTGCGAATATTTGGCGTTTGGGGCAGGCTAGTGAAGCGATTTTGCGGGAAAATTACCGCAGTATTCGCGCTGCTCAAGGAATGGTGGAAGCTTTGGAGCGTCAAGATAGCGCTAATTTGATTTCGCTGTCGGCAGATAATACTAACGCTATTAATTTATTCGCAGATAATCAAGTTGAGTTTCTGCAATGGCTGTCGCGAGCTAAGGATAATATTACTATCGATGGCGAAGCTGATATTTTAGCTCAGTTAGAAAAAAGCTATCGAGAGTATGTGAGCAGCGTTACTCAATTTCGCTCTTTACAAAATCAACCCGAAACGGCGAGAAGTTTTTACGAGCGATCGGTTTTACCCAAGTTTGAAGCAGTACGTCAAGCTTCTATCGAGTTACGAAACTTGAACCAGCAGACGATGGAAGCAGCTTCGCAACAAGCACAAGTTACTTCTCGAAATGCGATCGCATCAATGATATTTGCGGGTTCTTCTGCTGCTGTATTGGGATTAAGTTTTAGCCTAATTCTTTCCAAAAATTTAACCCGCCCGTTGAAGAAAATTACGGAAGCGACTGAGGAAGTTGCTGGTGGTAATTATGATGTCAATATTCCGGTACAATCTAACGATGAGTTGGGACATTTGGCGGGAGAAATCAATTCTATGAGCCAAAAACTCAAGAATTTTCACGCTTTAAATGTTAATACAATTATTGCTCAAAAACAGCGCAATGAAGCAATTATTGATAGTATTACTGACGGAATTATAGTAGTAGATGACCGCTGTAATATTATTGATATTAATCCGACAGCTGCAAGTTTATTTAATGCTAAACCTAAATTAGCAGAAGGAAGACATTATTTAGAAGTTATTGAAGATAGGACTTTGTATAATGAAATTCAAGCTACAGCGGAAGCTGGCGAGTCTTCACAATTAAACCCAGATAAATCGGTTTTAACTTTAGAAAAAAACGGCATTGAGTATTTCTATCGCTACGTTACGACTCCGGTAAAAACTGAAGATGGTAAACGATTAGGTGTAGTTTTGCTGTTGCAAGATGTGACTAAATTTAAACAAATCGATCAGTTAAAAAGTGATTTTGTGATGACAGCTTCTCACGAATTGCGAACTCCTTTAACGGGAATGGCAATGAGTATCGATCTACTTTTGGAAACCGCACAACAAAAGTTATCGGAATCAGAGCAAGAATTATTATTAGCCGCTTCCGAAGATGTACAGCGGTTGCGGAGTTTGGTAAACGATCTACTCGACCTTTCTAAGATAGAATCCGGTCGAATTGATATGGAAAGAGTACCTATTAAAGCTAATTTTATTATCGATAAAGTAATATCATTATTTAAAGTGCAAACTCAAGAAAAGAATATCAAATTAAATAAAAAACCAATAGAAGAATTACCGGAGGTAAACGCCGATGCGAATAAAATTACTTGGGTATTAACAAATTTGGTCGCAAACGCTTTACGCTATGCAGAATCGCAAATTGAAATTGCAGCAACACAACACGGTAACTCAATTTACTTTTCAGTAAGCGATGATGGACCCGGAATTGCTCCCGCATTTCAAAGCAAAATTTTTGACAAATTTGTGCAAGTCAAAACAGAACGCGATATCGGGGGTAGCGGCTTAGGATTATCTATATGTAAGGAGATTGTCAAAGCTCACGGCGGCATTATCTGGGTAGATTCCACAGTGGGTCAGGGTAGTAGGTTTAATTTTACACTGCCAATAAATACACATTTAAGTCAAAATTCTGATAAACAATCCAATAAACAAGGAGAACTAACTAATGTCTGAAACAAGAATTTTAGTTGTAGATGATGAAAAAAATATTCGATTAACGGTAGCTCAATGTTTGCAACCCCAAGGTTATACTGTTAAAACAGCTATCAACGGACAAGAAGCACTTGCTCAACTTGAAGAATATGACCCTCAATTAATGCTCCTAGATTTGCAAATGCCGGGAATGAACGGTTTAGAAGTATTGGAAAAAGCAAAAGAACGTCTACCCGATTTACACGTAATTATGATATCGGCTCATGGTAACGTTGAAAATGCCGTAGAAGCAATGAAATTAGGCGCAGTAGACTTTATGCAAAAACCTTTTACCCCCAAAGAAATTCGCGAATTAGTAGCAAGGGTATTAGGTAGAGAAAACGTTTCAGATTTACCAACAGATTACGACTCATTGATGTCAGCAGCCAAACACCGTGTCAGCAAACGTCAATTTGAAGAAGCGATAACTTTAGTTAAACAAGCAATTGGTACAAATCCTAATAATGCCGAAGCATTTAATATGTTAGGAGAACTTTTAGAAGTAACTGGCGATAGTTTACAAGCAAAAAAAAATTATCGCGTTGCTACAGATTTAGATCCAGCTTACAAGCCAGCACAGAAAAATTTGGAACGAGCCACAGCTTCGCCAAAATCTCGTTTGAAGATGTAAGAATTGGGGATTGGGCATAGGGCATGGGAAATTGGTAATTGGTAATAGAAAATATATTTCAAAAAAATGGCAAAGTCTCAATACATTGTAGTTGTAGGTTGCGGTCGTTTGGGTTCAATTTTGGCGAGTCAATTGAGTGGTGAAGGTAATTCTGTTGTAGTTATCGATCGCCACGAATCTGTTTTTGATCATTTGGGAGGGGAATTTAGCGGTTTTCAGATTGTTGGTGATGCAACGGAACTTGCTGTATTGCGAAGTGCGAAAGCCGATAAAGCAGATTGCTTGCTAGCTGTTACCGACTCTGACAATATTAATATTATGGTGGCGCAAATAGCCAAAAAGTTGTTTGACATTCCCAGGGTATTAGCTCGCGTATTCGATCCAAATCGCGAAGCAATTTACCGCGAATTTGGTATTGAAACAATTAGTCCGACGCAACTTTCTGCGGAAGCTTTTGTGAAAAGTTTAAATTAGTTGTTAGTAGTTAGTAGATAGTAGATAGTTGTTAGTTGTTAGTAATTTCAATATTTAAGTTTTGACCTCTAACCTTTGACCTTTAACCTTTTATGATATTTTATGAAAATCATTCTAATTGGCAGTGATAAATTAGTTTATTTTTTAGGCAGACAGTTTGCTAGTAAGGGCTATCAACTAACTATTATTACTCCCAATGAAACCCAAGCTTTAACATTGTCTCGAAAGCTGAAAGCAACGGTTATTAAAGGTGACGGTAGCAACCCTATAATACTTCAAGAAGCTGGTGCTTATAGTGCTGATGTTTTGTTGGCTTTGACGGCTCTTGACCAAGATAATTTGGTTGCTTGTCAAATTGCTCAAGATCGTTATGGGGTTCCTCGTACTGTTGCTTTAGTTAATGACCCCGATAACCGCGAAGTTTTCCAAAAATTGGGTGTGACTCAAGCGTTTTCAGCTACAGAAATTCTCGGTTCTTTAATTGAACAGCAAGCAGATATTCAAGATATTAAAAATTTACTACCTGTCGCAGATACGGAAGTTACCTTAACAGAAATGACGCTACAAGATGATAGTCCTGCTGTTGAGAAAACCCCCGAACAATTGAATTTGAATGGAGCGGCGATCGCCTGCATTATTCGCGGTGGAAGTGTCTTACAAGCTAAGGAATACAGCCGTTTGCGGAGTGGCGATCGCCTGATTTTAATCAGTCAATCAGATTACTGTGCTAAGGCTCAACGTACAATTATGGGGGAGAAAGTTTAATATGAGTCGTTACAAAAGCTTTTTACGTCAGCGTTACCGCGCTATTTTTGGTTACACGGGTTTAGTTTGTCTGATTTCCGGACTCGCTTTACTTTCACCCTTAATTGCCTTAATTGCTTACCCAGAAGAAGTTTCACTGGCTTGGGCTTTTCTGATTCCTGGTATCATACTTTGCGCTGTGGGCTTTCTCTTATGGCGCAGTTTAGCTCCTAAAAAAGCCACCAGCTTGACTTTACAAGAAGGTGCGGTAATTGTTGTTTTGTCGTGGTTGGTAGCAATTCTTGTCGGTACGGTACCGTTAATGACGGTGCAGGGATTGAACTTTACCCAGGCAATGTTTGAATCAACCAGCGGTTGGACAACAACGGGGCTTTCGGTGGTAGACGTAACCAAAGCTTCGCGGTTGATATTACTTTACCGCAGCACCATAGAACTGTTTGGTGGAGCGGGATTGGCGATTATTACATTGAGTGCGATCGCGGGACCTAGTGGTTCTGGTTTAGCGAGTGCGGAAGGGCGTACCGAGCAGTTGGTTCCTAACGTGCGACGTTCTGCAAAGCTGGTTTTAGTTATTTATTTAGGATATATCGTAGTAGGAACCATAGCGCTAGATTTGGCGGGAATGAGTTTCTTTGACGCGATTAACCATTCCTTCGCTGCTGTTTCTACAGGAGGTTTTTCCACTCGTCCCGAATCTATCGGTTACTGGGATAATACTGCTGTCGAAGTAGTAACAAATATATTAATGATTGTGGGAGCATTCAACTTTGTCACTAGCTATATGTTGCTGACGGGTAAGTTCAAATCGGTGATGCGTAACGGAGAAATACGGCTGCAATTTTTACTGTATGTCTTGTGTAGCGTTGTTTTGTTCTTTGGT
This sequence comes from Calothrix sp. CCY 0018, assembly GCF_963920925.1. Taxonomy (NCBI): domain Bacteria; kingdom Bacillati; phylum Cyanobacteriota; class Cyanophyceae; order Nostocales; family Calotrichaceae; genus Calothrix; species Calothrix sp. CCY 0018. Next base: position 62,458 of record NZ_CAWUDI010000008.1, on the reverse strand, counting down.
GTGGTTCTGCCACTATATCCTAACTTAGGTAAAGCAATTCGAGTCTCTATATTTGAAACCATCACCGCTCTTTCGACAACTGGTTTTTCTACTGTGGGATATACCGATTGGAATGGTTTGGGATGGTTGATATTAATACTATTAATGTTAATTGGTGGCGGAAGTGGTTCGACAGCAGGCGGTATCAAACAAATCCGCGTATATATCCTTTATCGCGCTTTAATGTGGGAAATACGCCGGATGTTAATGCCATCTGGGACAGTTAATGAAGCTTATATTTGGCAAGGTGAACAACGGCAATTTATGCAAAACGACCAAGTTAAGCAAATTAGTATATTTGTATTTCTTTATTTAATGATTTTTGGTATTGGTAGCGCGATTATCGCCGCTCACGGTTACACGCTGCAAGAAAGTTTGTTTGAATATGCCAGCGCTATGGGAACAGTGGGTTTATCGGTAGGGGTAACGGCTGCGGATGCTGCACCTGGTTTGTTGTGGGCAGAAACTGTAGGAATGTTTTTAGGGCGTTTGGAATTCTTCACGGTGTTTGTGGGAGTAGTGCGTTTGTTGCGCGATACCCGTCCAATTTTGGCGTGATTTGTTGAAACGCAAAGGTACGCGGAGGTTTCGCAAAGTTTCGCAGAGGAGAGATATGGCTTCTTTCTCTCTAAATTTCTTCCTCTGCGCTCTCTGCGCTTAGTAAGGTTTTTCAATCGGTAATTTTCTGCTAAGAAGTGATTAATCCCCGCAACTCTTTTAAGGAATTCACAGTTTTAACTCCTCTTTGAATCACCTTTAATTGTTCTAAATCGGTGATTTGAGAGATTTGTGGCATTAATTGCAATCCTTCGTTACCGAACTTGATTTCTAAATCCATTTCGATACCTGATATTATTCCTCGTGCTTCACCACGGGCTTCACCTTCTCTCAAAATCTGCTGATACCAAGGAGATTCAGTTAATATTGCCATATCCCACCTCATGATTTGTTTGACTAAAGCGCTATCTATTACGAAGGTAGCAAAAAAAGCTAAAACGGTTTCTAGTTGATTTAGGTTTTCATCGGTGCGAAGTCTTTGTAAGGCTCGCTGTATGGTTGATTCTTCCGCACCATCTTTAAGAATTGGTACGAATGGTAGTAAAGATGATAAGTTTTCTTCAAATGCGAGATTAGCATCAACTTCCCATAGATTAATTACGCGGTAATCTTGACGTGCTGTTATTCCTGCGAATTCTGATTGGTAGCTGCTGGGTATTTCCGTTTCACTGAGTTTGAGAATGTTAATTAAGACGGGATAAACGGGAAGATTATATTTTTCTTCTGCTAGTGCTACATAAGCTCGCATTCGTCTGGGCATTTCTGCTTTATAGCGCAATTGTAATTCGTTTAAAGCCAGAAATTCGCCATATCGTTCGCTTTGAGCGCGAATCAATACGTCGGATTCTCTACTTATCCATTGAAATTCGGAGTCGAGAATTTCGGTTGCTGTGATGTCGGGGATTTGAGTTACCCATTTCACCCAGTTTTCTGGTGCTAGGCTAATTATTCTTTTGCTGCTAATGTCGGCGGATTTTGTCATGAAGGTAGATGCACGGAGTTGAGATAATTATTTTAATCTCTGATGGGAGGAAATTAGATAATTAAAATTTAATATATGAAAATTATCTGTAATTAACTAATCTCGGATGGTGCGTTAGACGATTTTTAAATTATCGTTAACAATAATAGTTAATTGTGCGTCTAACACACCCTACAAAAATATTAAATTACAATCTATTTAAACTTCTACTTCGGCTTCACTAACTGCGAATTCATCACCAAATTCTGTTAAGAATCTAAATGCTTTGACAATATTTTTCGCACATTCTTGGGGAGAAGTGTTATAAAAATAGCGCCATGCTGCGGCTTTGTCTTCGTCGTATTTATCGCTTCTTCCGGGTTGATTAGTTAACCAGTTTAAGCGCACGGCGTGTCCAATTAATACATCTAAGACGATATATCCACTGATTTGTAATTGAGGATTATTAATGGATATCGCTGCTAGTTCCATTAAGGCTTCAACGTTTGCCTGTCGGTATTCTGGGGCTTCGATTTTGTTTAGCAAGTGTTCGACTCTCAAGGCAAAGTTTTTTTCACTCGCTGTCATTTCTGATACCAGAATACTATCTAAGCGGTTGCGACGTTCTAATTTATCGCCGATTATTAAGCCTTTGCAGTGGTGCATTAATTCCCAAACTCTTTCAAAGAAGTCATCGGGTACGCGGTTAATGGCTCCTTGTGCTTGCCGATATCGTCGCCAACCTCCTTCTGGTACATCTATTTTTTCTAAACTAATTGGCTTTAATATCCAGTCTATTTCGTTTTCTTTTTGCTTAACGTGCAGTGATTCTTGCTGACGCAATAACTGATTCATGCCGGAATATTCTAACAAACAGTCTTTCAATCGCATTTTGACTTCAAAGGGCGATCGCTGCATTAAGTTTTCGTAGGCTTCATCTTGAGTAATATCTTCCTCTCTAGCAAGTTTACTGGTAATAAATAAGATTAGATGAGATGTTCTAATAGTAAGTAATCCTTGAAATATTTCTGGTTCGGAATTGATTAAGGTACGCAGGTAAATTAAAATTTCTTGAGTTAAAACTCCGTCTCTGACATCTTCGCGACAGAAATCTTTGATTTTCTCGACTATTTCTTTATGGGAAAGCGGTACTGTTATCAATGATGCTTCGTTGTAAGCTCTACCAACTGCTATTTGCTTACCGCGTGCTAAAAGGCTGGTGACTATATCCGATAAGCGCATATCTGCCATTTGCAGCAATCCAGCAGCACGACGCACAACCGCCCAAAGTCCGATTTCACCTGCTTTGTAATAAACTTCGTCGAGTAAATCCGATACTGTTACGGTATTACCATCGCCAAAGCCGGTATCGAAATCAAGCCCCTGCAATCGGGTTAATGTCTGCAATAATTCGATTTGTTCGTAAAGGTTATCTGAGCAGCGCAAGGAATCAAGCAAGAATTCTAAGTTGGTTTCGCATTCCATTTGGAATTCTTGGGTATGTTCTAATAACCAGTTGTTTTCTGGATTATAAAGTAAATAAGAACTGCGAGGAGCAATTTTTGTAACTGGCGATGTTTGAAATTCAAAGTTTTGCTGTACGTTAACTCTTTGAATATTAGCGGTAAGCATTAACTGATTGAGTCTTCCCAATTTTACTCGCACGTTGTTACATACACCGTTATTTAGTTCTTCCATTAATGATAATAATGCTTCGCTACCAGTTTCTAACATGGTGCGAGTTAGCATTAAAGTTAAAGTCGGACGACCTAAATCGCTCCAATATTTTTCAATATAAGCTAGTTCACCTTTGAGTTGAGCTACAAGAAAGTGATAATCTAAGGTTAAGTAAAACTGTTCTGAATCTAAGAATGAAGGTAGAAATACAACGTTTTCGTTACCGATGCGGAAAATTCTCGATGTAGTTAAACTTCTCGGCAGTCTTGGCGGTCTTCCTGTTAAACCAAGTTTTTCGTTACATCCAATTCCTTGATAAATTGCAATTAAATCTCCTGCTTGGCGTACTTTAATTGGTTTTATTTGTGATAGGGTTTCCGTTTGAATTCCGCGAACTGCTAATTTAGCCTGTAAATCTTCATCTTCTGCTAATAAAGCAATTTGTACTATCGGTTGACGCTCTCTTCCTACAGTTAAATGTCTTCCTAAAGGGTCAATATCTCCTACAGAAAGTAATTTTTCACTTAACATTTGTCCGAGAAAATACAAACTTTGCGCCCATACTAAAGGAACGTTTTCGTTGGGTAAACGTTTTTGAGTTCCGGGTACTTGTTTCTCGGCTGCGATATTTTCTTCTGGTACAAAATAAACTTCCGGTAGCAAACGCATATTATCGCGTTCAACTAGCGTATATTCTAAACTTTGCTGATAATGCTTGATTCTATCTAATTCGCCGCGAAATAATGCATCTAAATATAAATAAGTAAAAAATAACGGCCATTCACATTCGATATGCTCGAATTGCTTAAGCTCGCTGGGTTCGTAATGCAAACGGTGACTATCTTCCAAAACTGTTTGATGCCCGTCGCGCAAAAACCGCTTGCAACCGTAATTACCTTCTAACTTATTTACTATCTCTTCCAAAGTCGAAAGGCGTAAACTTTCATCTTCCACAGCAAAAGCCGGAAAACTAATTACGCTCAAAAGTGCTGCATCAATTTCTTTAGAAGCCGATTCTCTAGGCAATAAATATTCTAAGGTAATGCGAGCGCGGGCAATTTCATCGGGTAGCACGTGGATTACCGATGCTTTACTTCCATGCACCCCAAATAAATCTAGTCCGTTGATAGCTTCTAAGGCAGCTTTCGCCATACCCACGGAACTAGCATTTAATTCTGCATTACCATGATTGATTTTATTACCTCGTTCCCAAATTCCGTAATCTGGAGTGCGGTAAGCTCGTCCAATATAGTAAACCAGATTTTGCACAAAATCGACTTCATCAAGAGTGTAAACCAACTGCACTCCCGAAGCTGTCATTTGCGCCAACATCAGCAAATATATAGATGTTGCATCAAGCTGTAAATGTCCCCATTCATCGTCACCAACCACAATATCGCCAGTTGCAGTATTGTACTTGGCGTGTAAAGCATCAGCATGGGATTGAGTATGTTTGAATTTTTCTACTTTAAGTGCCTGTCGCATCATCGAGAATAACAATCCTCGCATCAACTTGATAACGCTGTGTTCTAATTCGTAAGTGCGCCCCTTATCTTCATCAACTTTACGATAAGCTAACGCTAATCCCCAAACCGCTAAAATACTGTAAACGTTATCGCGTACCCAAGCATCGGTATAGTCTCCGTGGGCAGTTATCGCCGTGGAAGCCGGGAGCAAACCAGTAATCGGATTTTGACGCGCCAGAATAATAGTTTTAACTTGCTGATAATAATATTCCAGGCGCTTAAGTAACTCTAGAGTTTTAAACATAATCAAATTCGATAAATCTTGGCGGGATTTGAACCCATAACTATCCAGTCAATTTTACGAGCTAAAACAAGGTAATTTCTGTAATCGCCACTAACGATATGACAAACTTTTGTTCTTCAAAGTTTTTTGCAAACAATACAAATATCTTGTTTCAACCTTGCAAGTTGTCAAACAGTAAATATTGCGGTTTTTTTTTGCAGATTGTCAACAAGTCAAAATATTTAGTTTTGAAATCCCGTGTTTTTCTTGATTGAAATTTTGGTGAAATTTGCTTTAATGCTAAATATTCCTATTATTCTCTGCAAAAAGTGTATTGTTATCAAGCTATTTGCTGCGATAAATTATTTGCACTATTTATCTAAGTTAGATTCTCGTTTTAACCAACCTATAAATATTGACAATTAGGTCTTAATAATATATGAAACCCTAACGAAAAAAAGACTATTGTTAAGTTACTGTAAATTTTGATGCCGTAAAGAAAGTGGCGTTTAGCGGGAAGCTGCCTATATCGCGAATAGGTTCTTAGGAATTTGACAGTAGTTTTCTGGGATATTTTAACTATGCCGGATCTACGTTGAATGCCATCTGTTTTGCTTATTAACTGGGAAAACAGAGACTTTGTATATGTGATAGTACTGATTTTTATTTGGGTGCTTAAAATAAAAATTACTTGCTACAATGTTAATAATTTGACATCTCGAATTGTCAGGGAGATTAATATATTACCTTGACATAGATAGCGATAGTAGTAAAATCTACTCTATTGAGATGAAAATCGGGGCATAGAGCTATTCGGTAGTGCGTAATATCACACAAACATAATACTGAAGCTCAGCATCTACCGGATTACACTGTTCCGGGTTAGTATTATGACTTAGCGATGCCCTCATAGGTAATCGATGTTGATTTTTTAAATATTTATGGACAAAAGTCCGGAAGACGGTAGTACCATCCTCCTCTAAGCTGTAGAGTTTATCTCTCAGCGCGGGGGAGATAAAAGGAGAAAATATGCTTATTCAAGATGTTCGCAATTGTGCAATCAACATTGTTGATTTTGGCGTTTCAGATTTAAATGAACTCAAATGGGATTTGAACCATTTACCAGCCGTTGATGTAGGGGATTACATCACCAATTTATCCAGAAAACAGCGTGCGATCGCCTTTCGTTTGCTGAATAAAAATCGAGCGATCGACGTATTTGAATATTTACCTGCTGAAGTACAGGAACTATTAATAAATTCTCTCCATGACGTACAGGTAGCGCAAATCCTCGAAGCGATGAGTCCTGACGAACGTGCGGAATTATTCGACGAATTACCCGCGAAGGTTGTCAAACGGTTGTTACAGTCTTTGAGTCCCCAACAAAGACAAGTCACTGCAACGATTCTCGGCTATCCAGAAGGTACCGCAGGCAGGGTAATGACTACCGAATACGTGCGGTTGCAAGAGGGATTGACAGTCAGAGAAGTTCTTAATAAAATCCGCTGTCAAGACGAAGATAAAGAAACTATTTATTATGCCTACGTCACCGATAACAACCGTAAATTAGTTAGCGTTGTATCGCTGCGACAGTTGCTGTTTTCCTATCCTGATGCTTTATTGCGAGATATAGCCGCTGCCAAAGTAATCAGAACTACTACAGATACTCCTCAGCGGGAAGTAGCTAAAATCATGAAGCGTTACGATTTAATTGCTTTACCTGTAGTTGACCGGGAAGATAGACTTGTAGGCATTGTCACTATCGATGACGTAGTAGATATTATCGACGAAGAAGCTACCGAAGAGATTCAAAAACTTGCAGGGGTAACTGGTGGTGACGAAAGTGCTTTGTGTTCCCCTAAAGTAACTCTCCGCAAACGTTTACCTTGGCTGCTGGGAAATATCGGTTTGTATATTGCTGCCGCTAGCGCGATCGCACCTTTCCAGGAAGTGATTAAAGTAGTGCCAGTTTTAGCAATAATTATGCCTATCTTGGCAAACAGTAGCGGTAACGTAGCTTTTCAGGTTTTATCAGTAACAGTACGGGGATTGGGTTTAGGAGAAGTAACTCCCAAAGACACAATGACTTTATTGCGAAAGGAGTTAACCGCAGGCTTAGGAACGGCGGTGGGATTGGGTTTAGCATTAACAACTTTATCAATGATGTGGTCGCCCCCGGATGAGCGTTGGGTATCATTTGTTGCTGGAAGCGTAATGGCAGTAAACGTAATGATAGCCGTAACTTTAGGAACCGTATTGCCAATGGGTTTAAAACGCTTAAACCTAGATCCAGCATTAATTAGCGGCCCTCTAATGACCACAACTTTAGACGCAGTTGGTTTTATGACATTTTTATCCTTAATTTCCTTCGCTTTGCAAGTATTCTCTTAACAGTGAGCAGTTATCAGTTATCAGTTATCAGCGAACAGTTAGTATTCCACCACATTTATTTTAAAGCGCTACTACAAACCTTAAGCTTAATCTCCAAAACTGTATCTGAATACAAAAGAAAATCCTATATTCACTGCTCACTGTTCACTGATAACTGTTAACTGTTCATAACTTGACCGTTATCGCTTAAAATTGGTGAATGCCGAATTCGATCGCATTGATTAACAACGCCGGAAACCGCTTTTATTTGATGTGTAATAAGGATTTGTAAAAATTAGTAAAATAGAGCAAAAATTATGAGTACAGTAACTCAAGTCCAAGAAACCGAATTTGATACGCTTTTAAAATCTGAAAATCTACTTGTTGTTGATTTTAGCGCAAGTTGGTGCGGGCCTTGTCGTGTGGTTGCACCTTTGGTTGAACAATTAGCGCAAGAGCATCAAGATATTAAAGTAGTAAAAATAGACGTAGATAAAGATAAACCCCTGGCTAAAAGATACGAAGTTAAAAGCATTCCTGCGGTGTTAATTTTCAAAAATGGCGAGTTAGTAGAAAATATTGTCGGTGTTAAACCTTATGAAGAATTTGCCGACGCAGTTAAAAAGAATCTTTAGGGAATAGGGAATAGGTAATAGGGAATAGGTAATTGGTAATTGGCACTGAGCAGTGAATAATGTCTCCTTGTCCCCTTGTCCCCCCATCCCCCCACTCTCCCCATCCCACATCTTTTATAGTTAAAACTACCACTTGGTGGTATGATTTGCTCTGCACACTTAAACGCCGTAACTGTAGAGACATCATCGCTCGTGCAACAAGCACGCCAGAGTCGATAAAAATCTATGCCTACTACCACCTGGACTCGTCATCACGTTCTTTCCCTAGCTGATTTCACCGCTACTGAATACAACGCAGTTTTACAGACTGCTGCTAGTTTTCAGGAAGTACTAACGCGGCGGATGAAAAAAGTACCTACTTTGCAGGGACAAGTGGTGGCGAATTTGTTTTTTGAACCATCAACTCGGACTCGCAGTAGTTTTGAACTTGCTGCCAAACGTTTGAGTGCAGATACGTTGAACTTCTCCGCAGCAAGTTCTTCGATGACAAAGGGAGAAACAATTTTAGATACAGCCAAAACTTATTTAGCGATGGGCACCGATATTATGGTGGTGCGCCATCGGGAAGCAGGAGTACCAAACGCGATCGCAGCAGAAATGGATCGTTTGGGTGTAAAAGTTAGCGTGCTAAATGCTGGTGACGGACAGCACGAGCATCCTTCTCAAGGGCTATTAGATTTGTTTACTATCTGTAGTTTACTTGACCCAGAGTTGCCCCGGTTGGAGCTTTTACAAGGTAAAAAAATTGCGATCGTTGGAGATATTCTGCATTCTCGCGTTGCCAGATCGAATATTTGGAGTCTTACCGCAGCTACTGGCGCAGAGCTACATTTAGCAGCACCACCAACGCTTTTACCGAAATTATTTGCAGATTACGGCAAAGATCGGCCGGGTAAATTATTCGTACATTGGGAATTAGAGCCAGCTTTGCAGGATGCTGATTTTGTGATGACATTAAGATTGCAAAAGGAACGGATGACAGAGCATTTATTGCCTTCCTTGCGTGAATATCATCAGTTATTTGGAATTACGCGGGATAAATTACGAAACTGTAACGATAACGTGAAAGTATTACATCCGGGGCCGGTAAATAGGGGTGTTGAAATTAGTTCGGATTTAATGGATGACCCAGAATTTAGTTTAATACAAAATCAGGTGACGAGCGGGGTCGCGGTAAGGATGGCTTTGCTGTATTTGATTGGTAGCGGTAAGAGCTAGGAATTAAAAATTAATTTGTAGGTTGGGTTAGACGCACAAAGAAGTATAGTTTTTACGAAAAATTATATTTGCGTCGTAACCCAACATATTTTGCATCAATACAGTTAAAGACAATTACAATTGACCTAAACTAAACTTTTTATCAGTAAAAGCACTTACTTTTTTAAGATTGTGTTAGTAGAAAAATAAATTAGGGAACCATAACTCCAGAACATAAAAATATTTTGACCACATGAAAGGGATTGCTTTTCTATCTGGATTGATAAGTAGTTTACTAACTTCAGGAATTACACTACCAGCAATTGCTCAAGTAAGTAGCGATGGTACAACTAATACAACTAATACAACTGTCAATTCAACTAATAATAATTTCAATATCCTTAACGGTATTCAAAAAGAAAATAATTTATTTCATAGCTTCAAAGAGTTTTCGATTCCTACAGGTGGTTCGGCGACTTTCAATAATTCTACCGATGTAGTAAATATTATTAACCGGGTAACGGGTGGAAATATTTCTAATATTGATGGGTTAATCAAGGCTCAGGGTAATGCCAATTTATTTTTGATTAATCCTGCGGGAATTGTATTTGGTGAAAATGCGCGATTAGATATTGGTGGTTCTTTCTTAGGAAGTACAGCAAATAGTATTAAATTTGCGGATGGGTTTGAGTTTAGTGCTACCGAGACTGCAACACCCCCTTTATTGACAATAAGTACACCTATCGGTTTACAACTTGGAAAAAATTCTGGCAGTATTAATATTCAAGGGCAAGGACATAGTTATCTGCATCCAGGCAATTTTGTAGAACCAATTAACCGCGATTCACAATTGGCAGGTTTAAGCGTCCTTCCAGGAAAAACATTAGCTGTTATTGGCAATAATATTCGTTTAGATGGAGGGATTTTAGTTGCCCAAAGCGGACAAGTTGAGCTAGGAAGCGTTAACGGAGGAACTGTTAACTTTGATACGAGTTCTGCCATCTGGGAACTAGATTACGCTCCCGTACAAAATTTTTCCGATATCCATCTGACTAATGCAGCGCTAATTGATGCAAGTGGAAATCCTGGAGGTTCGATTCATCTTCAAGCAAAAGCTGTTCAAATCCAAGATAGTTCTGCTGTGTTTGTTCAACATCAAGGAATGCAAAATGCTGGTCGGATTGAGATTAATACAGACTTGTTAGAACTAAGTGGGGCATTGCCAAACAAAGACCAAAGTTTGATTTTGTCCGAGAATTTGAGTAGTCAGCAGAAAGCTAATATTGATATTTCAGCCAAACAGGTATTAGCAAAAGATGGCGGTTTAATTACCTCTACAACTTATCAAAGTGGAGGTGTCGGTGGGAGCATTTCCATTAATGCAGCAGAATCAATTCAGTTTTTTGGATTTTCTCCTTTCGCTGCCTCTAGTACGAGTGGTATTTTAACTCCATCTCACAAAGGTGGTGGAAGAGGTGGAAATATTGCGATCAAAACTCAAGACGTTTTACTAAAAGATGGTGCAGTAATATTATCTGGTATTTTTGGCGGTAATGGTGGCGGTAATATCAGTATTACTTCAGATAATATTTCTTTAATTGGCGAGAATTCCGGTACTTCTGGAGCCTCAGCACTAGCTGCAACAACTCTGTTTGGTGGAGATGCTGGTGCGATCGCCAGGTGCGGCGTGCTTTATTAACAGCGGTAGATAAGGATGACAAAAACACTGATAAGCCAGCTTTGGGCACTCTTGTTGCGTTGAAATATCTGGCCGCAGAAAAGATTGAATTAGAAGCTGTTGACGCAGAACAAAAAAAATATCGGTTAGGTAAACAAATTCACGTACCGTTAGAAGTAGGGGAAGCTGGTTATACTAAAGCTGATTCAGGTGGATATCAAATTTTACTTAATTGGTACGGTTCCGATAAAGCATTTACGAAAGTATCAATGCGCGATGTGATAGCCGGGAAAATACCTAAAGACATAATGCGCGATCGCATGGTGTTTATTGGTTCCACAGCAGAGAGTACTAATGATTTTTTTGGTACTCCTTTTAGTTCTTCTTTTTTAACTGCGGGAAGCCCGACTCCAGGGGTTATTATTCATGCCAATATTGCTTTGCAATTAGTAGAGGGAGCAAAAACCGGAAAGTGGTATTCAAGGAAATATACCGCAAATTCTGATTGTGGAAGATGAGGAAAATCACCTCAATGTATTGAGCAATTTAACAAAAGTCATCGGCTTTCGCACTTTAGAAGCAAGCGATGGTATAGAAGGGCTAAAGTTGGCAACGGAAAACAACCCAGATGCGATTTTACTAGATTTAGCAATGCCTAATATGGATGGTTTTGAGTTGATGGTGAAACTTCAAGCCAATCCTCAAACTTCTTCTATCCCAATCATTGTTTCTAGCGCTAGCGTTTTTGATGCAGATAAACAACGCAGTTTAGAAGCAGGAGCAAAAAGTTTTTTACCGAAACCTTTACAAGTTGAAGAATTAACCAAAACATTGGGAAATCTCTTAAATTTGGAATGGATTTACGATAACTTAAATTCCAATATTGATACCACACTATCTCAATCTTCTTCTCCCAATCCCAAAGATTTCACCCAAACTGAAATAATTCCTCCATCAGAAGAAATCATCGAGCAACTATATCATTTCGCAATGATGGGTGATATTTCAGCAATTGAGGGAATACTAAAAGAAATCACATCCGGAGATAAGCAATTACTTATCTTCGCAAACGAGCTAGGTAAACTTACCGTTAGCTTTCAAACTGCGAAGATTCGTAAATTTCTCAAACAGTTTCTAGCTAAGGAGTCTACTCAAAAATGACAAATATTTTATCTCAAGAAATTAATATTCTTTTGGTTGACGACAATCCAACCAACCTTAAAGTGCTGTTTGAAGTTATTGGGGGATATGCCTGGAAAGTACTGATGGCAACTGACGGTGAATCAGCAATCGAGCAAGCAGAATATGCTAAACCCGATCTGATTTTATTAGATGTAATGATGCCGGGTATTGATGGATTTGAAACTTGTCGCAGATTAAAAGCTAATCCCATTACCGAAAATATACCAGTTATTTTCATGACTGCTCTTTCTGACATTACAGATAAAGTCAGAGGTTTAGAAATTGGAGCAGTTGACTACATTACCAAACCTTTTCAAAAAGAAGAAGTTATTGCTCGATTAAAACTACATTTAAAATTGTCTTTACTCACCCGCAATCTCGAACAACAAGTGCAGCAACGTACCGTAGAATTAACCCAGTCCTTAGAAGAATTGCAACAAACCCAATTACAATTAATTCAAAGCGAAAAAATGTCTACTTTGGGACAACTTGTTGCTGGGATTGGACACGAAATTAATAATCCGATTGGTTTTATTGCTGGAAGTTGCTCTAATATCGAAGAATACCTTAATGATATTTTTAGTCTGGTAGAGCTTCAACAGCAAAAGTTATCCGATTCAGAAGATGAAGAAATTGAAGAACTTATTGAGGAAATAGACTTAGAATATTTGAAAGAGGATTTACCCAAACTGATTAAATCAATGCGTCAGGGAATCACTCGTTTAAAAGATATCAGTCTATCTCTAAGAACTTTTGCTCGTGGTGATATTGCATCTCAAGTAGAATATCAGATTCATGAAGGAATTAATAGTACTTTGATGCTACTCAAACATCGACTTAAAGATATAGGAGAGCGTCCAAAAATTAATATTATTAAAAACTATAGCGAGCTACCACCAATTAATTGCTATCCAGGACAATTAAATCAGGTATTTATGAACATTATCGCTAATGCTATTGATGCATTTGACGATTTACATGAAAATTCCGACGAACAAACAGCCACTTCACCATACAGTATCACAATTGCAACATCTGTAGATTCTACACAAAACATTGTCTCAATTTGTGTTGAAGATAACGCTTTAGGTATGCCTCCTGAAGTACAAGCTCGAATTTTTGAACCATCTTTTACAACTAAAGCTGTAGGAAAAGGAACCGGATTGGGATTAGCAATTAGTCACCAAATTATTGTCGAGAAACACAGTGGAACAATTGATTGTTTTTCAACCATTGGAAAAGGAACTAAATTTATAATTACTTTGCCAATTTAGTTTTTATTTAAAGTAATTAGTAATTAGATATATTTGAAACAGTTTATGATTAATTTTTATTTTATCTAGGCGATATTTAAGGTAATGGGTAATGGGTAATAGATTTTATTTACAAATTCGCAATTGATTACAAAAGAAAATAACCATTAATTGCAAATGGTGCAAATTATCATTGGCATCTTTTATTCACTACTCACTACTCCTAACTCCTAATTCCCTACTCCCTATTCCCTTCCTTAAGTTTATATTCGTTTCGCTGCAACAATTTTTTAGTAGTCACTAACACTGTGACTAATAGCAAAGCTTGGATTTCCCAAGGTGCTAAAATCAAGCTCAGAATAAAACTAATAATCGCGAATAAACCTGACAGATATCCCACTTCATCGCTACATCGGTTATAGATATAGCCAGTAATTACACAGATAGAAAGTGGAAGTAGAAAAAATAAAGGCATCTTTTCTCAACTCCGAATTTAAAGCATTTGCTTTGATACAAATATGATAAGGCTGCGACATAAGCTTATGTAACTAATATTACACCTTTCAGCTTTTTGTTACAACATCTTGTCTATACAAACAGCGCATCGGATAAATAATCCGAATGTTTTCTTATAGTTTAGTATATTAGCTTATCACTATATACCAACGCTCTTTAAATAATATAGGGCGTAAAATTACCTTTTATGTAGTGTTCTTTTAAGAATTGCAGAATTATGCTGAATATTCCCCAACTGTTAGCCACTGAACTAAATCTTAAACCTTTTCAGGTGCAAAACGCGCTAGAACTATTTGCTGAAGGTGCAACTATCCCCTTTGTCGCACGCTACCGTAAAGAGCGTACAGGGGAGATGAATGAAACTCAGTTGCGCGATTTGTCGGATAGGTTCACTTATCTTACAGAATTAGAAGATAGAAAATCGGTAATATTAAATGCTATTGAGGAACAAGGTAAACTCACCGATCAATTAAAAAAGCAAATCGAATTATGTTTGCAAAAAACAGAATTAGAAGATTTATATTTACCATTTCGTCCCAAACGTCGCACTCGCGCTACTATTGCTAAGGAAAAGGGACTCGATAAGTTAGCGGAATTTATTAAGTCGTTAAACGTGAAAAATGGTGCTAGTGGCGATCTAAATGTAGAAGCAGCTAAATATATTAACGTCGAAAAAGAAGTTAAAACCGCAGAAGAAGCGCTTAAAGGTGCCAGCGATATTTTAGCGGAAGAAACGGCGGAAAAGGCTAAGTTAAGGGCATATTTGCGCGAAATGTTGTTAGAGGAAGGGGTATTTGTTTCCAGCATTAAAGATGAACATCCCGAAGGTACAACAAAGTATGAAATGTACCGCGATTATCAAATGAGAGTTTGCAATATTGCACCTCATAATATGCTGGCTTTGTGTCGGGGAGACAAGGAGAAAATATTAAGTTACGAAATCGTTTTTGATGAAGATTATGTACTTGAGTATTTAGAGTCAGAAGAAATTCGCTCCCTACAGCCAGAAATTCGCAAGTTTTATCAGCAGATGCTCAAAGATGCATTTAACCGCTTGATGAAAAACTCGCTGACGAATGAAGTGATATCCGAGAAAAAAGAATATGCAGATATTGAGTCTATCAAGACATTTGAAACTAATCTACGCAACTTGTTACTGTCAGCACCAGCAGGAATGAAACCAGCGATCGCCATCGATCCGGGTTTTAGAACTGGCTGCAAAGTGGCGATATTAGACGAAACTGGCAAATTTTTAGAGTATCAAGCGGTATTTCCTCACACCGGAGCCGGAAAACGCAGCGAAGCCGCCAAAACCCTGCAAAATTTGATGGAGAAATACAAAGTTGAATTAATTGCGATCGGTAACGGTACGGCATCCCGCGAAACCGACGAATTTGTTGTGGAAGTTTTGCAGAATATGCAAATTAAACCAGTCAAAGTCATGGTTAACGAATCCGGTGCATCGATATATTCAGCCAGTAAAGTCGCGATCGAAGAATTCCCCGACTTAGATATTACCGTGCGCGGAGCAATTAGCATAGGTCGTCGCTTACAAGATCCTTTAGCCGAATTAGTCAAAATTGACCCCAAATCCATCGGTGTGGGACAATATCAACACGACGTAGACCAAAAATTGCTTAAAAAGAAATTAGATGAAACCGTAGAAAGCTGCGTTAACTACGTTGGAGTTGATTTAAATACAGCTTCCAAAGAACTTTTGACTTCTGTTTCTGGAATTTCATCCAGCGTCGCCAATAATATAGTTCAATATCGCAACGAAAATGGAGCCTTCAAAAATCGTCGTCAACTATTAAAAGTTCCTAAATTAGGACCAAAAGCATTTGAGCAAGCAGCAGGTTTTCTCAGAATTCGCGGTGGTGAAAATCCTTTAGATAATACCGCAGTGCATCCCGAAAGTTATGCAGTAGTGAAAAATATTGCAACTGATTTGAAAGTTGAATTAAAGCAAGTTACTAAAATAGCCGAAAATCTGAAAAAAGCCGACTTAAAGAAATACGTTACCGATAAAGTTGGGGAACCAACATTAAGAGATATTATCGGGGAATTAGAAAAACCTGGAAGAGATCCACGAGCTGAATTTCAATATGCCACCTTCAAAGAAGGAGTTAACGAGATTAGCGATTTAGAAGAAGGAATGGTATTAGAAGGAATTGTTACTAACGTTGCCAACTTTGGGGCTTTCGTAGATGTGGGAGTGCATCAAGATGGTTTGGTACATATATCTCAATTAGCAAATCAATTTGTCAAAGATCCCAATGAGATAGTTAAAGTTGGGGAAGTTGTCAAAGTTAAAGTTTTGGAAGTTAATCAGAAATTGAAGCGGATTGGTTTATCGATGAAAGCAGTGAGTCAGTAAACCTCACCCCAGCCCTCTCCGATGTTTTGGGAGAGGGAGTTGGAGAAGATGATTTTTGTAGATGGTAGATGGTAGGTTGGGTTAAAGGCGTAAATATGTTTATGCTTGATGCGATATTGATAATGCGCCGTAACCCAACATTTTGATGTTGAAAAGAACAAATAACTGATGTAGAGACGTAGCAGTGCTACGTCTCCCCGCATTTAGATTACCAACGAAAATGTAGCGGTGGATTAATTTTAAACGCGCACTAAATATTGTCATAAATTCTCGATTTTACCGACACTCGCCAGGGACTGCAAGTCCCTGTCTAATAGCAAAAGTCCATTAAAATGGACTGAAAATTTAATGTGTGGAATATAAAAATATTCTTGACCGTTAATTTTAAAATCTTCAGTATTTTTATTTAAAAAATCAGATATCAGTTTATAAAACAAGGACCTTCAATAACAGTTCCATCCGGCATAGTAGTATTCCAGAAAAGAATTCCTGTCATGTATCTATCAATAGCGAAATCGGCACCAGTAAAATCAACATTAGCTAAGTTAGCACTATCTAAAACAGCACCTCTCAAATTAGCATTGTATAAAATAGCATTTCTCATATTTACTCCTTTCAAAATGCAGCTACTTAAATTAGCATCATTTAAAAAGGCACTCCATAAACAAGCCCCTGTTAAATCGGCATTACTGAAATTGGCTTCTTCGAGTCCTTTACCTTTAAAATCAAAACCGATTAGACAACTTTCACTCAAATTAGTTTTACACAAACTACCTGCTGCAAAATAACCTCCCATCATATTAATTCCGCTAAGGTTAGCTCCCTCCAAAATACAATTCTCGTCACAAAGGGTAATTAAAGGAAAATCTCGCTCCCCCTTCTCATAGCGTCTGAGCAATTCTTCTCCAGTGATTTCTTAAGACGGAACCTACCATTTCCATAGTTCAATACCTTAATGAAATAAATACCAACAAATATACAGCGAAATACAAATAATTTTCTTAGTCCATTTCAATGGACTTCTGCTATTAGACGGGGGTTTGCAACCCTCGGCGGTTGTGAACACAGTCGAATAAATGGTAATTATTTTGATCTTAAATGGTGCGTTACGGCAATACCAATTATCTCGTTATGTCCGCAAATGATTTCAAGCCGTAAGACACTCTACAAACTCGTATTCCACCTGCATTAGATCCCCCCAACCCCCCTTGGAAAGGGGGGCTTTTTTTTGGTTGTATTTCATCTGCTTCAACCATCACAATTCCCCGCCACAACTATATTAATTCTACGGATTACCCTAAACTAAAGTTGCAGTTTTAAGATAAACATAAATTAAATGACAGCAGGACAAAACAATTCTAAGTCAGTGGATGTTTTTGGCGTGGGTAACGCTATGGTGGACATCTTGGCAATGGTAGAAGATGATTTCGTGAAGAAAAATGACTTGAGTCGCGGTGGTATGACTCTGATGGATGCCGAAAAACAAGGTCATTTATTGCGGGAGTTGAAACATCATTCCCTGGAATTGAGTTCCGGAGGTTCTGCTGCTAATACAATGATTGCGATCGCGCAAAGTGGTGGTAAGGGTTTTTATTCTGGTAAGGTTTCTCGCGATACTAATGGTGAGTTTTATCGTGAGGATTTAATTGAAGCTGGAATTGGGTTTGATGTCCACCCCACGGAAGAAAATCATGGCCCCACGGGTACCTGTTTGGTTTTAACTACTCCCGATGCGGAACGTACTATGTGTACTCATCTGGGGGTTTCTACTAATTTGGCTCCTACCGATATTGACGTAGATAAATTAGCTCAATGTCAATATAGTTATGTCGAAGGTTATCTTTGGGATGCACCAGATCCAAAGAAAGCCAGTGTTGAGACTATGGAGCAATCGAAGCGTTTGGGTGTAAAGGTTGCTTATACTTTTTCCGATTTATTTTTGGTAAGTCGCTTCAGCGATGATTTTCACAAGTTAGTTTCCGAATATTGCGACGTAGTATTTTGCAACGCTGATGAAGTTCGTAATTTCTTCGGCAGCGAATCTTTAGAAGATTGTGCCAGCAAACTCGGCGAAATTGTTGACACTGGATTTATTACCGATGGTGCTAATGGCTGTTTGGTAGTAGAAAATAAAAAAGTTGTTAGCGTACCCGGTTTTCCAGTAAAAGCTATTGATACCGTTGGTGCGGGAGATTCCTTCGCTGGTGGTGTATTGTACGGATTAACCAATGGTTTGAACGCTCAAAAGTCAGCCCGCTGGGGAAATTATATGGCTTCTTGTATAGTACAAGTTCACGGCGCTCGCCTAGATAAATCGATGGCTGACAAAGTTTCAGAGATTGTCGGTAACTAATAAAAAGGTTCGTAGTAAGGACTGTCTTTCCTCAGATTAAGGAATAAATTCCTTACTACAAACCTTTATCTAAAAATCTAATAATTGCAAATGCCTATCTACAAAGTACGATTAATCAACCCAGATATCGGATTAGATCGCACCATCGAAGTACCCGATAACGAATATATATTAGATATTGCTGAAGACAAAAACATCCGCTTACCATCTGGGTGCAAACAAGGTAATTGTTCCGCTTGCGTAGCAAAAATAATCAGTGGAAAAGTTGACCAAAACGAACAAATATTTCTTCAAAATAAAGAAATTGAAGCTGGTTACACTATTACCTGTATAGCCTATCCCTTGTCCGATTGCACCTTACAAACTCATCAAGAACAAGTTTTATATAACTCTTCCCTTTACTTTAAATCCGATAAATAAAAGTAATAATATTGCCATTAAATATACAAAAATTAACAATTAATCATCAGCAGTTTAAAACTTATAACTAATTCTTTTACCAATTACCTATTCCCAATTACCTATTCCCAATTACCTATTCCCCATTCCCTACCTTTCGATATAAACCAAATCTATCTTGTTAGAGAGGTTTGCTTCAACAGAATTGTTCACTATATATATAAGAGTTCAAAAAAACGATTTTTGTTTTAGGTACAGATTATGTTAAGCATATTTTTAACAACATTAGCAACTGCATTAAGCTTGCTAATAGTAGATGTAGTAGTTCCAGGCGTAAATTTAGCTAATTTCCCATCAGCTATGATTGCTGGTTTAGTAATTGGTTTAGTAAATGGCTCAATCAAGCCTATTATCTCAACGCTTTCCTTACCAATTAACTTAGTGACATTAGGAGCATTTTCCCTTGTAGTTAATGGACTTTGTTTCTGGTTAGCTGCTGTTATAACCCCCGGATTTTCAGTTCACGGACTTATCGCCTTTTTCCTAGCTCCGGTAGTTATGTCTTTTGGTAATACCTTCATTAGCAATTATATGGGAGAAAAGAATCTCCTCGCAGGTAAAGCAAACAATAATGCTGAATTACCTTCTAACTAATTAATAGAATTTCCAATAATAAGCCAAAATATATCTTTAGATAGAAGATAGAATCATAAATTTTGGTTTGCCTCAAATCGCTTCAATCAACTGTAATTAAAAAGGTCAAAACAACTATGAAACTTTTACTTGGTTTACTCGTACCTCCCGTTGGTATTTTCTTAACTTATGGAGTTGGTCCCACTTTATTTATTAATATTGGATTGACTTTGTTAGGATGGCTTCCCGGAAGTATTCATGCATTATGGGCAATTACCAAGCATAATGAATTGGAACGAGGTGGAACTTTATAAAGAAAATGCTCTATACGAGCAAACATCTTATATAGGATATTGGGGGGTGGGTAATGTCCACCCTTTAGATTTTAGATTTTAGATTTTAGATTTTGGATTTGAAAACAGAATAAACATACAAAATAATAAATAGCAGACAAGAAACCCGGTATCTTTAAGATACCGGGTTTATATAATTGGTAACTAATAATTACTATATTTAGTCCATTTTAATTGACTTTGACCTGGTTCCCAGGTTGAACCTGGGAACTAGGATTTAGAGGCTCTGCTTAAAGTGTTGACTTTGATAGAAATTTCGCGTTTTTCGTTCACGCTACTTTCCCTCACCCCGCCCTTACGGGCACCCCTCTCCCAAGCTTGAGAGAGGGGAGGGGGAGAGGGATTTGAATAGCATTATAATAATTATTCAACATTAAAAAGACGTTGCACTGCAACGTCTCTACATTAATATTCATACTAAATTAAACAACAACTATCTATTAGTCATTTATTAATTTATTTTTATTTCAACCAGTCAGCAGTTGATAAAAGCAACTCTCTTAATTTTTGTTTTAGCTGACTCTCTTTCTTGGCTAATGAACTACCTGCTTCAGCAAGTTTTACTTCCACGTCAGAATGCTTATCTTTAACCTGAGTAACGATTTCTTCCCCTTGAGGACGAGATTTTTCGTACCAGGTTTTAGCGTCGTTCAAAAAAGTTTGTACGTTATCGCCATCACCACCGTAACGTGCTGCTAAATTTGCTCTGACAATAGCGATTTGTGCTTGCAACTGAGCATAACGTTTCTTTAATAAAGAAGCTTCTTCGCTGTTTTTAATAGATTCAACAGCAGATTTTATTGCAGTTTGAGCTTCAGTAGATTTTTCTTGACTTGTATCTTCAATTTCTGTCAAAATACCATCAACTTCTTGCTGAATTTTATCTTCTTCGTCATCGATTTGAGCTTGTAATAGCTTAACTTCCGTCTGACTTTTATTTAAAGCTTCTCGTCGCTTACTATCAACAGCTTCCACAGCACCTTCAATAGATGCAGTAATTTCTTCTTTAATTTCGCTACCTTTTCCTTGCAAGTTTTCAGCTACAGCAGAAACAGCATCTTTAACAAGTACTCGAAGTTCAACCGAACCTTCTTTAAATTCAGAAACTACTCCACCTACAGCAAGTTTGACAATTTCTCGAATTCTATCGACTCTTTGCTGTCCGGTTTCTTTAACTTGTTGCAAGTCTGTTTTAATTTGATCTTTGATATTGTCAGCCATATACTATACCTATGTAGATAATTTAAGAAATTTTATTGACATATTGTCACCTCTATATAGTGACGTAGTATTTAATTAAAGTGGTACATCCTTTAGATAGAAAATAGCGATGAAAAGAAAATATTTATTCCATAAGATATATTTTTGATAATTTAGAATAGGTAAATAGTATATGCTCGCTTATATAAATAAATGATAATTGGTAAAGATTGATTAAATGGTAAAGTTAACCATAGTCCATAATTCAAATATTTATTTATCAAAATGAAAGCTTTGATTAAATTTGTGTTATTTACAATTTTATTATTGATAATTTGCCTGCAACAACCAGTTTCAGCAAATACTGTTGATGGAGCTAACGGGGCAAAAATATTTTCAGCAAATTGCGCCGGTTGTCATATTAATGGAGGTAATATAATTCGACGCGGTAAAAACCTGAAAATGAAAGCTTTAAAAAAATATAAAATGGATTCTCTAGAAGCAATTTCTAATATTGTGACATACGGTAAAAACAATATGTCAGCCTACAAAGATCGTTTAACCGAACCAGAAATACAAGCCGTATCCACCTACGTTTTAAACCAAGCCGAAAATAATTGGCCGAAACAGTGAACTGTTAGGAGTTAGGAGTTAACAGTTATAATTTCTCCTTGTCTCCTTGTCCCCCTTTCTCCTCATCCCCCATCCCCCCATCCCCCGAAATGACCACCGCTTATCTACCAAAATTAAACGTACCCGGACCGTCTGCAAATACATTTTTGGGACGTTTACCAATAATTTTACGTTTTGCAAAGGATTCTATTGGATTTACGCGCCCTTTATTTGAAACTTATGGTTCCGTGGTTGCTATGACGGCAGGCGGAGGTACTCATATATACTCGCCCCTTGCGGAATGTCCCGGTACAGTTTTTACTTGTGGTGCGGAAAATGTGCGTAAAGTCACTAGCCAGCACGAAATTTATTATAAATATCCTTTATCCGGGAAGATTTACAGCAACCGGAATGATTCACCACGAACTGAACCGTTAAAGCATTTTGGTGTTGGTTTATTTGGAGTCAACAGTGGAACTCACCGCCAGCATCGCCAACTTTTGATGCCAGCTTTTCACAAGCAGCGTATTGATTCTTACCGCTCGGATATGGTTGCTATTACGCAATCGGTACTCGAACAATTAACTATTGATAAGCCGGTTGATATCGCTCAAGTTATGCGACTTCTTACCCTGCGAGTAGCCACTAAAACCTTATTTGGTAGTGACGTTGGCGAAAAAGGAGCTAAAAGTGGTGAGATTTTACAAGAAGCATTGAGAATGAATGGAAGCTTGGCGATCGCACTTTTGCCTTTTGATATTCCGGGGCTTCCATTTCATCATTTACTCAATTTATTCGGGCAACTAGATGACGAAATGCGCGGTCTAATTCGCCTTAAACAAGCTAAAAAGACAGATGAGGGTGATGTACTTTCAATGCTAATTCAAGCGCGAGATGCTGAAACAGGTTTAACCTTAGACGAAGATGAACTCTTAGGACACGCAGGAGTTATCTTTGCAGCAGGACATGAAACCAGCGCAAATGCACTCACTTGGACGCTATTTCTTTTATCTCAACATCCCCAAATCGCGCAAGACGTAGTTGATGAGCTGCAAAGCGTATTAAAGGGAGAAGCCCCCACGGTAGAACAATTACAAAAATTACCTTTATTAGAAAGAGTAATTAAAGAAAGTATGCGCTTATTAACTCCAGTACCTTGGAATGCTCGCATCACCTCCCAAACAACCGAACTCGGAGGTTATGAATTACCCAAGGGAACCGAGGTTTTCGTCAGCATCTACCACACTCATCATCTAAGAGAAATTTACCCACAACCGGAGAAATTCAATCCCCAAAGATGGGAAACATTTGAGCCAACAATGTTTGAATACAACCCCTTCAGCGCTGGAAGTCGTATTTGTATTGGTGCGGGTTTTGCAATGATGGAAATTAAAATTGTACTATCAATGTTATTACAAAAATACCGCTTAGAATATATACAAAATCAAACAATAGATCGTACCGGCAACATAATCTTGGCACCCAAAAATGGCATAAAAATGATTGTCCGCAAAGATCGAGATTTTACTCAAGCAGTTGGTGGAGTCAAAGGTAACGTCCGCGAAATGGTCGAACTAGTCGGTTGATGGGGAGATAGGGAGAGGGGGACAAGGGGAGAGGGGGAGAGGGGGTAGAGGTGAACAATTACCAATTACCAATTACCAACTGATAACTGATTATTTATGAATAATAAAGGTGTAACGCTTTGGCTGACAGGACTTAGTGGGGCGGGTAAAAGCACGATCGCCAAAGGGATTGAAGAAAAACTCAGAGCTATAAAATGTCCGGTTGAAGTTTTAGATGGAGATATAATTAGAACTTGGCTATCTCAAGGATTGGGCTTTAGTAAAAAAGACCGCGATACAAATATACGTCGAGTCGGATTTGTAGCTAACTTACTCAGTCGCAATGGAGTTGTGACAATTGTTGCTACAATAAGTCCTTATCGAGAAATCAGAGAAGAAGTTCGAGCTATTACTAATAATTTTGTAGAAATCTATATTAATACACCGTTAGAAGTGTGTGAAGCAAGAGATGTTAAAGGATTGTACGCGAAAGCAAGAGCGGGAGACATCAAAGGTTTTACAGGTATAGACGACCCTTACGAACCTCCTTTAAACGCAGAAATTGTTTGCAATACCAATCAAGAAACCATTGAAGAAAGTGTTAGTAAAGTGATTAATTATTTGCAAGATAATGGTTTTTTATAGTAATTGGTAATGGGTAATTGGTAATGGGTAATTGATAATTGATAACTGATTTATAATAGCACGTATGTACCAAACAGACCCACCGATTCCTCCAAAAGAAAGTCTTCCTACAATGTATGATTTACCTAGTGAAGACCCAGAGGAACCTGGTTTGCCAGACGAATTTCATATTTATCAACCGCAATTGTTGGAGGAAACTTTCCGTCCGCCAACTTATACTGCTGATGAAATTTTTGTTGCCAGTGATTTAAATATTTACTATAGTACGCTCAATCCTCGCTGGTATAAGCGTCCCGATTGGTTTGCAGTAGTTGGGACTTCTAGGTTTTATCAGCAAAGAGATTTACGCTTAAGTTATGTCATTTGGCAAGAAGGGATAAGTCCTTTTGTTGCAGTTGAATTACTTTCCCCAAGAACAGAGAAAGAAGATTTGGGTCAAAGCTTACGTATAGTAGAAGAAAACCAACCACCAACTAAATGGCAGGTTTACGAACAAATTCTTAGGGTTCCCTATTATATTGTATTTGACAGATATACAGATAATTTACGAGCCTTTGTTCTTCAAGCTGATTCGTATACGGAGCTAAATTTAGAAGAACCGCGTATTTGGATGCCAAGATTAGAAATCGGTTTGGGACTCTGGCAAGGTACTTATAAAGGAATCGAACGCTTGTGGTTACGCTGGTATGACAATGAGAATAATTGGCTTTTAACTCTAGCTGAACAACAAAGTCAACGAGCCGAACAACAAAGTCAACGAGCAGAACAAGAACGTCAACGAGCAGAACAACAAAGTCAACGAGCAGAACAAGAACGTCAACGAGCCGAACAAGAACGTCAACGAGCCGAACGATTGGCTGCAAAACTGCGAGAATTGGGCGTTAATCCAGACGAATTAATATAGAGACATGATATATCACGTCTCTACAATGCCGGTAACAAACTGTATATTTTTCTCTTGCTCCCTCTTTGTATCTTTATTAGTTCCAACTCTAACAAGGCAATGTATATTAGCTAAGATGATACACAGCCCCCTAAAGGTTTGTTAAAGTTTGTTGTATCTTTCCATAATAATAACTGCTAAAACGAACTTAAAATAATGCTCCTCCACCAAAAGGTAACTCATGCAAACTAGTACTCTGCTTCTTTCTAATCAACTTCCCAATCTGCAATACTCTTCTACAAAAGAGCAGTTTGATGAAACTTGGGCAGCACCTTTATCTACTCTCTTAGGTTTGGGACGCGCTGCGGGTGCTGACTTTATCGAATTCTTTTTAGAGCGGGTAAATTATATTAGCTGCCTAGCAGAAGAAGACACTATTACCAGCATTACTCCTCGTCTTTCTACGGGTGCTGGAGTGCGGGTGTTTCGCGGTAAAGCTGATTGCTACGTTAGCACAAACGATATTTCGTTTAATGGTTTAAAAGCTGCTTTGGAAAAAGCTTTGGCGATTGTTGGGTTACAATTACCAGCACCAAATGCTTTTATCGCGGAAATTAACCTGGAATTATTTAGAGACTACGCATCGAAGAGAGGTAAAAATGCATGGTTGCCTTTATGTACTTCCATGCGAGAAATGGGAGAAGTTTTACTTGATAGTACTACTCAACTGCATCAGAAAGGGAGTCATATTCAATCTCGTCGTGCTTCCTATTTCCGCGATTGGCAAGAAGTTTTAGTGGCTGCAAGCGATGGCACTTTTGCTCGCGATATCCGCTTAACTCAATCGGTAGCATTAAGTTTGTTGTGTGCTGATGGTGCCCATCGTAGTTCTATCGCCGAACGTGCGGGTAACACTAGCGACCCCAATTTTCTCAAAACTTGGGATTTCCAGCAAGCGGCAGCGCAAGTTGGCGAATCTGCTGGTAAAATGCTGTACGCCGATTATGTCGAATCGGGTAATTATCCAATTATTATGGCGAATCACTTCGGTGGAGTAATTTTTCACGAAGCTTGCGGACATTTACTCGAAACAACTCAAATTGAACGCAATACTTCTCCTTTTGCTAAGAAGAAAGGCGAAAAGATTGCTCATGAAGCTTTAACTGCTTGGGATGAAGGACGTACTGATAATGCCTTTGGCACCATTGATATGGATGATGAAGGTATGCCAGCCCAAAGAACTTTATTAATTGAAAAAGGGATTCTTAAGAATTTCTTGGCAGATAGAACTGGTTCTATACGTACCGGACATCCCAGAACAGGTAGTGGAAGACGACAGAATTTTACTTACGCTGCGGCAAGTCGGATGCGAAATACTTATATTGCTACTGGCGAAAACTCTACTTCGGATTTGTTTGCCTCTATTGATAAAGGTATTTACTGTAAAAAAATGGGTGGTGGTAGCGTTGGTGCCACTGGCGAATTCAACTTTGGTGTCGAAGAAGCCTATTTAATTGAAAACGGCAAAATCACCAAACCTTTGAAAGGAGCTATTCTGATCGGCGAAGCTCAGGAAATCATGAATAAAATTTCCATGTGTTCGAGCGATTTGTCTTTAGCTCCAGGTTTCTGCGGCTCTGTTAGTGGTAGCATTTATACTACCGTAGGGCAGCCACACATCAAAGTTGATTCGATTACAGTTGGCGGACGTTAAGGGATTTTGGATTTTAGATTTTAGATTATGTCCTTGCGGACACGCTGCGCTAATGGATTGGGGATACGTAGTTAGGAGTTAGGAGTTGGGAGAATCATGATGGGGGTGATGGAGTAATAAGGAGAAAGTTATCTCTTCATCTTTCTCCCCATTCCTAATTCCCTATGCCCAATTCCCAATTACCAATTACCAATTACCAATTCCCAATTCCCCATTCCCAATTCCCTATTTGAAATTCTTTTATCTGAAATAATTATGACTAACATACAGGAAATAGCAGCATCTGCTAAAGAAAGTGCCGATAAACTTGGTATTAAAAAGTTTGACATTTACGGTTCATCAGTAGATTCAACTAGCGTTCAAGTTGACCAAGGTGAGCCAAAGCAAGTCAAAGCAACGAATCTTTCTGGTGTCACCGTCCGAGTCTGGAATCAAGATAATACGATGGGTGTGACTAGTACTACAGATGTAGACCCCAAAGGGTTAGAGTTGGCTTTGAAAACTGCATTTGAAGCAAGTACGTTTGGTGTTAAAGAAAATGTACCCGATTTTAGCCCGGAAGCTAAGGCTGCAATAAATAACGGTACATCTCCAGAAAAAGCCCCTTTAGCCCCGGTTCCATCTTTGATAGAGAGTCTGTTAGCAGCAGAAAAAGAAGTACTCGCTGCTCATGAAGCGATTAAGGGAGTACCCTACAATTCTTTGTCGCAAAGAGAAGTTGATAGATTTTATCTTAATAGCGATGGTGCAATGAGAGCCGAATCGCACTCTTTAGCATCAGTTTTTCTCTACACTAAAACTGAGGAAGAAGGTAGAAAACCTCGTAGTGCTGGTGCTTTTAGAATTAGTTATGGTGTCAACGATTTAGATATTGATGGCTGCATTAAAGAAACTGCCGAAAAAACTATCAGTCACCTGAATTATCGAAAAATTCCGACTGGTAAATATATGGTTGTGTTTTCACCAGATGCTTTTTTAAGCTTGCTCGGTGCTTTTTCCAATTTATTTAACGCTCAAAGTATTCTTGACAAGCAGAGTTTATCTACTCCCAATGATATAGGTAAAGAAATTGCTTCGCCCTTACTTTCTCTATACGATGATGCACTGCATTCAGCAAATATTGGTGCAGAAACATTTGATGGGGAAGGTACTCCTACTCGTCAGATATCGCTAATTGAAAATGGAGTTTTGAAGAACTTTCTTCATAGTGCGGGTACTGCGAAGCGAATGAATGCTCAACCGACGGGTAATGCTAATATCGGTGCGAAAGTCACCATCAGCCCTAACTTTTATCACGTTTTTGCAAGTGCAGCACCAGAACAACAGTTTAGTTTAGAAACTGCTGAAAATGTTGTTTTTGTTGATGATTTGCAAGCGCTTCATGCTGGAGTTCAGTCTTTGCAAGGTTCATTCTCTTTACCGTTTGACGGTTGGTTAATGAATAAAGGAGAAAAAACCAGTATTGATTCAGCAACTATAGCTGGAGATTTTCTCGAACTTCTTAAATCAATTGTTTTTGTAGAGAAGGAAGGAGAATTAACTCCAGGAGGAGTTTGTCCCCGAATTTGGGTTAAAGGTTTGTCGATTACGGGAGAATAAATATAGTGGTTTTCATATAGATAGAATATCGTCCCAACCAAATCACCAAATCTCACCCCGTCTTAACGGACACCCCTCTCCTTGTTAAGGAGAGGGGAAGGGGGTGAGGTTTCGAGTGTGTATTGCATCTAAATAAACTTTTGAGACTCAAATTCCTCAAACCAAAACTTTTTGTGATAAGTAAGTCGGCAGAAATAAAACCAACTATGTAACGAAAAGTAAAAATTACGAAACGGTTGAGATTGCAACCGAATGCCTCGTCGCAATGACAAATCACAGCTATATTTATTAACGCCGATCTACTTATCAACAAAACATAAAGATATAGAGACGCAAAGTTGTGCGTCTCTACATAAAATTTATTTGTAAATTATTCGTAATAGTTAAAAATCTTATTCTTCGAGGTATTCACCACCAACGCCCACTGAAGTATTAAAGATATCCGCGCCTTCCAAATTCGCACCAACCAATGTTGCATCTTCTAATTGAGCGCTGTATAGCTGAGAATCACTCAAGTTAGCATTTGTCAAATCGGCTTTATTTAAAGTCGTGCTATTAATAAAAGCACCTTCTAAATTAGCACCTTCTAAATCAGCACCTGTTAAATCGGCACCTTCTAAATTAGCTTCTTCAAGGTTAGCACCTGTTAAATCGGCGTTTCTTAAGTCAACACCAATTAAATGAGCGCCTCTTAAATTAGCACCTCTTAAATTACAACCATAACATTCTCTTGTTTGATTTAATTTCAATACCTGGCTAGATACTGGATTTTCGGCTTGAGCAGGAGCGCCTAAAAACATAGTAGTTAATGCTGCTGCTGCTGCGATAATTTGAGTTTT
This sequence comes from Calothrix sp. CCY 0018, assembly GCF_963920925.1. Taxonomy (NCBI): domain Bacteria; kingdom Bacillati; phylum Cyanobacteriota; class Cyanophyceae; order Nostocales; family Calotrichaceae; genus Calothrix; species Calothrix sp. CCY 0018. The sequence goes on along the minus strand of NZ_CAWUDI010000008.1, from coordinate 33,471 downwards.
CATACCTTAAATTCCTTTAAATTCCTCCACCACTAGGCAACTCTTGTTGATTTATTTATTAAAGATAAAATTTTAAATATTGTCTCTTCGACGCAATTTCAAATTTATCTTAATCATTAAGAGTTGCTAAACTTGTTGTTTAATCAACTGTTTATATCATCGCTTAAATTGAACTAAATGTCTTCATCCTAACGATTGAATTCTTAGGTAGTAGATTGGCTTTTTGCATTTATTAAATAATAAAAACACTTGATATCAGTATTCAGAAAAGAGAGCATAAGCCTGAGCCAGAAGCAAAAATCCAAAATATCCGCCAAAACCGGATTTTTTCGCTTTTTACTGCCAAATTTGACCCTACTCATTTATGTGATGTTGTGAAACTCTATCGCAAGGTATAACAATAATTACAAGAAGACAGCAGTATTTTTGGTTCCAGGAACTGCTTGCAACAGAAAATAGTACTCAGACTTCCTCCGGCAGATAATTTCATTTCAGGTTAGATAAAACTTTTGTCAGAGGAAATGTTACAGCAACCAGAACTAAAAATGAATACCATCAGTTTAGATAATGGATTTGCTTTTTATGAAAATGCGTTGAAGATGACATCATATATAGTTAAATTACTGTAAGTATAGAAAAAGATTGATCGCAATAGCGATGAGAAGAATTTAAACTATTAAATTGGAAGCAGTTGTATGTAGATTACGCTCTAACAATAAAACCAAGTCATATTCTTTATTATTGAGGTATAAATAAAATCAAAATACATTGTGTGAAAAATAAAGTCTATAAGTGAAAAGCTGAGACTGTAAACTTTTTTATTGGTTCTCAGTAATTGATTCTCTGTTTTCCCAGAACTGATTTAATATCTTCAGAAGAAAGATGAAACAAAACTTAGCGATATTCTGGGCTATTCGAGGCTTATAAATCAGAAGTAATCGTTTATTTTTCTGCTCATTGCAACACTAATTTTCTTGAAAATTGTATAAACCGGCGGTAAAAATATCGAAATGATGTATAGTTTACTTTACCTACGTGCGTATATTCCTGATTTCGTTAAAATAATGGATCTATTACCGATAATATCAATACTGACTTGAAAAAGGTCTAAATAAACGATACTTATGAATCAACTCAGCAATGGTTATACTATATTCCTTAGTTTGTTAGTGGAAGCGATTCCTTTTCTGTTGATCGGAGTTTTGTTCTCCAGTATGCTGCTGTTTTTTGTTGATGAGCGGGCGCTGGTAGAAAAAGTACCGAAGAATCCAATGCTTGCAGCCGTTTGTGGAAGTCTCTTGGGTTTCTTGTTCCCCGTGTGCGAGTGCGGTAACGTTCCGGTAGCGCGGCGATTAATAACCCAGGGTGCCCCTACACCTTTTGCAATTGGTTTTTTACTTGCGGCTCCAACAATTAACCCAATCGTAATTTGGGCAACATGGGTTGCATTCCGAGATCAGCCGGAAATAGTAGTATTAAGAGTAGTATTTTCTTTATTGATAGCCACAATTATCGGCTACGTCTTCAGCTTTCAAAAAGACTTAAGTCCTATACTTCAGCCAACACTTGCTCGCTATTTAAAATTTAATCAACCGCAAAAAGCACAGTCAAAAGGACTTCTCGAAGGTTCTGACTTAGAAAAAGAAGCAGAAGTACCCAGCATCTTAAAGCCCGGTACTTATTTATTAGGTGGGAAACTAGGGGGACAAGCCGTGCGGATGGAAACTGCGGCAGTGGAAGCCACTCTTCCAGCTTATAGTCCGAGTAAACCCTTCTGGGACAAAATGCGACTTGTCATAGAAAATTCCATACAAGAATTACGGGAATTAGGAGCAGTACTTGTTTTAGGAAGTGCGATCGCCGCAGCAATTCAAGTTTTAGCACCCCGCGAATTAATTCTCAGTTTGGGTGTAGGTCCAATTGTTTCTATACTCACAATGCTGGTACTGGCGGCAGTTGTATCTATTTGTTCTACTGTAGATTCTTTCTTTGCTTTGTCTTTTGCTTCGAGCTTTACCAGCGGTTCTCTATTAGCCTTTTTAGTTTTCGGTCCAATGATTGACCTAAAAGGCATTGGCTTGATGCTATCAATATTCAAACCTAAAGCAGTTATTTATCTCTTCGTATTAGCAGCACAATTAACGTTTTTGTTTTGCCTGATAGTCAATTTGCATTTTATATAAAAAGTGAAATATTAATATATCATTTGTAATTCCAGAGTAATTTTCGCTTTCTACCGATTTTACTGTGTTCGCTTCCTCACACCAATAATTAATAGGCAATGAGTTACAGAAAACGCCCATCAAAAACTTTAAAGAATTTACTTCCTTGGTTAGATGTCCTCGCGATCGCAGCATGGGGATTTTTGTTATTAAAATATTGGCTGTCACAAGAGCTATATTTACTTATTCACCCTAATTACTTTGTATTAGTTGTTGTAGCTGGCATCCTATTAATAGTTATTGGTATTGCTAAAGGAATTCAGCTTTTGCGACAGCGCGAACCTGTTCAAGACGTTCAACATATGAACTTAATACCCCCTCGTTTCGGTAGTTTTTTACTAATCGTAGTCGCAATTATAGGCTTTACAGTAGCACCCCGAGTTTTTGCCAGCGATAAAGCAATACAAAGAGGGGTAGCTGAATTCGGGCAAGCAAATTCTCGTCTCCAACCTCAGTCATTCCGTACTTCCACTCGTCCCGAAGAACGTACTTTGGTAGATTGGACGCGCACCCTGGGCGTTTATCCAGAACCAGATGCATATACCGGACAAAAAGTAAAGGTGAAAGGATTTGTGATTCACCCGCCAGATTTAGGGAATGAATATTTATTTTTAGCACGATTTGTACTTACTTGTTGTGCCGCAGATGCTTACCCAGTAGGCTTACCCGTAAAATTAAAACAAGGTCAAACAAGAGACGAATTTAAACAAGATAGTTGGTTTGAAGTAGAAGGAGAAATGGCAACAGAAACTCTTTCAGGAAAACGCCAATTAACAATTATCTCGAATTCTATCAAAAAAGTTTCTCAACCTAAAAATCCTTATAGTTATTAGATAGTTGTTAGTTGTTAGTTGTTAGTAGAAGATGTTTTAAATCTATTATGACTTACGCAGCGATAACGAAAAGTATAGTGTTCCAGACATTTTAGATCCCCCCAACCCCCCTTTTTAAGGGGGCTTGCGTAAGCCCCATGTATAAGAGAGCATAAATTTGGGAGTAGGTAATAGAGGCTTATATTCTGCTATATTTTAGTGTTTATATAGAGCCGAATTATTCAGATAGTGTTCAACAAATATTAACCATCAATCCAAAATTAAAAATATAAAATCCAAAATAGAATGACAACCAACAAGAAATTTGTTCAACCATTAGATAGAGTTTCCTTAATCCTGATAGTAATTTTAACCGTATTGATTGGATTGATAATATTGCAAGGTGATGCGGTTAAACCAAGTGTTCGTAACTTTAGCTGGGAAAATGAAAAAATTGGAGCGGACGATATATCTTTTAATCTTACTTTTAGCCGTCCAATGGATATTGAAAGTGTAGAAAATAATTTACGAATTGAACCACCTTTGGCTGGGAAAATAAGTTGGGCAGGACGAAGAATGGCTTATACACTTTTAACACCAGCCCCTTATGGAGAAGAATATAAAGTAAACTTAGAAGGTGCTAAAGATAAATTTGCTGTTGCTAAAAGAACAAAGAAAGTTATCCAACCTTTTACAGCTAATTTTGTCTCTCGCGACAGAGTTATTCTTTACTTAGGCGCTGAGAACAAAGAAAGAGGAAGACTGGTTCTCTATAATTTAACTAAACAGAAAAAAAGATTATTAACTCCTAAAGACTTAGTGGTATTAGATTTTGAACCATTCACTCAAGGAGATAAAATTTTATTTTCGGCTCATGCTGCAAATAGCCAAGATACTTTAACGGCTCAACTATATACAGTCTCTACAGGTATTTCCACAGAAAAACAAGGAAAGGCAAAAGCACCAGGTAAAGTTGATTTGGTTTTAGATAGTAAAGAATATCAAATTCTCAAATTTGACTTATCCCCCGATGGAAAAACTATAGTTTTACAAAGAGCGCATAAAAATAATCCCAGTGATTTTGGGCTATGGTTTCTATCAGTAGGGGATAATGCTAAAGAAAGCGAACCCAAACGGATAAAAAACGAACAACCAGCAGGAGACTTTTTGATAACTCCTGATAGTAAAGCCGTAGCAGTTGCTCAAGGGAAAGGAACGGCAATACTACCGATACAAACAGATGCTAGCAAACCCCTAGATTTTCTACCGCAATTTGGTGTACTGCAAGCTTTTTCCAAAGATGGCTCTCAAGCAGTTTTAGTCAAATTTAATACCGATTACACGCGAGATTTAGTTTTAGTTACCAACAGTGGTACTCAAAAACAATTAATCAAAACTACAGGTTCAATTATAAAGTGTGAATTCGATCCGGCTTCACCTGCTCTTTACTGTTTATTAACCCAGTTATTACCTGGAGAAGAATATCAAGAGCAGCCATATTTAGTGGTAATCAACCTCAAAACCGGACAACAAAAACCAATCTTAATACTACCTCCTGACAAACGAGATTTACAGATGAGCTTATCCCCCGATGGTTTGGGATTATTATTCGATCAAGTAGTATCAGCAACAGATACCAATTCATTCAGAGAAAGCTCTTTAAAAACAAACGACGGGCAAGAAATTAGCACAAGCAGTTTATGGTTAATGCCCCTACTACCTATTAACGACGGCGAACTTAATGCAGAGCTAAAACCAGAACAACTTCCTTTAGTCGGTTTTTATCCTCGCTGGCTTCCTTAAGCAGTTAGCAGTTAGCAGTTAAGAGTTAGGAGTTAAGAGTTTAAATTTCTCCTTGTCCCCTTGTCCCCTTGTCCCCTTGTCCCCCCATCTCCCCATCTCCCCATCCCCCCATCTCCCCTAATCCCGTTACAACCTTTACTTGCTTACAAGGGGGAGTAATTTGCTACATTAGAATACAATGTCCAAATTATTTGAAGCAATTGTGAAGGACGGTGAATTAATTAAAAATCACTGTTTGATAACAATTGTTTTCAACTTTACTGAATTTGTAATTATTCTTCAAATTCGATTTTTGCGCTGGTAACAGGTGTTTGGCAGCAAAGCCGATAATAAAAAACTTACCCTTGGGGGAAGTATGTCTTGCCTTAATGAGAAGATTTTGTTAAGACAGCATCAATAATGAAGAATTATACCGTAGTGTTTGCTTTCAAATTGAAGCTGGTGGGTGAAGAGTGATGCATGAAGCCCAAACCCCGGATGATGGGGCTAATATTAAAAATATAAATTCTGTTGATTCGCCAAATTCGTCTGAAGGGACGACTAATCCTTTTTATTCGATTTTAGCTGGCGAACATAAAGCAAGAGAATTACTGTTGCTAGCTCCAGCTACTGAGGAATCCCTGCCATCCGCAGTTGTGGATTACTCGGAGCAAGAGCAAGTGACAGAACATATTCATACAGAAGTCGAAATAACTATTGATTCTCAATTCGATGAGGAAACCGACTTGGAAAGTCATTCAAACTCGGATTGGGTTGCTGAGCCTAACGTCGAGCAACAAGGGATAGTTAATGCGGAATTTGATCGACTGCTGGAATTAAATGAAGAATTACAAAGCGCTAACAATCAACTGTACGAGGAAGCGGAGCAACTTACTACCGCTTTAAGCGAATCAGAAGCAGCTTTACAGCGTCAAAGAAAGCGTTCAAATGTTGCAGAATCGATGTTGAAGCAGCAGACTCAGGAATTAAACGCTGCTCAAGCACAGATCCAATCTTTGTTTGAACAGTTAGAAAATTCCGTGCAAAATGCTCAACGTCAAGAAACTGTAGCTGAGTCATATAGAGGGCATCTCGAATTGAACCAGCAACGTCTGGCTCAGTTGGAACGGGAATGTGCTTCAATCCAACATAAGTACAGCGAACAAACGAGGCTTTTATCGCAATCGGAAAATGCTTGTCGGGAGTTACGCACTAGACTCAAGCGCCAGCAGCGTCAAACTTTACAATTCAAAGCTGCCTTAGAAAAGAGTTTGGAAACATCAATTCCTAGTTACGATACCGTTGATGATAGCAGCAGCAATTTCCTCGATCTAACAAATCATTCGCAGTTAAATAAAGTTAAGCGAACCAAAGGTATAAGTAGTACGCAATCAATAAAACCTTGGTCGGCTCCCACAGCAGACTATAAGATACAAAATAACCTTTGGGAAGAAATCACAACATCGGCAGCTAATAACAGCCAAAATTCAATTCCCGAAGTTTCTTCTACTTGGGAATTTACAGCTAATCCCGATATAGAACTTGACAAATATACAAACGATACTCGAACAAATAATAATGTAAATAATCTAAATAATCTAAACGGCGATCGCTCACAAGCAACCGAGTCAACAACTATCGATCCAATAGTTCCTCCGTCAAATTCAGAAACCGAGGAAACAACTATCAAAGTAGATCCCCTGTCAAATTCAGAAACCGAGGAAAAAACTATCGATCAAGTAGTTCCCCCGTCAGATTTATCCGACTTAGAAGAACAATTAGACAGCGTTATCCAAACCTTTTTTGCTTCTCAAACAGAATCTGTATCTCCACAATCTCCCCAAGAGCAAGATGCAGAAACCTCGGAAGATCATGAAGATGATGATATAGCTTCTACTTGGACAACTATTATCGAACCTCGTGAAACTAATAATAATAGTGACGTAGTGAATATTGAAACTCATCAAACAACATTCACCGAAGATGAGCAGACAATAACTTTTACCTCATCCATGAATAACAGTAATACCGACGAAACTGAAGATTATTGGGAAGAAGTTTCGCATTTTCCAGCTTTTGAATTATCCCAGAATGCCGCATCCTTTGAGGTAATCAGCGATACAGACTCTCACAATAATTCTCCTTCACCATTGATTTATCCCAAACGTCCACCTAAAGGACGAAAATCCCTTGCATCTGTAGAATTACCAAAATTTCCTCATAAAGGTGATGGTGATAACAGTTGACAGTGTAGAGACGTAGCAATGCTACGTCTCCGTTTTGTTAATTTATTTTACAATTTGATTTTGTTTTGTTTTAATATTTTGTTTTCATAACTGGAATCTCAGCTTGAGAAATATTATCTAATTTAATATCTAATTTAAGAGCCACTAAACCTTCTTGAAAAGCTCTTTGAAACATATCTTGTTTTTCTGAATCATAACCCAATCCATCATAAAAACCTTCAGCAAACTCAATTGCGGATGTATCTTGAATTGGCTGGTTCATCCCAACAGCATAATTAATATATTGACAAATTGCTTCAGCAGCTTTGATAGAATGACAAGCATTTAACACCACGCATTTGACATAATCAGCGTGCATTTGAAAAAGTGCAGCTAATCCCGATGATGAAACAGGTTTTTCATTTCCCCCATCATCTTCTAACAGCAAACTACCATCTTCTAAACCGTGTCCGCAGAAATGGACAATTTGGGGTTTTTCTTCGGCGATCGCCCTACGAATATCTTGCGATCGAACAGCAGTTTTAATTTCAACTTTAAATAAATCGCGCCTTACCGCACGTTGGATACATTCTTCAATCGAGCGAATTTCTTTATCCAAACGCAAATTGTGAGGGGTTGCTGCTAATATTAATATTTTTTGTGGTTGAGTAGATGTTTCATTGGTTGATTCATTAAGAGATTTTTTTGATGGTGTGTTGTGTTGGATTCCGATTTGATCGCCTTTGATTGTGGTATCTCCTGCATTGAGATTACCGATATTTCCATGAAAGTTAAATTGATTTTGATATTTAGAATTTTCTGACATAAGTAGGTGGGTGTAAATAAACGTGGTTATGTTTTGTCATTGCGACGAGGCATTCGGTTGCATTCAGCGGAGCTGCGGTTCATCGCAAGGGTTTCAATCTTTTTTACATTTCGTTACATAGTTATATTTATTGGTGCCAACCTACTTATTTTTAATCGTTGGATTCAGTTTTTTGATTGTTTTGAGTACCTATTTGATTTCCTCCGATGTTGACATCTCCTGTATTTAGGTTGCCGATATTTCCATAGTAGTTATTGGTATTCCATGAAGTGGGATTATCTGAATTTTTATTTTCTTCTAGCGGCGGAGAATGGAAAATATCATGATTATAAAACTTAAACAGCTCTTGAATTTTTAATATGATATTTTTTGCTTCAGTTGTATCATCTAAAAGCAACTGCCACATTGGATAAATTTTATCCGAGCCTGCGATTTTTCTTAATGCAGATGCGGCACTCCTACGAACAAGTGAATCTTGATGATTCAAAGCATTAATAAGAGCATCAACTGCTTTTTCGCTGCCGATTTCTCCTAATGCAGATGCGGCTCTCCTACGAACAAGTGAATCTTGATGATTCAAAGCATTAATAAGAGGATCAACTGCTTTTTCGCTGCCGATTTTTCCTAATGCATCTGCGGCTCTCCAACGAACTTCGGAATCTTGATTGTTCAAAGCATTAATAAGAGGATCAACTGCTTTTTCGCTGCCGATTTCTCCTAATGCATCTGCGGCACTCCTACGAACAACTGAATCTTGATCATTCAAAGCATTAATAAGAGGATCAACTGCTTTTTCGCTGCCGATTTTTACTAATGCATCTGCGGCTCTCCAACGAACATATGAATCTTGATCATTCAAAGCATTAATAAGAGGATCAACTCGGTAGATAAGCCATGACAAACTCGCGCATCTGGGTTTGATTTAGGGGTTGCATTTCCAACTTTTTCTCAATTCCCAAATCACCACCGACACCCAAATCTCTGGTTGTGAAAATCATTGGTGTCTGGGAGTAGTCTTTTTGAAATATTGCAACTTGTCGTCGTGCTTCTTCTGAAGGAAGTTCGTTTACACCGTCGATGAGGAGCAAAAATCTACCTTGACGCAGTTGATTTTTTAAAGTTGTTTCATCCAGGTTTAAATTTGCATCGTGCTGTTGTAAAAATGCTTGGATACGTTCAAAAATTGAAGTTTTCCAATAGCGTAATTCTACAAGTATGGGAATGGTTGTGTCGTTTAACGAACTCGCTGCTTTTGATTCTTCTAACAATAACCGTGCTAAAGCCGTCGATTTACCTGAACCCGGTTTACCCACCAGCAACACATGATTTTCAGCGTATTTACGAATACCTTCTAAAACTGGTAAACGTTCTATTTTTTGTTTTTCTTGCTTTTCTTGTTCTTGCTTTTCTTCTTCTTGCTTAGGTTCCACGCTCTGCACCATCAACCCAAAATCAAAAGGTGATGAAAGCGATGAAGATTCTTGTTCTTGCTTTTTCTTACCTTCCGCATCCGTCAACGTGTAGAGATTCCACCAGCATTTATACTTTTCGCTGATGGCTTCTAAATAGCTTTTAAACTGTGAATCGTTAACTGTTGTCACGTAAGGGTTTGATAGCTATAAAAGTATAAATTGTATGTCAGTTTAAATTAGGGCTTACACACTTGCGAGAAAAACAAAACTTTGCGATTACTTCACTTCGTTCGTAATGACGTAACCGCGTAATTCATGCCTAAGTTCTGTAAATAAAACAAACCAAAATTACTGTTTTTTTTGGATCGATTAGATAATAATCAATATTTACACAAGTAATTAAAATTATAGCGGTTTTCACTGAAGTAAAATACAGATAGATTTTGGTGCGTTAGACCAAAGTCCTAACGCACCGTACAATAAAACGTAGCATTGCTACGTCTCTACACTGTCAACTGATTACTTTCAACTTTGGGTTGATAATTTTGGTTTTGGGAAAGTGGTTTACCCGCACTTAGGGCATAATTCATCGCCAAAAGCTTTAACCACAGTGCTGGAAAGCGAGGTTCTAGTTTTGGCTGCATTTGACTGACAAATTTCCCAAATAATTTACCAAATACAGCACTGACTATGCTGTGACGAGTAAAGTCAATATAATTACCAACCCATCTAAGTAAATCTTTTGCACCCGCAAGTTGCCAAATCCACAAGAGTAATGCGGGATTTTTCTTGGCTGCTTTTAATGCAAGTCGATTAAAGGTTGATAAAGTGAATCTGTCTTTAATAAAGTTATCGGCAACTTCTATAGGTTCGTCAGCTAACAACCCAAAGAAGTTATTCAGCATGGCGTTGATGCGCTCTGGCGGTATAAATTTTCCGGTGGGAACCATCATACCTTTAGAAAACATCCAAGTTACGGCAATATTATTTTGGAAAGCGCGAATTTGATTGAGATGTTTTGCAGAAAGTAAGTCATGCTTGAGCGCAGTATCTAAAAGTTGGGTTAATCTTTCTAGATTGCGTACTAAAGAACCAAAGCCGGTAAATACCAAGGGAGACTGGAGCGATGCTGCATCACCAATCGCGATTAAACGATTAAAAGCAACAGTGCGATCGCGACTTCCTACACTGAAATGTCCCGGTATATATCCGAACGTAGGCTTTTTCCACACGAGTTTGTCCATATCGCAACGGCGATATTCTGGCAAAATGGTAAAAAAGTCTTCGTACATTTCCATTAAAGAACCGGGATTCTCTGCATTTACCTGGTGATAGTGAAACAAGTAAATAGTTAATTCTTCGTTTTCTCCAGGAAATAATTCCCAAATTAACTGTCTTCCCCGCGAAATATCTCCATGACTGTTAAGAACATCGCCGTATTTTGAATCCCAGACTTGTGGTTCAAATCCGCTTTCTACAACCGCTCCGACTGTCGGGCATACGCTGTCAAAAGCACGTTTTGGGTTGAGTTGCCATGCGATCGGTGATGCCGTTCCCATTGCATCTACTAGCAATCTTCCACTAACTTGGTTTTGGGTTTGCGATGGTAAATCCTTAACCGTCAAAATAACTTGAGATGCATCAATATCAGCCTTGATAAACTCCGTTTCATCCCAGATGTCGCCACCTGCTGCTCGCAACTTTTCACCACATAATTTCAGAAAATTTTCTGATTTCAAAGGTATATTAAGTACGGTTGGCGTATGTAGAATCGACGCTTTAAGTTTATCCGGAATATAAGCATCAAAAAATTTATTAAATCCGTCTTTATACTCACGAGCAATAACTGATTCCACTTCAGCAGAAGTTAGTAAACCCAGATTTACCAAACTTTGAATTTCTAAACGGGAAATATTCCACTCCCGATTCATTTTTCCAAAAGGTAAACGCTCCAGCAACAGCACTTTATAGCCCAATCTTGCCATCACTGCCGCATGGATAACTCCTAATGCCCCGCCGATGTAGATTAAGTCGTAAGTTGGAGGGGGGGAGGGGGAGAGGGGGGGAGTGGGGGAATGGGAAAAAATAACCTGCCTCGGCTCCTGGGGATTCCTTACACCTTCACGCCAACGTTGTTCCCACCAGTAAGCACGGTTTAGATCGTATTCCCCGTTAGGCATTTTCTGAAAATACTTAACGGTAAGGGGATAATAAGGAGCTAAAGCTTCAAAGATTGATTGTTTGGACAAATCAATCGTCGGTGGTTCGGGATAATGATGGGGAAAGCTATTTCGGATCTTATTAGTTAGTTGTTGTATAATTTGTGTCTCTTGTTGGAATTTATCTCCCCATCGAAACACCTTCAAATACGTGGTTCGCTGCACATTCCACACGAATACGGATAATTCGTTGGGTAACTTTTCCGCAATATTTGCACTGGCAGCTGTAGGATCGGACGACTTCAAGCGAATGCCATCAGACGTTAATATTTTGTCGCAAGTTCCCGGTTCAAATTCAGTTTGCAACCAGTTTCTTACTACTGCTGTATCGGTCGTTGGGACTTCTAAATAAAGAATTTCTTTCATTTTTAGTGGCCATTTCCCCAAAATCTACTCATTAAGACAGATTTAAGAAAGTTGTAAATCACGGTAAACTCCCCCCTATCAGTTAAATAAATATTCTGTAAAGAAAGTTTAAGAGTTTGCAAGTTTTTTTGTTCCTTTAATTATTCACACACACACGCCATGAATTATCCCATCCCAGATAACCCCCAAGAAATATTTGCTATGAAGCAACAGCCGGTTGATGAGGAACTTGTTGCTGTAGCAATAGCAGGCGTAATAAAATTTGTCCGTTCTCAAGGTCAATCATTAGAAGAATTAACAAACCAAGTTTTAGCAGAAGATGCTGTGCTTGATAAACAGCAACGTCGTTGGTTAAGTCAAGTCGTAGCACAAGCTTGGGAGAATATATAAAGAGTGGGAATAGGGCATAGGGGATTGGGCATTGGATTTTGGATTTTAGATTTTAACAACGGATGCTTTTGTTTTAGATTTTGGATTGAGAGTTAGGAGTTAGGAGTTAGCAGTAGTGAGTAAGTCCCGTCTTCACCTTGTCCCCTTGTCCCCTTGTCTCCCCATCTCCAATGCCCAATCCCCCATGCCCAATCCCCATTACCAATTACCCAACTTCAGCATTCAATTGCGAGTGCAAAAGTAAACCGTATTCCAATCCTTCAACTACTGCTTGATAAGAGGCTTCTAATATATTGTTAGAAACTCCTATTGTTGTCCAGCGTTGTTGTCCGTTTCCTAGTTCCACCATTGCGCGGGTGGTGGCTGAGGTTCCGGTGTGTCCGTTGAGAATTCTGACTTTGTAGTCTGTGAGTTCAAATGTCTCGATTTGGGGATAGAATTTAATCAAAGCTTTACGTAAAGCTGCGTCTAGGGCTGCAACTGGCCCGTTTCCTTCCGCTGCTTCCCAAATATCTTCGTTGTTTACGGCAACTTTAACTGTTGCGAGCGCTTTGGTTGTGTCTAAGATTTTTCCTAAATCGCAGTGAATTTGAAAGCCTTTAACTTGGAACCAAGAGGGACGAGTTTGTAAAGCTTCACGCATCAATAATTCAAAACTAGCTTCTGCTGCTTCAAATTGATATCCTTGACTTTCTAATTCTTTCAGACGCTGCAATATTTCCCGCGTTGCTGGATGGTTTTTATCAAGTTCAATGCCAAATCCACGGGCTTTCATTAAAACGTTGCTGACTCCTGCTTGTTCGGAAATTACTATGCGGCGACAATTTCCGATTTTTTCTGGTTCGATGTGTTCGTAAGTCAGCGGATTTCTTTGTACTGCCGATACGTGAATACCTCCTTTATGAGCAAAAGCCGAACGTCCAACAAAAGGAGCATGATCGTCAGGAGCAAGGTTGACTACTTCGCTCACAAACCGACTAGCTTGAGCAAGTTGAGATAGCTGGTTAGGAGCAATGCAGTTGTAACCCAACTTTAATTGTAAATTCGGAATCAAAGAACAAAGATTGGCATTACCGCAGCGTTCGCCATAGCCATTGATTGTACCTTGTACCATCTGCACTCCCGCCATTACCCCAGCTAAAGCATTGGCGATCGCCGTATCCGAGTCGTTATGAGTGTGAATACCCAGTTGAATACCTGGGGGACAGCTTTTAATTACATCGGTAACGATTTGGGAAACTTCGTGAGGTAAAGTACCGCCATTCGTATCACATAAAACTAACCATTCGGCACCAGCAGCAATAGCAGTTTTGATAGTTTGTAAAGCATAATCCCGATTGTGCTTGTAACCGTCAAACCAGTGTTCCGCATCGTATATAACGCGACGGTTTTGAGTGCGAAGATACTCGATAGTATCGCGAATCATTTCTAAATTTTCTGCTAAACTTGTTTTCAGACCTTCAGTAACGTGTAAATCCCAGGACTTGCCAAAAATAGTTACCCATAAAGTACTTGCAGCAAGAATAGCTTGCAACATAGGTTCGGAACTTGCCGATTTGTTCGGTCGTCTTGTTGAGCAAAAAGGAACAATTTGTGCTTGTTTAAGCGGTTGTTCTTGCAATTGCCAAAAAAGCTGTACGTCTTTAGGATTAGCCCCCGGCCAACCACCTTCAATAAAAGGAATTCCCAGTTCATCTAGTCTTCTTGCGATACGTAATTTATCTTCCAGCGAAACTGATAAACCTTCACGCTGAGTACCATCTCGTAGCGTGGTGTCGTAGATCCAAAGTTGGTGTGAGGAATTTACAATCATAATTATAGAGAGTAGAGCGACAACTGAAGATGGCAATGTGTAAATATACAACAATAATTTGCCAGTTTGGTAACGTAAGATGCCTGTTCTTTTAGCTCAATAATCGACAATATTTCCTATGCAATCCCAATGTTGCAGTTTGAAATAAAAGGCTAAATTTTGGCTAAATTTTTAAAAGGCAGCAAAATGGCATTGACCTTTATAACAGCAGTGAATACAGTAATTAACAATCAACTGTTAGTAATAAGAGCAAGTTTACAGAGTGCAATAGCCGTATAGTTCAAATCCAAGGTTCGCGGTGCGGAACGATTTCACTGGCTGAAAAATTTTTGACATAGGTCAAAGTATTTTTCTGCAGAAGGATAATTAAAAAATCAGTAAGTAACACAAGATACCATTTCGTTTGAAAAGGAGATAAAACAGAAAATGGGTAGATGGACACCTTTAATTTTGATGGCTGGAGGCTTGGCAATTTTGCTAGGCACATTGTTGGGAATCAATTTTCCTATGGACGGACGTAACGCACAAGTTCCTACAAAAGGAAGACAATCGCAAGTCCTTCCAGCGAATATTAATGTTAATAGTACTGCAACTGGCGCTGGTGGTTCTAGTGGCGGTTCTTCTGGACAAAGCGGTGAGGAAAGCGTTGCTCAGAATGATACTACTAACCCTAGAACTGTTCGCAGTGTGCCAACAACAACCGCTCAAGGCAACACATCCACAACTGGAAGTGATTCTACCGCACAATCACCAAGCAACACATCTGGTAGTAAGGCACCAATTCGCGCTTTATGGTAAGAATACCAGTTAGCACTTAGCAGTTATCAGAGTTTTTGCAAAGCGAACATCGTTAATTGTTACTGGGGGTTTGCATTTGGGGGGGTATTGAATTATCTCGTACCTTTTCCGATCAAAAACCCAGTTTCTCTAATACTATTAAGAGCTTAAGATTTATTTTACAAATAGTCTCTAGGTCAGTAAGTAGGTAGGCATAATTAAATGTAAGATGTCATTGCGAGGAGGAACGACGAAGCAACCGCAGTGACTGGGATTGCTTCGTTCCTCGCAATGACCAAGCGTATTATATTTATTTGTACTCACCTACTTAGTTATTTGTTACTAGTTAGTAATAACTAACGACGGCGGGACTGGCTGACTAATGACTAGTGATATTTTAATTATTGGTGGCGGTGTTATCGGCTTAGCAACAGCCATTGAACTCAAGCTACGTGGTGCAAAAGTCACCGCGATCAGCCGAAACTCTAAAGCAGCAGCAGCCACAGCCGCAGCTGGAATGCTCGCACCTTCTGCCGAACGAATTGCCGATAGGGCTATGCTGGAATTGTGCAATCGTTCGCTATATTTATATCCAGATTGGACGAAAAAATTAGAAGAAATTACAGGTTTAGATACTGGTTATTGGGCTTGCGGTATTTTAGCCCCGGTTTATGAGGGACAAGGAGACAAGGAGAAAAGGGGACAAGGAGAAAATAAAAATAAATTTCCCCCCATCTCCCCCTCTTCCCCCTCTTCCCCCTCTCCTAAAAATTGGTTAGACAAACAAACAATCCATCAATACCAACCGGGATTGAGTGAAGAAGTAATCGGCGGTTGGTGGTACCCTGAAGATGCTCAAGTTGATAATCGCGCTTTATTTCAAACTCTTTTAAATGCTGCTGAAAATCTTGGTGTAGAAATTCAAGAAGGTATTACGGTAAAAGGAATTATTCAGCAGCATGGAGTTGTCAAGGGCATACAAACGGATGCTGGCACGCTCCGCGCTTCTAAATACGTGTTAGCAACGGGAGCTTGGAGTAATGAGTTATTTCCTTTGCCCGTGCGCCCTGTCAAGGGGCAAATGTTGAGCGTCAAAATACCTTTGTCTTCTCCAGAATTGCCTTTAGGTAGAGTCTTGTATGGTGATAATATTTATATCGTACCTAGACGCGATGGAAGAATTATAATTGGGGCTACTTGCGAAGATGTAGGTTTTACTCCTGGAAATACACCTGTAGGCATTCAAACTTTACTTCAAGCAGCTATTCGGCTATATCCTCAACTGCAAAATTATCCCATCGAAGAATTTTGGTGGGGATTTCGCCCTAGTACTCCCGATGAATTACCCATCCTCGGTAATAGCTCTTGTAAAAACTTAATACTTGCCACTGGTCATCATCGCAATGGTATTCTGCTAACACCGATTACAGCAAAATTAGTTGCCGATATAGTTCTAGAAGAAAAATCCGATTCGTTGCTAACCCACTTCCATTATTCGCGCTTCCATAATTCATCATCTACATCTACCGCCATGCTGACTTCTTCAGTAAATTTCTCTAACGGTAATAACTCCTCACAAACAAACGGTATAAATGCATTACTGATTGAAGATTCAATTCAAGATTCCAAACTAATAATAGCTGGTAAAGAATTTACATCGCGTCTAATGACGGGTACGGGTAAATATGGAAATATTGCCGAAATGCAGCAAAGCGTAGACAAGAGCGAATGCCAAATAGTTACAGTTGCAGTACGTAGAGTTCAAACTAATGCTCCCGGACATGAAGGTTTAGCAGAAGCCTTAGACTGGAACAAAATATGGATGTTACCTAATACAGCAGGATGTAAAACCGCAGAAGAAGCAATTCGCGTCGCTCGTTTGGGAAGAGAAATGGCAAAAATTCTCGGACAAGAAGATAATAACTTCGTCAAATTAGAAGTAATTCCCGACGCAAAATATTTACTTCCAGATCCCATCGGCACCCTGCAAGCCGCCGAACAGCTAGTAAAAGAAGGCTTTGCCGTACTCCCCTACATCAACGCCGATCCGATGCTAGCCAAGCGCTTAGAAGAAGTCGGTTGTGCAACAGTCATGCCTTTAGCAGCACCAATTGGTTCCGGACAAGGATTGCAAACCACCGCTAACATCAAAATTATTATCGAAAACGCCAACATTCCAGTAGTAGTAGATGCTGGTATTGGTGCCCCATCCGAAGCAGCCCAAGCAATGGAAATGGGCGCAGACGCTTTGCTGATAAATAGTGCGATCGCGCTCGCAAAAAACCCACCCGCAATGGCACGCGCTATGAACATGGCAGCAGTTGCCGGAAGATTAGCATATCTATCCGGAAGAATGCCGCTAAAGGATTATGCCAGTGCTTCCTCTCCTTTGACGGGAACGGTGAATTAGGGATGGGGAGAGGGGGAGATAGGGTGATGGGGGGATGGGGGGATGGGGAGAAAAATAACTAATTCCTAACTCCTAATTCCTAATTCCTAACTCCTAACTATTCCCAATGCCCAATGCCCAATTCCCAGTTCTACATCTTTGAGAGTGCTTACAGTCGTAATGTAAAATAATACGAAGACAATAAGAAGGATTTTATTTTATGCCCTATACCAAAGAAGAAGGCGGTCTGTTAAATAATTTTGCTCGGGAACCAAAGGTTTACAAGGCTGAACCTCCCGATAAAAAACAACAAATGACCTATCTTGTTCTGGGAGTTGCTGCTGTTGCATTGCTTGCCGGTGTAATTTTTGTCGCTTTCTCAGTGTCTAATGCTGTTTAAGAAAAGTTAAATACGAAAAATTTATTTACTTTTGGTATAACAGGTTCCATTTTTTTTAGGAGCCTGATTTTTTATTTGTTAGAATGCCAGAGATTTGTAAGTATAAAATATAACTTTTTACTCAGTAAAACCTGAAAGAGCGGATTTTTCCTGAACAATGCAATAAATACTTGAAAACCGTAGTCATAGTCACAACTAAGGTTGCTGCTTATATATACCCATTTTTGGGAAGTTAATAATTTCTCTATAGAAAATGGACGAAACCTTACTTTTGCAAAGAGGCTTTGTAAAAAGGTTTCCCCATTTTTTAGGAGTACTTTCGGTAAACTGCATTTGGCTGACGATGAGCCGCTATGAGCTTAAAGGATACTGTAAACTCTAATAATTCTGGTTGGAACCGGCAAGTATATCACCGCTTGAAACTTGCTCTGGGTTTAAACTTGCGAAGACAAATTTTCATAGCGGTATGTGATGATTTAAACCTGAGAAATCAGGTAGCGGCTCGTTTACATTCAACTTTGGCATATCCGGTAGGACAGGTTTTGTATCAGCCAATCGATACGCAATCTGAAGCTAGTACCCCAGCTTATCCGCGATTAGTCACTCTACGGTTGAATTTAAACGATCCAAATCCCATAGCGCAAATAAATCAATGGTTAAGCAATTATCCACCGCCAATTGTCGGTGGCTCTAAAGATGTGCCGGGTAGGGCTTTGCCTATTCCGTCATTTCAAATGGTGGGTACGGAACAGTTAACTAGACAACCTGTTGCCATACAGCGTTTATTTTTACATTATCTACGTTTAACAGAGCAGCAACTATCAAGTCAAGCAGACAGCAGATTTTTAGAATCAAGTTTGCTATTATGGGTTCCACGTCCGTGGTTGCGTGCAATTCAACAGTCTGCGCCTCAATTCTGGCGCAGTCGAACGGGTGTATTTTTGTTCGCTGGGGAACCAACTCCAACAAGTCCAAATAGAAGTGCAGCACGGCGTTTTTCCGTTCAGAGAAGTCTAGATTTAGACTCTGTGGAAGAACCAATCATCAACGAAGAATTAACAACGCCTGCTAGCGATTTAGATTTTGAACAAGATTTCGAGTTTCCACCATCTCAAGGATCGGAAAACGCCTTAGAATCGGCAAGGGAATCTTTTGTAGCTAAGGAAGAAAATCCGCTATCGCAATTAGAAATATTTACTCCTGGAATGCAGCAGGAGGAAAATACCGAACCTGTCAACAGAAGTAATTCGAGAAATATTGTTCCGTCAGCCTCGGATTTGCCTCATATTAGCAAAGAGTTAACCGAGCTAATATTAACAACTATTAGCACCACAATAGTTGATTCACCAGATCAAAACGAGCAAGTACAGCAAATCCTGAAAGAAATCGAGGATTTACATTCGCAACAAGCTGATGAAAAGGATATTGGGGCTGCTTATTATCGCTTAGGCAATATATATCGCGTCCGCATAGAAGAGGGACAATCGACTTTAGAAAACCTAATGGTGGCGATTCTGGCATATCAGGAATCAATTTCTTATGATGATTCTTCATCTGTAGTGCCTGATGTCTTGAACGATTTAGGTACGCTTTATTGGATGTTGTACCGCACTCCACCCAATTCTCAAGAAGGGCCAGCTTATATAGAGCAAGGTATAGAGTTTTACGAATTATCGCTTAAATTGATTTCCCCGGAAACGCATTCGGAAACTTATGCAAGAGTGCAAAATAATCTGGGAACAGCTTACGGCGATTTAGCTCGTTTTAATAATCCAGATCAAAACTGGCAAAACGCAGTGACGGCATATACACAGGCTCTCCGTTTTCGTACTGCCGAAATGGAACCATTAAAGTATGCAGCTTGCCAAAATAATTTAGGTACGGCTTACTGGCATTTGGCGCAATATAATCAACCTGTAGCAAACCTCAAACAAGCAGTAGTAGCTTACGACCATGCCGTAGTTTACTATAATTCCGACGAAGAACCGTTGAAATACGGCATGATTCAAAACAATATTGGTACGGCTTACTGGAATCTTGCCCAATACGAGCGAGAAGTAGAACATTTGCAATTAGCTATTAATGCCTACAACGAAGCATTAAAATATCGGACTCCAGCCAACGTTCCCACAGCTTGCGCTGCCACTCAAAATAACTTGGGTACAGCTTATTGGCACTTAGCAAATCAACCTGACACAGACAAACATGAGAAATTAAATTATTTAAAAATGTGTATTGAAGCTTATGATGAAGCCTTAGCTTTAGCACATTCACTTAAAGGTGTATCTCTAAGTTTCGATCTGTTCGCGACTCATAATAATTTAGGTTTAGCAAACTATCAGATCGGCACAGACAAATTTTTTACAGAAGATAAAAAAATTCGTTCCCAATATTTAGAAAAAGCATTAGATAATCATCTACAAGCCTTAACAGGAATGAACCAAGAATCAGAAGCTCATCAAAGCACCATTAGTTATATAGTAAAAACAATTCGCGGTTTTCATGATGAACTAGGAATTCAAGGACAAAATGTAGCTTTATCTAAAATTCCAGGGCAATTGTTGCCGGAGATTTTACCGAAACTATGACAGTTAACAGTGAGCAATGGTAGGTTGGGTTAGACGCACGACAAGATATAATTATTAACCAATTGATTTGATTGCGTCGTAACCCAACATCGGTATTTTGATTTAGATGAAATTACCCAACGTACATTTTTGAATGAAGCAAGTTGTTTCGTTAGGTGTTTAATATTGTTTTGAATTGAATTATTTAGTGGTAGGTTGGGTTAGACGCACGACAAGATTTAATTATTAACCAATTGATTTGATTGCGTCGTAACCCAACATCGGTGTTTTGATTTCATACAGCATATTTTATCTTTATGAAGTAGATTCGGACGGGCAGGGATGCCCATCCCACAAGAGTGGTAGGTTGGGTTAGACGCACGAAAAGATTTAATTATTAACCAATTGATTTGATTGCGTCGTAACCCAACATCGGTGTTTTGATTTCAAACGAATTATCCAACGTACATTTATAAATGAAGCGCGGTTTTGTTGGGTGTTTAATATTGTTTTGAATTGAATTATTTAGTTTAGTTTTCTAGATGATGTTGGGTTGTGCCGTTCAGCTTTGCTGCGGCTCAGGCACACCTAGCGGTGAACGTTCCTCAACCCAACCTAAGAACTTATGAATTACCAATGCCCAATTACCTATTACCTATTACCCATTACCAATTCTCACCCTTCCCCATGCTCTCCTGCTTTAATCGCTTCAAACAAAGATGAGTAATCTTCGTTTTTCATTGCCATTTTCATAGTCATATCAAGGATTTCTCTAACACCCTCAATACTGCTGACGTTCAAACCCGCTTCCTTAGCTTCTTCAATAAAATATTCTGTATCTTTAACTAAATGCTTTACAGGAAAGTTGGGATTAGCATAATTTCCATCTACCATACGTTGCAGCTTTTTATCAAAGGTTGGTGCATAAACCGCACTTTCACGCAAAATCTGCATAAATACGTCTGGTTTAATACCCTGACTTTGGATAAATCCGAGACTCAAACCAAAGGCAGATGTCAAGGATGCAATTAATTGATTTAGAGCTAATTTTAATGCTGCGGCACTTCCTACGGAACCTACTAATATGGGTTCGGGACCGAAATGCTTTAATAATTCTAGGCTGTTTCTGTATTGATCTTTTTGTGCGCCTACCATGACAATTAGTTTACCTTCTTTGGCTTCTGGTCTACTGCCAAGTACTGGTGCTTCTATGTAATCCCCACCAGCAGAAACTACTGCATCTCTAATTTCTCTACTTTCTGTAGGGGTAATTGTCCCCATTTGGATAACTTGTTTTCCTGCAACGCTTCGAGAAGACATATCGGAAAGCAAGACGGTGTAAATTGCTGCCGTATTAGTAAGCATAAGTACTACATATTCAGCAGCGGCGATCGCCTGATGGGGATGTTCTACAACTTCGGCACCAGCAGCTATAAGCGGTTCTAATTTTTCTGGGGTACGATTATAAGCAATTAACTCTACACCTTGTTCTAACAACCTTTGCGCCATCGGTTGTCCCATTAATCCAGTACCCAGAAATGCCACCTTCATGTTTTAATTCCTTTTCTTATATTTAGTCTTTAAATGATTATTTGATATGGGAGGGGGAGAGGGGGTAGAATTATTAACTCCTAACTCCTAACTCCTAACTCCTAACTTTTTTGATCAGCCTCCAGCGGCGAATGTCACCATAATAATTACTGAAAGTAAGATTCCGGGGGTAAGTAATCCAATTAACATTAATAAGTCGTGAGTAGACATAATTATTACCTTTGTTGTGTTTTTATAGCATTGCAATGGCTACTATATTAGACCAACAATCGATGGTAATTGATGTAAGATGAATAAATTTTTAACTTTTGAGATACGCAAGTGGGCAGAAACTTTTTAAAGCTATATTCCTTTATTCCTACAGCCTACAGGCTACTGCCTACTTCCTACTCATTATTACGATTTTCAACCCCAACTTAGATGTTAATATGGCTGAGTAAAACCTTTGAGTTGCTGAGATTTTTCTGTTTGTGTTAATCCTTTGGCTTGAACTAAAACGTGGAAACCACCAAGCCCCATCGGATCTAAAAGTTGATGTAGTGAGTCGCGGCGTTGCAATATGGTAGATAAAGGTTGCTTGGATTGAGATAAACTTGCAACACGTTCCCCTAATCCTAAAGCCATCAAAAATAATCCTTGTTGAGTTAAACCAACTTTGTGCAAACCCAGGCGATCGCCATTGTTCTCTAAGGCTGTAAAATCAACGTGGGCGGTAATATCTTGTTGCCCAATGTTAATATACGGGTCATTATGGCGATGATGTCGGGTGTAACACTGTAAGCTTCCTGTATCGCGTCTGGGATTGTAATAACGGTTTTTAATATATCCATAATCAATTGTTAGCACATACCCGCGCTGCAAACGGTTTGCTATTACACCTAACCATTCCACAGCCGCTAAATTAATTTCACTGCGATATCCATCGGGATATTGATTTATGTCAATTTCTAAGGAATTTAAGTAATCAAGCAGTTTTGGCGTTGAAGGTTTGTCGGTGATTTCGGTAAGAAGATTGGAGGGGGGAGAGGGGGAAGAGGGGGTAGAAAAATTAATTTCTACATTTTCATCTTCTTTCGTAACGTAAATTTCACGCAATTCTCCGTTTTCTATCTTAAATTGATGCACGGGGAAAGCGTCTAATAATTCATTTGAGAAAAAGCATCCGGTGACGGAATTATTTGCTATTTCTTCTAATTCACACCAGGTAACATCAAATTCTTTTAAGTGTTCTTGTTGGAGTTGTTTTAATCCTGGTGATTTTTCGATAATTATATATTTTAAAACTTTGAATAAATCGGCATATTCTTGTTTGATATAGTTGAGGATATCGGCGGCTAAATATCCTTGTCCCGCACCCATTTCTATTAAAGTAAACTCTACTGGTTGACCTAATATTGACCACATTTCGGCAAATTGAACTGCCAGCATTTCACCTATATCGCTTCCCAGATGTACGGAGGTAAAGAAATCACCTTCTTTTCCTAAGTTAATCGCTTTTTGGGAATAGTAACCGTATTCTGGATGATATAGCGCTAAATCCATGTATTCGGCGAAGGTGATGCGTTGATGGGGACTTGCGGTGATGCGGTTGGTGATTTCTTGATATAGTTCGGGGTTATATTCCATGTTTATAATAATTATATGATTGACAATTATAATGGTTTGTAGTAAGCGATTTATCGCTTTCCTTAAAGGACGCGCATTCCTTACTACGAACCATCGTATTTTATGATAAAAAGTATTGAACTCTCCTAGTAACTAGACTTAAGCAAATTAAAAGGCTTAAAATATAAAAACAATTTAATACCGCAGAAAACCACAGCCATTACGAAGAGTCCCCAAGATATCCAATTAGAAGCAATATTTAACATCCACATACCGATCAAAATTAATCCAACTACATCAGCACTTAAAATTGGCAGACGTTCGGTAATATTCCAATTTATAATTATATTATTCGCTGAATTATTAATTTTTATATTAGCAAATATATTAAACCAAATTAAGCTAATTAAAATAATAAACGAACCCCACCCTAAGTATATTGATGATAAATAAAAACCAATTAGTTCTATCAGAATTGTAATAATAGTAATCCTGTTAAAAATATCTAAACGAGCATCTTTAATTTGAGCTTTAGCATCAGTAACTTTTTGTAAATCATGATTTGCCATATTGGCTTGTTCTATACAAAATAAAAATATTCCAAACGCTAATAATTGATGGGTTAATTCTGTATTCCAAATAACTTGTTTTAATATCCCCAGACAAGCAGGAAAAAAAAGTAAAAATATAATTCGTGAAATAGACATTATTCAGGTTAGAGGTTAAAGGTAAAAATTTAGGAGTTATCAATTACCTATTACCTATTACCAATTACCAATTCCCCAAAAAAAAGATTCTAGATTTTGAATTATATGTGAAAATCCAAAATCCAAAATCCCGGACACTTGCTACAACGGAGAGAACCTCCGCAACGCAGTGTCCTCAAAATCTAAAATTCTAAATGGGTTTATCTATCAACGGAACCCATAATTACGTCGATGCTGCCCAAGATTACAACAATATCTGCTACTTTTACGCCTTTTAATAGTTCGGGTAAAATTTGCAGGTTGTTAAAATCTGCTGGACGGATTTTCCAACGCCAAGGAAAGACGTTATTTTCTCCAACTAAGTAAATTCCTAATTCACCTTTACCGCTTTCTACGCGGGAATAGATTTCACCATCAGGAATCTTGAAGGTGGGAGCAACTTTTTTAGCAATATACTGATATTCAAAGTCGTTCCACTTGGACTTTTTACCTTCCTGCATCCGCTTTGCTTCGAGGTTCTCGTAAGGGCCGCCAGGAAGTCCTTTGAGGGCTTGCTTAAGGATTTTGACCGATTCGCGCATTTCTCGCAATCTGACTGTATAACGAGCGAGACAGTCGCCAGCGGTTTCCCAGTGAACATCCCAGTCAAAATCATCGTAACATTCGTAGTGGTCAACTTTGCGTAAATCCCACTTTACCCCAGAAGCGCGCAACATTGGGCCAGATAATCCCCAGTTTATCGCTTGTTCGCGAGTAATTACGCCAATTCCTTCTACACGACGGCGGAAAATGGGGTTTTTGGTAACTAATTTTTCGTATTCGTCTACTTTGGGTAAAAAGTATTCGCAAAATTCCATACATTTATCTACCCAACCGTAGGGCAAATCAACCGCTACACCACCAATGCGGAAGTAGTTGTTGTTTACCATGCGATAACCTGTAGCGGCTTCCCATAAATCGTAAATCATCTCGCGTTCGCGAAACTGGTAGAAAAAGGGAGTTTGTGCGCCGACATCAGCCATGAATGGCCCCCACCACAATAAATGGTTGGCGATGCGGTTCAATTCCAGCATGATGACGCGGATGTAGCTGGCACGCTTGGGAACTTCGATATCCGCTAATTTTTCGGGTGCATTAACGGTAACGGCTTCGTTGAACATTCCCGCTGCGTAATCCCACCGACTCACATAGGGAACGTACATGATATTAGTACGGTTTTCGGCAATTTTTTCCATTCCCCGATGCAGGTAGCCGATAACGGGTTCGCAATCAACTACGTCTTCACCGTCTAACGTCATAATTAAGCGTAAAACGCCGTGCATTGAGGGATGATGCGGTCCCATATTCAGCACCATTGGCTCGGTGCGAGTTTCCATTAATGCCATGAATCAGTAATTCTCCTCAATATAAACTTTTGTTGCACTCTTCCCTCAGTTTAGTTATTTTAACCAAATATTTTTAATAGAATATTCGCTTATGCTCGCTGTTTCGGAGGGTGAAGATTAATTTAAGAGCATTTCTTTAATTATGAAGGATGAAACGGGGTAAATTACATTATTAAAAAAACCTCTCTCCAAACCTCTCTCCTACAAGGAGAGAGGCTTAAAAAAGCTTGCTCTCCTGTTCCCCTTCCCTAGTAGGGAAGGGGTTAGGGGTTAGGTTTCCGAGAGTTGAATTCAAAAACAAGCTTTTCAAACAACCTATTAGACTTTTCTATACAAGTGCATTATTATGCCTAATTCTAAAGATTACTTAGTTACCGAAGCTGATGTGGTGCAATTGCTTGGTGCATGGTGTCTTGAGAATCCGCGCATTCAAGCGACTAATCAAGGTACTGTCAACACGACTTTTTTTGTAAACGCGCCATCGGGTAAGTTTGTCTTTAAGCTGTATACCGCACAAATTAACTACGAGCATTCGCTGCTAGCACATTTACAATCTTGTAATTTGTCTTTTAGCGCACCAGCATTGAGTAGCAATACTCTATAAGGCGACAAAAAGGCAATAAGGCTTTAATTATTACGAATTATTTTATATTGCTAGATACAACCATACAGTTTTAATATGTACTTGAAAATATATGTGTTCGAGTACATACTTAATGAACTGGGTTGTTGAATTTTATCAAGATTTTGAACCAGAATTTGATGCTCTACCACAAGAGGTGCAAGACAAATTATTTGCTCGTGTAAGTCTGTTGCAAGTTTTCGGTTCCGAATTGGGGCGACCTCATGTTGATACACTTAACGGCTCGCGACATAGCAATATGAAAGAATTAAGGTTTAAAGCAGCAGATGGTGTTTGGCGTATTGAAGAAGGCATTTGACCCCAAACGCGATGCAGTATTATTAGTTGCGGGTGATAAATCAGGTAGTAGTGAAAATCGTTTTTATAAGCAACTTATCAAAACGGCTGATAATAGGTTTGACGCACATTTAAGCCAATTAAAATCTCAACCAGAATAAAAGTGAGAATAACTGATGGGGAAAACTTTAAAAGACAAATTACAAGAGCTATCACCCGAACGACGCAAAAAAATTGAAGAAGAATCAACAAAGCTGATTGCGGAGGAAATGACTAGACAGCAATTAAGACAAGCTAGAAAGCTGACTCAAAAACAAATGGCAGAATTTTTGCAAGTTGACCAAGGTAATATTTCTCGGTTGGAGCAGCGAACCGATTTGATGCTTTCAACTTTGCAGAAATATATTGCAGCAATGGGAGGTGAGCTAAAGCTTATTGTTGAATTTCCCAACCGTCCACCAGTTACCTTAATAGGTATTTCCGAAATTGAAGAATCAGATTCAAATGCAAATGTCCATGATTAATGAATTGCCAGCACCATCTAATCCAGAAACACCCGCTTTTTTACACATACCAGTTTTAGGAAAAGAAATAATTACAGGTTTAGAAATACGCGAAAACGGGCATTATTTAGATACAACTGTTGGTGGTGGCGGGCATTCTCGGTTAATTTTATCCGCTGCACCAAATACGCGAATCACGGCGATCGATCGCGATCAAGATGCTTTAACGGCAGCAAAAAATAATTTAGCAGAATTTGGAAGTCGTGTAGAATTTGTCCGTAGCAATTTCGCTGAATATAATTTTCCACACAATACTTTTGACGGAATTATTGCAGATTTAGGAGTTAGTTCTTACCATTTGGATAATCCGGAAAGGGGTTTTAGTTTTCGCAACGAAGCCGAACTTGATATGCGGATGGATAGAAGACAATCTTTAACTGCTGCTGAAGCAATAAACCATTGGGATGAAGTGGAATTAGCAAATGTTTTCTTTAAATATGGTGAAGAAAGATTATCGCGACGCATCGCCAGACGTATTGTTGAAAAGCGTCCGTTTCACACCACAACCGAGTTAGCTGAAGCCATATCTTACAGCGTTCCTCGGAAATATCGTTATGGAAGAATTCACCCCGCAACTCGCGTTTTTCAAGCTTTAAGAATTGTCGTAAATGATGAATTAAAATCTTTAGAAACACTTTTAGAGAAAGCTCCGAATGCACTTGTTGAAGGTAGTAAATTTGCCGTTATTAGTTTTCACAGCTTGGAAGACAGGATAGTTAAACACAGTTTTAAAGATTCATCGTTGTTAAAAGTATTAACTAAAAAGCCGATTATTGCACAAGAAGAAGAAATTAAAGATAATCCCCGCGCTCGCTCTGCTAAGTTGAGAATTGCGGAATCAGTTATCAATGAACAATGAATAATGAACAATTAACAATTAACAATTAATAGTATTCGCAGATAAAAATTCATGCAAAAAGTGCGTTGGTGTTCAAGACAGTGCCCTCTCCCCCTCCCCTCTCCCAAGCTTGGGAGAGGGGTGCCCTTTAGGGCGGGGTGAGGGCGGGAGCTGGTGTGGCATAAAAGTTGTATGAACTTAAGCGCGAAAATCTGATCAAAGTCAACACTCTAAGTAGGTAGGTACAATTAAATATGACTATGTAACAGAATGTAAAAAAAGCTGAAATCCTTGCGATTACTTCGTCGTACCTCCTCGTAATGACATCATTATAGTTATGTTTATTTACACCCAGGTACTAGGCTTTGTTTTTGTAGTGAGGGCGTTTAACTGATAACTGCTCACTGCTCACTGTTAACTGTTAACTGCCCTCGGTAACTCGACGCGAAAGGTTGAACCTTCACCAACTAAACTTTCTACAGTGATAGTTCCACCCATTAAAACTAATAAATCTTTGACTATTGCTAATCCTAATCCCGTTCCTTGAGAAGTACGAGTTATGGTCTGATTTACTTGTCTAAATGCTTGAAATATGTGTTTTAAATCTATGTCTGAAATACCAATACCTGTATCTTGAATAGTTATAATTATCTTATCTTCGTTTAACTCTTCTAATTCAACTGATACGCTACCAGTTTCTGTAAATTTAATGGCGTTGTAAACTAAGTTGCTTAGTAGTTGTTGAAGACGAATCGGGTCATTAATAACTATAACGTTTTGGATATTTATATGAGTTTCTAAACAAATGTTTTTCTGGTTTGCGAAAAAATACAAATCATCTGTAATTTTTCCGATTAACTCTTTAATATTAAATTTTTGCAGATGAAGAGTAAGTTTACCTTCTTCTAATCCGGCAAAATCAAGCATATTATTAATCAGTTTTAATAGCTCTTTACCGTTTCTGATAATTGTTTTTATTATATTTAGGGACTGAGGAGTAAACTGATTTCTGTTTAACCGTAAAAGTACATCGGAAAAACCTATGACTGCATTTAAAGGTGTTCGCAATTCATGGGATAAAACCGCTAAAATTTGCGATTTTAACCGCGAGGATTCTTTTAGTTTAAAATTTTGCAGTTCCACAAAACGGATTTTGGCTTCTGCTAATTTACGAGCGCTAACATCCCGTAATAGCCAGCGCATACCAACACAGCGGCCGTTTTTATCGTTTATGCTACTGGCGCTGATTTCACAATTAAATGAATTTTTCTGATAATTTTGTAAATCAATTTCCCAATCTTTTATTTGTTTTCTTTCGTATAAGTAGCGCAGTTTTTTGCGAAATTCTCGACGTGTTGCTTGTGGAACAAAGATAATTATCAGTTTACCAGCGAGTTTTTTTCTCTCAATTGTAAGTAATTGCGATGCGGCACGATTGGCTTCAAGGATTTTACCATAAGTATCAGTTATCAGGTAGGCATCGGGAGCAAAATCAAACAATTCTTGATAGCGTTGGCGTTCGTTATTTATTTCTTGTTGATATTCTACTAATTGCTCGTTTTGCTGGAGTAATTCTTCTTCTGCTACGTGAAGTTCTTCTAAGCTAGTATTTAGCTGCTCGACAGTTTCTACCAATAAATCTTCTCGATTGGGTATTTCCTTTGTAATTCGGTTTTGTAATAAATCTGATTGCTGTCGCACTCCTTTTACTTTACTAACGAATTTGTCAAAATTCACTTAAAACCTCTGTTTTATTGTGCAAATATTAATATCTAATTTTAAAATTATCTATTATTACAGCAAATAGTATCTATCTTTATACCGATATATTCTATTTTTATATAATCCGGTGGGATAAAACTTACGCCTTTTTTTTGGTTTATAGCTTTATTTTTTATGCGGCATTAAATAGTTGAATCAGAGGTAAAAGGTAACAGGGAATAGGGAATAGGGAACAAAGGCCAAAAATAATTATCTCTTATTCTAACTCCGCGCCTCCTAACTCCTAACTATTATATAGATTCCTCTTGTTCGTGTCCCTCCATTAATAAAATTACTCCTTGAATATCTGATGTTGAATTATTAAGGGGTGTTAAAATTATTTGACATTTAATTGCTTTACCTCTGCGATTTCTGGCATTTATTTCAAATTCATAGTTTTCCTTCTCACCATTAAGAATTGCTCGCAAAGGTTGTCTAAGTTTATCTAAGGGTAAACCGATATCTAAATTCATAAAGTGCTGGGAAAAAACTTCGTCAAACCGCAATCCCCACATATCTTCTGCTTTATAGTTCCAAATTAATATGTGCAATTCTGGACTTAAAACCACTACTCCAGAACGTAAACTTGTCAAAATAGACTCTAAAAAGCCGTTTACCCGGTTGAGTTCGTTACTACTTTCCCGCATTTCTTCGTTCATTGTCTGCAATTCTTCGTTGGTAGATTGCAGCTCTTCGTTCATTGTCTCTAATTCTTCATTAGTAGATTGTAGTTCTTCATTTGTAGTTTCTAATTCTTCCACAGTAGATTGCAGCTCTTCGTTTGTAGTTTCTAATTCTTCGTTAGTAGATTGAAGTTCTTCATAAGCTGTTTCTAACTCCTGATTTGCAGTGACTAAATTTTGTTGTAAATCCTTGAAGCGGGTAACGTTGTTAAAGATTATTTTCACCCCTAACAGTTCATCAGTATTTTCGTGGACGAGGGGTATTATTTGTATATCAAGATCGTAGCTGGTTTCCCGCTCTGCATTGAACCATTCGATGTCTTTTAAAGCAACTGTACGCCGATGATTATGAACTTGTTCGATTCGCGATCGCAATTCTACAGGGCGATAGGAAATCTCTAAATCTTGCAGCAAACGACCAATATCTTTAAGATGAATGTTAAACATATTGCGAACCTCTTGATTCGCAAGAGTAATTATACCGTTGACATCTACGACTATTTGAGCAACTGGCTCTACTTCAAATGCCGCTTCATAAATGCAATTGTGATCGATTATTTGGGGAACTTGCTGTTGATTATCTGAGGAAGCTATTCCCATCATCATTTGTCGAAAGTTACCATTAGCAAGCTTGGTAAATATTCGCTGTCTTAACTCTAACGGTGAAAATAAATGGTTGCGACTGAATAACATTTCAGCTTTACCCAAAAACAAAAAACCACCGTTATTTAATGCAAAGTGAAAGCGATCGAGAATTTTACTTTGGGTTTCACTATTAAAATACATTAAGGTATTGCGACATATCAACAGGTCAATTTTAGATATAGGGGCATCCTGTACCAAATCGTGACGACCAAAAATAACCCCGCGACGCAGTTCTTTTTTAATGTTGTAGTGATTGTTTACAGGTTCAAAATACTTTTCTAAAATTTCTTGAGGAATATTTTGGATTTGTTTGGAAGTATAATTTGCATAACGAGCGTGGCTGAGCGCTTCCATATCCACATCGGTAGCAAACACTTTTACCAACTGCGAATATTTTTCCATACCCAAACTTTCTGCTAACAGAATTGCGATGGTGTAGGTTTCTTCACCGGAAGCACACCCAGCACTCCAGATCCGAATTGGTTGATCGAAAGTTTCTTTGTTAATAATTTGAGGAATAATTTCCGAAGTAATATATTCCCAAGCTTTTGGTTCTCGGAAGAAAGAAGTAACGTTAATTAAAATCGTATTGAACAACTCAACAAATTCCTTGGGATGAACTTCTAAATAATCCAAATAATTAGTATAGTTTTCTATACCAATTGATTGCATCCTTTTGCAAATGCGACGACTTAAGCTGGCACGTTTGTAACCGCTAAAATCAAAACCACGATTGCTTTTGATATATTGCAATAATCTTTCTAATTCTGGCTCTGCCGGTGTATTATTCAATATAATCTTCTCCTATTAGGTTTTTTATTATTTAGATTTGTGTTTTTTATATTAATGAATTTTATGTGCGGTAAAAATTAAAATTTGTTTTTATCTAATTAGCCGTATTTAAGAAGATGTTTTAAAAGTATCCGGCTAGTACAAGTCGGCGGAAATAAGGCAACCATTAAAAATAGCTGAAAAGCCTAGAAAATCAAACTTCTTACTTCTTACTTCTTACTTCTTACTTCCGCGAAGCGGTACTAGGCTGTTAATTCTGCGTCTTTTTAAGGGGTAAAAAATCATGCAAAAAACGTGTTCTTATTCAAGATAAATCCCTCTCCCCCTCCCCTCTCCCAAGCTTGGGAGAGGGGTGCCCGTCAGGGCGGGGTGAGGGCTACGCTCGTGTGGCATAAAAGTAAAATATATAATTCGACTTTCTTTCACATCCTTTAATATGCCCAAATTTAGTTAAAAAGCGCTGCATTCGTTTATTAGGGAAGAATTATTATCTTCAATAACGCTCCAACAATAAATAATATCGTCTTTTTCCCCAATGCCCAATGCCCTATTCCCTATTCCCAATGCCCAATGCCCTATTCCCAATGCCCAATGCCCAATGCCCAATTCCCAATTCCCAATGCCCAATGCCCAATTCCCTATTCCTCATTTTCTGTTGCCTCCTCTAAAACATTAAATTTATTTTCGATAATCGTCTTTCCTAAAAGTAATGTTTCACGGATCACATTGGCACGAGCAAGAGCATCTTCTGCTTGTTCCTGCAATCGTTGTGCGGCTAAATTCTGATTGCGATCGCGCATTCTTTTTGCCATGCGTCTTGTTAAAGATGCTTTCTCTTCCAAAGCCCGCAAAGCAAACCATAATGCATCCTCTAAAGCGTCAGACTGCTTTGCTAGCAAGCTTTCTAACGAATAAGCATGACCGATACGACATCGAAACCGCAACAAATTTTTTTGTTCTAATTCCCAAAGAGTACCGCCGCAATCGGGACAGGCAAAGCTAGAAGGCGTACCTGCCCTATCGTCGTTATTAAAAGTTTCCATATCCATATCCACCAAATCAGTTTCAATTTCGATGTCATGGGAAACAGGCTTCTCTGCTTCGGCTTCAACAGGGGTATTAGCTAGTTTTATTAAAACGGAAGCAATCTCCGACAAAGGCAGAATATAATCAATATCCTCTACATTCTCAATTGCGCTGCGCGGCATTCCTGGATAAACAGCATCTTCCGGGTTTTGCACAACTGCCATGCCACCACGGAGTTTTATCGCTTGCAGTCCTGCCGTACCATCATCAAGTACCCCCGTAAGCACCACCCCTACAACTCGCCTTCCATAAGCCCGTGCGGCACTACGGAATAAAGGGTCAATTGCAGGACGATGATTGTTTTCTCTAGGTCCCCGCACCAAGCTAATATATCCGGGTTTGACTAATAAGTGATAGTCTGGCGGAGCAATATAAATACAGCCAGGGGAAATTTCTTGTCCATCTTTAGGATGACAGGCTGGTAATTCTCCGGCACGGTTAAGAATATGCGGCAGAACACTGGTAGCGTGACTAGGTACGTGTAAAACTATCATTACAGCAGCATTTAAGTCCGCAGGAAAATGACTAACCAGGAAAGAAAGCGCTTCTACTCCTCCTGCTGAAGTACCGATAACGATGATGTTTTTGTTATTTTCGATATGTCCCCCTAGAAGCAGCGATTCAGGTATTGCAACAATTTCACGCCACTAATATAAGGCTAGCAGTTATTAGGGAATTAGTAATTAGGAATTAGGAATTAGGAATTAGGAATTAGGAATTAGGAATTAGGAATTAG